>JBMOJD010000044.1:0-27039 GCA_049317025.1 Fimbriimonas sp. | reverse complement strand
TTTGATCTCGGCTTCGATGGCGGCGAGCTTCTCTTGGGTTTCCTTCGGGCCGAGTTGACGCTCGTTCCACTCGGCCACGACCCGGAAGTTTTGCATGGTCTTGGTGGACTTGAAGATGCCAGCGAGCGCGTAGTAGTCCTTGGCGGGAATGGGGTCGAACTTGTGGTCGTGGCAGCGGGCGCAGGCGACGGTGAGGCCGAGGTAGGTCTTGCTGAGGGTATCGACTTGCTCGTCGATGATGTCCATCTCTTGCTTGACGGGGTCGTCTTCGGCGAGCATTTTTGCCCCGAGGGCGAGATAGCCGGTGGCGATGACCTCGTTATCGCCCGCTCCGGGCAGGAGGTCGCCCGCGATTTGCTCTTGGAAGAAGCGGTTGATCGGTTTGTCGGCATTGATTGCGCCGATCACCCAATCGCGATAGCGCCACGCGTTTGGGAAAGCAAGGTTCTCGTCGAGGCCGTTGGAATCAGCATAGCGGGCAACATCGAGCCAGTGGCGGCCCCATCTTTCGCCGTAGGCGGGCGAGGCGAGGAGGCGGTCGATGACTCGCTCGAATGCTTTGGGCTGCTTGTCGGCAAGGAAGGCGTCGATCTCTTGTGGGGTTGGCGGGAGGCCGGTGAGGTCGAAGGTGACGCGGCGGATGAGGGTGCGGCGGTCGGCCACGGGCGAGGGCTTTAGGCCGTTCGCTTCGAGCTTAGCGAGGATGAACCGGTCGATTGGATTCTGAGCCCACGATTTGGTTTTGACTTCGGGCAGGACCGGGGGCTTGGGCGGGACGAAGGCCCAAAATGTGCCCTTCTCTTTGGTCTTTGGCGGAGTTTTGGCGGGCCAGGGGGCTCCGGCCTTGGACCATGCTGTTAGGGCGGCGAGTTCGGCGCCAGGGAGCTTCCCCGCCGGCGGCATCTTTACGTCGCTTGTGTAGGAAATGACTTCGGCGATTCTTTGCGCTTGGCTGGCCGTGACGGGCTGGTCGAGGCGAAACTTGCCTGCGGGTTCCTTGGCACCGTGGCAAGCAAGGCATTTGGCTTGCAATACAGGGCGGATTTTTGACTCGAACGTGTCGGCGGACGACGGGCTGACGGATTGGGACTGACCGGGTACAGCTTGGGCCCCGAAGATGATGAGCGCAAGCCCGAGGGCGAGGAAGATTTTCGCAAACACCGAACTGCTTTTGGCCCTCATTCCCCTCGCATTATAACACGGGTCAGTGATGCCAACCTAAAGTCTCTTGAGAAACCCATTGACGCACCAAGTGGCGTTGTAACCATAGAAGTCGCAATACTCGGGATCGACCATGTAGTCGGCAAAATGATCGTCGAAGAAGGCTTCCAGCGCCTGGCGAGTTCCTTCCGCAGTCAGGCCATCCTCGATGACGAAGTAGTCGCCGGAGTGCATGTGGGGGTGGAAGAATTCGAGGATGGCCGAAGTGGTCTGGCGCTGATGGTCGGCGTCGTCGATCACCAGCAGCGGATGGGGCAGTTTGGCGAGCCGTTCAGGAGTGAAGAGACTGGCCAGTTCGCGCCCGGACCCTTGGTGGTATGTGATCTGGGGATCTTCGATCGTCGTCACTTTGACGATATCCACCGAATGGATGTGGAACGAGGTCCCTTCTAGGCGGAGCGTATCGGCCATCCAGAGGGCACTGGCACCATTGAACGATCCGATTTCGATGATCGTTTGGGGTCTCAGGTTGCGCAGGAGCATCGGCATGAGGGCGAGGTCGAAGGGATTCTTGATCATCGCGTGCCCGCGATAGGTGGTTCGATGGGCCGCTTGCTCAATCTGGAGGATGGTTGCGCTCGGGAGGCTTGAATCCCATCGGAGCGGTCGGAAGTCTGATGCCTTGATGGACTCGATCGACTTTTTGACTTCAAGAGCCGTGGCGGCGTCGGGGTCGAGAAGCAAGACACTCTCGGCTACCTGGGCAACTTCGGCGGTGCGGCCCAGACGACTGAGGCCCTCGGCGACGAGACCGCCGATCTCGGCATTGGTCGGGTCGGCCCGCCAGCCCTCTTCGGCGGCACGAAGCATGACAAGGACTTCGCCCGTTGCTTTGGCCGCTCTAGCCTTTTCGAGGAGTTCTTGAAGGTTTGGCTGGAACATCGCCACTAGTTTAGATCGCTTCCAGATTCACGTTTGAGCTAGAGTGATCGCATGCTCCATGCACTGCGTGTCCTCCTTGTCTTGGCGACCGCGACTCTTTCGCTAGCCGCCGTGGGTCGTGCTGTGCCAAAGTCGGGCATGACCGCGACCAACCTTCGGTGCGAATACCGACTCGAACCGATTGGGATTGACGCAGCTCAGCCTCGGCTGAGCTGCAATTTCGAGGCCACCAAAGGTGCTCGCGACCGCCATGTGACGGCAGTCCGTATCCTGGTCGCGACTTCCTTGGACCTACTAAACGACAACAAGGGCGACCTTTGGGACAGCGGGATCACACCCTACACGGGCAGCGTCACCTTCCCTTATGGCGGTCTTCCCCTGAATTCCGGCCAAATCTGCTACTGGAAGGTCCAGCCTCATGAAAAAGCAGGCCCGGGCACCTGGAGTAAGCCTGCGCGCTTTGAGATGGGACTGCTTCATCCTAACGACTGGGAGGGCCAGTGGCTTAATGATGGCAAGCCGACCCCGAAGGCCGACATCGAGTTCTATGCCAACGACCCTGCCCCGCTGTTCCGAAAGGAATTTGCGGTGCCGCGCCAGGTCAAGCGGGCTCGACTCGCCATTGCCGGTCTCGGGTACGTCGAAGCTTCGATCAACGGTAAGCGGGTTGGCGACCAAGTGCTCGACCCGGGCTGGACCAAGTTCGACAAGCGTGTTGGTTACTCGGTCTACGATGTCACTCGCCACCTGGCTCGTGGCCAGAACTGCATTGGCGTGATCCTCGGGAACGGCTGGTACAGCCCGCTGCCGATGAAGCTGTTCGGGAGTTTCAACATGCGTGAGCACCTCGCTATTGGCCGCCCCCGCGTTCTTGCCCAGATCAAGATCGAATACACCGACGGCACGGTCGAGACCATAGCCACGAACACAAGCTGGAAAATCGGGGAAAGTTCGATCTTGCGCAACAACGTCTACCTGGGCGAGGTCGTCGATGCGCGCCGAGAGCAGCCGGGCTGGGACAAGCCAGGGTTCGATGATTCCCGTTGGCGGGAGCCCTCGATTGCGGCGGAGCCGGTTGGTCGCCTTGTCAACCCTCCTCAACCACCGATCCGAATCACGGGCCGATGGGCGGCAACGAAGGTTACAGAACCCAAGCCGGGCGTCCGGATCTACGACATGGGGGTCAACTTTGCCGGATGGGTGACCCTGAATCTGGATGTGCCTGCGGGTACTGAGATTAGGCTCCGTTATGGGGAGCTGCTCTATGGCGATGGGACCTTGAACCCGATGACGAGCGTGGCGGGGCAGCTCAAGTGGCTGCGAGAGGGGACAAACGAAAGCGCAGGCGGCCCCGGGGTGCCCCCTATCGCCTGGCAAGCGGATACCTACATCGCTCGTGGAGGCGGTGAAACCTACTCACCGAAGTTCACGTTTCGAGGCTTTAGGTATGTCGAAATCACTGGACTACCTTCGGCGCTGCCGCTTGCTGATGTTGTCGCATTGCGTTTGAACTCGGACATCGAGGAAGTTGGTGCTTTCGAATGCTCGAACCCGCTGCTTAACAACATTCAGACCGTGTGTAAGCGCACATTCCTCTCCAACATCTTTAGTGTGCAATCCGACTGCCCTCACCGCGAGAAACTCGGTTACGGTGGTGATATTGTCGCAACCAGCGAAGCCTTCATGGCGAACTTTGACATGAGTGGCTTCTACTCTAAGGCGGTGCACGACTGGACAGATAGTGCGCTTGCCGACGGTATGTTCACCGACACCGCCCCTTTCATTGGCATTCAGTATTGTGGCCTGATATGGGCCATGGCCCAGCCTCTCTTGAGTGACCAGCTCTACCAATACTATGGTGACAGTCGCACAGGCTCAGACGGCTATGAGTCGGCTAAGCGCTGGCTGCTTCTCGTTGAAAGTCAAAATCCTTCTGGGATCATATCGAACGGCCTTAGCGATCATGAGAGCCTTACGGAGAACCCCGCGCCTGAGCTGGTGACTCCCATGTACTTCCAAAGTGCGGAAATTCTTGCCCGTCTTGCTAGCCGCCTTAAGCGCAAACATGACCACGAGTACTTCTCTGCCTTGGCAGCCAAGATACGAGCTGCATATGGGGCGAAGTTCGTCGATGAAGTCACGGGCAAGGTTGGTCCCGGAACGCAGACCAGCCAGGCGATGGCCCTCTATACCGGCATCGTCCCTGAGCGGTCACGACCCAAGGTCCTTGCTTACCTTGTTAAGACAATCCATGATCGCAACGACCACCTGACAACCGGCATACTCGGAACCAAGTTTATGCTGGAAGTTCTCTCGCGGGAGGGCCATATCGATCTCGCCTACAAAATAGCGACCCAACCCGACTTCCCAGGATGGGGCTGGATGCTGGAGAACGGGGCGACGACCTTGTGGGAGCACTGGGCTTTCAGTGACAACACGTTCTCGCACAACCACCCGATGTTTGGGTCGGTTAGCCAGTGGATGCTGCAATCTCTTGGTGGTATTCGACCATCAGCGAGTGCCGCCGGTTCTGACTTTGTGGAGATTCTTCCTAAGGTCCCGGCTGGACTAGACTGGGTTAAGTCGAGCTATATGTCTGTACGGGGGAAGATCGTCTCGAACTGGGAGCGTGAGGGCGAAACCCTTAGATTTGAGATTGAGGTTCCCGTTGGAGTTGCCGCCCAAGTTCAACTTCCTGCGATGGCGGTAGATGATGTCCGGGAAGGAGGTAAAGTGCTCTCCAATTCCTTGGGCGTAAGTTCTGTCCGGAAGGGCGAGGGACTTGTTGATTTTCTGGTTGGGTCTGGGAGATACTTGTTCGAAGTAAAGCGGAGTCGGGTGGGAGGCTAAACTGGTCAAGACAAATTTCAATCAGAGTCAACTGCTAGCCCTTCCCCTGCATTGGAAGGTTCTCCTTGGGCTTGCCATATTGGGACCTTTGCTTTGGCTCTATTGGTGGATCCTGCTCCCCATCTGCCTTGCTTTCATGTGTATTGAAGCGGTTAAGAGCCCAGTCTATGGCTTTGTCCTCGCCTCGGCTCTGCTCGCGACAGGCCTGCATGTAGCCCAGCTATTTGGCTTTGGGATAGGCCATGAGATCGATGGGCTCGCCCATGTGCTGGCATCCAAGATCAATGAAGAGTTGTTAACTCTGGCTCTGCTTGTTGCCGGGACCACGATGGTCGCAAATGGACCGGGGTCATCGGTCGCAAGAAGCTTGGTCTTGCGAGTTCGCAACGAGCCATTACGGTTAACTTTCGGCATGATTCTTGCAGGTTTGGTTGGTTTTGGAAATTCTCTTACTGCCGCCAACCTACTTACCCAGCTGATGCCCTCAAAAGGCAAGAAGACTGCGTTATCTCTCGCCCTACCTGCGGTTGCTTGTACGGTCGGCTGCATCCTTATACCTTTATCGCCCTGGTGGGTCTTTTTTAAGAAGGCTAGCGGCGTAGATCTAATTCCTACGTTTGAATCACTGATCGCACCCACCGTCTTTGCGGTCTCCGTCCTACTCCAGCTTCTTAGGTTACAAAAACGCGAGGCAACGACGAACGATCCGAGTGATCCCCGCCTACAGCGCGCTGCTCGCAGGAACCTGCTTCGTCCATTTCCGCCGCGACTGGATTTGGGCCAAGTACTTGCCTGGGCCAGTTTCGCGTTGCCCATCCTCGTAGTACCGATCGTATTTGCTCTCCGTGGGGGCAAAGTCGAAGAAGGCGTCCTGGCAGGCGTTTTGGCGGGGACGGCCGCATCACTGGGGGTTAGTCTGCTTCTTGATCTCGATGGTGATCACCAGCTATTCTATGCTGCGGCCAGCACTACGCCCAAAGAACATCTCGCGGGACCAGTCGCCGTCCTCGCACAGCACAAAGGCATTCACCTGTTGATGCCAAACGACCGAGTATTGGGGCAGGATTCGAGAAGCCAGCCGAGTGCGTTACTCGCCCTGATCCCCACTGGCTTTTGGCAAAAGCATGAACTTCAATATGCTCGCTTGCGCGCAGCGATGGCGATTCATCTCAACACTTGGCAAGCCGGGATCCGGTCGGGTGCTCTTGCAGGGGCTATCGTACTGGCTTGCGGCCTGCTGCGGGATTATAGCAAGCACCTTTCAGACATGTCCGGTCAGCAGTTAGTTGTGGGGAATGGGACAGCTTGGGCGATTCTATTTACAGCATTTGCAATCGTGGCATTTGGTGGCGTTATTGGCAACGTGTTGGGTACTGCTTGGGGAACCTTTGCGTTGGTAGCTTCGATACTTTCGCCACTGATAGATGAAGGAAAACTCAGTTGTGACTCCTATAAGCAGCTTGTATTTGTCTTGATGGGCCTACTTGTTGCAGTTTCCGCAGGAATCAACTCGTTTTCTACACAAGCTGATAACGTCATCGAGGTTGCCCACGACCTTGAAGTAGAGCCAGCTGAGGTCGGTAACCCAGCTCGAGAAATTGTTGTCAAGGCGCTTCTATGGGCGGGATTGGTATCTGTTATCTACGCTTCGGTGTTGTTACAAAGGATTAAACCATAAGATGAATATTCTCGCGGTTGGTAAGTTTGGTCTCGAGCAGGCTCTTGAAGTGAGAAACAGAGCGTCAAACTGCGGGGATCCTGAGAAGGTGTCCATCGCATACATCCAGTTTGATGGTGACCCTGACGCTCCTGCAGGTGCGGTCAAGCAGTCCGCACAGCTCAGTATAGGCGAGAATGAGAGAGAGTGGGCTCAGAAGTACGGACACGTGAAGAACATCGTCCGAGCAAAGTTGGGTGAGAGCGCATTCAAGAAGTTTGATATGGCTTTGCTTTACTCACTTTTGGAGCCAACCAGCGAGGCAGAGTTAGAAGACAATGTGAAGAAGTTCGTTGCTCGGTTCAATGTGTCGCCCGATGGAAAACTTGAGTCGTTCGACGAGAGCGGTTTGCCTCACGAAGCAATCGAGTACCTAAAGAACCACAATGATATTGGCAAGAAGAAAGCGCACGAGGGGCTCCTAGGTATTCTTGGAGTCCGGCCCAGTGAGTACTGGCTGCACCGAGCAAGGGAACTCGATCTTTTCGGTGGCTTGCCTTCCATTGACTTTGCCATCGGTGACGAAGGCGATCGCAACGCAATGGACGTTTTCACACGAATTCTTCTCGATCCAGATTGCCCACATCATCCGGGGCTGCTCATCTATACACCCAATGTTAGTTCTGGGTCGTCGGAGTCGACTTCCGCGAAACTGTCCATCTCGATGGCAGGCAAGAGTCTAACAGAGAAGCTTGTAGGCAAGCCGCACTTGCGTCTGAACCATAGTGATCCGATTCAGATCGCAGATGTACTTGAGGCACTTTTGTGGCTCGACAGCGACAAGTTGCCAAACTCAATATCCATCAATCGCATCGCGATGGACTTTCCGTTCTATATTCGGCAACCACGCAGCACGGTTATTGATGAAGGGGCAGATCTACTAACAGACCCAGTGAAGAAGGAGCTGACGCTCGCCACGGTGCCCTTCCTCGGTAAGAGCTCGGCGACAAGTATTCCGAGGTACGAACTTGTCATTGCTAAGAAGCTAAGGAATCGTCTCGTAAAGTACGATTGGAAGTTGGTTGTTGGAAAAGAGCAACTGCCTATGGACGGAGGAAGTGCTGCACCTTACGAGAATCTTCTTGCGGTCATCGGCTTGACGGATTAGAGCCGAGTAACTATCTGGCAACGAATGGTTTCCCAGCCACGCTCGGCTGCTACCGCGTAGGTACTGTTGCCGTCCACTATCTCATACTTACCGGATCCGATATCGGCTACCTGGATGGGGGCACGCTTGGTGAATTGGCCGATTGCGGCGAGGTCCATGCGTTCCGCTGCGTTGGCAATGCCCTCCGGGCGGGCTCGGGTCGGAACCAGGACGGATAGGGGAAGCTCGACGCTGCCTACTGGACGGGTGAAATAGAGATCCAAATCGGGTTTCATGGGTTGCGTTGGACTAGGTGCTTCTCCTCTAGGATTCTACAGCGCTCCACGCTCGATCTGCTTGCTAAGTTCCTGAGGCTTGTTGAGCAGAACCTATCTATACTTGGAGTCTGGTTTCGGAAGGTTTGAATCGGTGAAGTCAGGAAGTCGCGAGGTTCGGCTAGACTCCGGGAATGGGATTGTTCGCAACGATGGCGGTTGCTTGGATGTCGTCGTCCGCTCGGGTTCCCTTGCTCATCCATGTCATGCCCTGGTTTACAGCGGATCAGACCTCTCTGGGCTGGCATTGGACCATGAACAGGACGGCTAAGGAGGTTCGCGAGAGTGGCCGAGTTGCTTCGCACTTTCGTCCGATTATCGGGCCGTACGACTCCAATGATCCTGACGTGATTGAGCTTCAGGTGGCCTGGATGAAGCTGAGCGGGTTTGATGGCGTCCTTGCCGACTGGTATGGGACCCAGAGCCACTTTGACTACGCCCAGATCCATACGCGAACCGAGACACTCTTCGCGACTGCCGCTCGGGCTGGCCTCAAGATCGGGGTCGTTTACGAAGACCAATCGGTCGGAAATGCCATTCGCGAAAAGCTGGTTCTCGAGAACCAGCGGGGCAACATGGCGCGCAGCGTGGGTGCTTTTCTGCGGGCGAATTGGCTGGCTAAACCGGAATGGATCCGGTTGAAAGGCAAGCCTGCCGTCTTTGTCTTCGGGCCACAAGCTTTTGCCGAAACCGAGTGGGCGGCGTTCCGAGCCGGAGCGGGCGATTTCCAGCTCCTTACTCTGCATAAGCAGCAACCGTACGCCCAAGGAGCGTACGACTGGCCGATTCCCTCACTTGGCCTCGGGTTTCAGCGCGACTTCCCGGTCCGGTCGAAGGATTGGCCGATCCGGGTGCCGGTTGCGTTTCCGCGGTTTCAAGATTTCTATACCGAAGGTGGACAAAAGGGATACCCCGTGATTCCGGATGACATGGGCCAGACCTACACCAAGACCTTGGCCGACGCAATCGCCCTTGGAGGCGATGCCATCCAGGTTGCGACCTGGAACGACTGGCAAGAGGGGACGCAGATCGAACCTTCGGTCGAGCTTGGGATGCGTGACCTGATCGCCACCCAGAACGCCAGGCGACAGATGGACCCATCCTTCGCCTTCAAGCCCGCCGATCTTGACCTTCCTCTGCGCCTTTACAAGTTGCGCAAGAAGGGGCCGGGCCGATTCAACCCGATCGGTGAGGCTCTTCTGCGTGGCGACGTTGCGCTCGCGCGCAAGCTTCTCGAAGCGACCGGCTAGCGACTTGCCTTTGGCAGGTATGGGCCGACAATCGTGCGTACGAGGGCGTACCCTTCGGCATTCAGGTGAAGGCGGTCTTCGACGAAAAGCTCCGGTCGTGCTTGGCCATCAGCGGTTAGGAGGTGCGGGAAAGTGTTGATGAACACCAGGTTCTTTCCTTTAGAGCACTCGGCCTGGATCAAGGCGTTCGTGCGTCGAATCGCATCGATCTTGTCGAAACGCGAGGCTGCCGGGGAGATCGCGATGTAGGCAATCCGGGCTTTGGGCAACTCTCGGCGCACGGTTGAGACGAACTCTCGAAATGAGCCAACAATGGTCTCGGGAGCTTTTCCATTCGCGACATCGTTGGTGCCCGCGAAGAGAACGACCATTTTCGGCTTGTAGGGCGTCACGATCCGCTTGGCAAAGTAGACCGAATCGCTTATCTCCGACCCACCAAATCCGCTGTTGATCACGTTCAGCTTGGGGAAATCGGTCGCCAGAGTCTTCCAAAGGCGGACACTAGAGCTTCCTACGAAGACAACGCCGCCGGGCTTGGGCGGCTGCTTTGCATCTTGGGCAACCAGCTTCTGAACTTCCTCCTCGTACTGGTTTGGCTGCTGAGCGTGACCGAAAGTGGTCGAGAGGCAGAGCGCGGAGATGGCGAGCCAGTTGGACCTTCGCATGTCGAGAGATTATCGCGTAAGATCGGGGGCATTGTGGATTTCGCGGCCCTTTCCAATCGCCAACAGATCGGACTCGTCCGGCGAGCCCTCGTCAAGATCCTGCCGAGCCATTCATCGCTGAGCTTGGCGACCCATAGCTTCAACACGACGTTCCGGCTTCAGATCGGCTCGGATTCCTTTGCGATTCGGGTGAATATCAACTCCCAGAGGACGCCGAGCGAGGTCCGGGGTGAAGTCGCGCTGGTCGAGGTGCTGGCCGAAAGTGGTGAGGTTCACGTTCCGCGGCCGGCTCCGATCTTCGATGGGAGCCCGATCACCTTTGTTTCGGTTCCAGGGTTCGAGGTGCCGAGACCGGTGGTTGCGTATGAGTGGTTGTCGGGGCGCCATTTCGCTGATTCTCCACGCCTGTGGCACCGCGTTGGATCGTCATTGCGGGCGATCCAGCGCGCCACTAAGGACCTCGAGCTTCCCGACGGGTGCGAGCGACCGGTCTTGAAAGATGTTTTGGATGGACTCCTTTGGCGGCTTGAGGGGGCCGAGTTCAGCGAAGCGCTTGCGATTGCCAATGCGGCGTTGGAATCTCTGAACCACCAGCCACGACAGCTCTTGCACTTCGACCTACATCCTGGCAACCTGAAGGTCCACGAAGACCAGGTTTCGGTGTTCGATTTTGACGATTCGGTTTGGTCCTGGACTGCCGCGGACGTGGCGCAGTCTCTGTTCTATGCTCGCTCTGCTCGAAATTCTCGGGAATCGGAGTCGGAGTTCTGGCGAGGATTCGGGCTCAAGCCCGAGGATCTAGGAACGTCCATGTCGCAGATCGAGGCGTTGGTTGCCGGACGAGCTCTCTTGCTTGCCGATGATCTCGCGGGGACCATTAATGCGGAACTTAGAGAAATGATCCCGCGATATCTGGAAGTCACAAGGAAGCGAATTCGTCACTTCCTCAGCACGGGGGTTTTCGACCCTAAAGTGGCTTCCATGAAGGATTCAAGCTGAAACCGCGCCTCGGGGGCTAAAATGAACCATGCCCAAGGCCGTGGTTCTTCTCAGTGGCGGTCTCGATTCTGCCACCACGCTCGCCATTGCTCAGGCCGATGGCTTTGAAGTAGCTGCTCTAACGGTGCTTTACGGACAGCGGCACCAAGTGGAGATCGAAGCGGCAAAGCGCGTTGCCCTGGCCGCGGGCGTGGTCGATCACCGGTTTGTCAGCGTCGATCTGCCTGCGATTGGCGGCTCGGCCCTCACGGACGATATTGAGGTTCCGAAGGATCGCGACGAGGAGGAGATGGCGGGGGCTATTCCGGTCACCTACGTTCCGGCTCGCAACACGGTCATGCTCGCCATCGCGCTGGGTTTCGCTGAGGTCGTGAGGGCGCAGGACATCTTCGTTGGAGTCAATGCGGTCGATTACAGTGGTTATCCGGATTGCAGGCCGGAGTACATCGCTGCCTTCGAGGGTCTCGCCCGGTTGGCAACGAAGGCCGGCGTCGAAGGGGCGAGCCTGCGGGTCCACGCTCCGTTGATTCATTGGACCAAGTCGGAAATCATCGCTCGTGGGCTAGCCCTCGGGGTGGACTATTCCCTTACCCATTCGTGCTACGACCCAGTGGACGGTGGGCCATGCGGTCGCTGTGATTCGTGCACCATCCGGACCAAGGGCTTCGAGGCTTTGGGCCTGACGGATCCGGCGCTGTGAGCATGTCTCTTCGCATTGCGGAGATCTTCACCAGCATCCAGGGCGAAGGGATTTGGGTCGGAGTTCCCTCGACGTTCGTGCGGGTCAGCGGGTGCAACCTGCGATGCGTCTGGTGCGACACGCCCTACGCGAGTTGGAAGCCGGAGGGACCGGTGATGACCCTGGAAGAAATCTTGGACGTCGTGCGGGCGGCCAAGGTGCGCCATGTGGTCCTCACGGGTGGCGAGCCGATGCTGTTCGATTCCATCGAACCCCTCGCCGAGGCTCTGCGCGACGAGGGTTTCACGATCACTATTGAGACGGCAGGGACGATTTTTCGCAAGCTACCGTGCGACCTGATGTCGATCAGTCCCAAGCTCGCCAATTCGGTACCTCCTTCGGAAAGTGGTTGGAGCGAGCGCCACGAAGCGTCACGGCTCCAGCCCGAAGCCCTCCGCCAGCTTATTGCGGCCTATCCTTTTCAACTGAAGTTCGTGCTTGAGAGCCCCGATGACTTTGCCGAGCTTGATGAGTTGCTGGCGGAGATTGCGCCGGTCGATCCTGGTCGCATCCTCCTGATGGCGGAGGGCGTGGACCACGAAACTCAGGTTCAGCGGTTACGAAGCTTTGTGCCGCTTGCGATTCAGCGAAACTGGCGATTGACTCCTCGGATGCACGTTGATCTCTTTGGCAACACGCGCGGAACCTGACTGCGGTTCATCAGGTAAACCCGACCAATGTTTGGCACCGTTGCGGCGTTTGGCGTTTTGGGGATTTTGAGTCAGGGAGTACAAGATCCTCGCATCTCAATTCCAAACCCTTGGAAGGAGCCCGGCTATTTGAACCTGGTTTGGATTCAGTCGCCGAACTTTGGCCGCCGACCGGAGGGCACCGTGGTCGATACCATCGTGCTACATCACACCGTTATCGACACCTTGGAGACCACAACCAAGGCCTTCTTGCGCGAATCGAGCCAGGTCAGCGCCCACTACACGGTAGGGCGTGACGGCTCCATCGTCCAGCATGTGTCCAGTTTCGACCGGGCTTGGCATGCAGGTGTCAGCGTGGACTATCGCGGAAAAGAGAATCTAAACCACTACTCGGTCGGCATCGAGATGGTGAATCTGGGCGATGGGAAGGACCCGTGGCCAGAGGCCCAAGTGCGAGCCGTCGCTTGCCTCATCTTTTCGCTGAAGCAGCGCTTCCCTATCGTCCAAATCACGAGCCACGAGTTCATTGCCCGTCCGATTGGCCGGAAGAACGATCCGCTCGGTTTCCCGTGGGAGAAGCTCAAGTGGCTCGACCTCCCCATGCATTACGGTCAAGCTAAGTAACACGAGCAAGGGTGGGCGCCCGGGTGAGTTGGGAGCCGTCCCCGACCAGACGAAAAGGTAACATCCGCACCCAGATGCGGATACTCATCACCAATGACGACGGAGTGCATGCGGTCGGCATTCACCATTTGGCCTCGGTCGCACGACAGTTCGGTGAAGTCAAAATCGTGGCCCCGGATCGGGAGCGATCCGCGTGCGGCCACGCAATGACGATGCGAGACCCTTTGCGGGTCGAGCATTTGGAGATCGAAGGCCTGCCTGCGTTCGCCGTAAATGGCGTACCGACTGATTGCATCAATGTTGGCCTCACGTTGGCTTGGCCGGATGGATGCGATCTCGTGCTGAGTGGCATCAACAACGGCCCGAACCTTGGCTTCGATGTCACCTACTCCGGCACGGTCGCGGGGGCGATGGAAGGGACGATCAACGAGATTCGCTCTATCAGCGTCAGCATGGCCGCCTTCGTCAGCGGAGCGCCCCTGCACTACGAGACCGCCACGGCTTGGCTCACCGAGAATTGGGCTCTCCTTACCGAAGTCCCGCTCGAACCGCTGACTTTCCTCAACATCAACGTCCCGGCCATCGATGCGGTTGAACTGCGCGGTCACCGCGTCGTTGGCATGGGTCAAAGGGTTTATAAGGACCGGGTCGAGATGCGATCCGACCCCTGGGGACGACCCTATTACTGGCAAGGCGGGGCGGTTGTGACGAACACCTCGCAGCCCGGAACCGATGTCGAGGCTTGCCGCGAGGGCTTTGTCAGCATCACCCCTGTTAGCCTCGATTGGACTGCTCACGGGCAAATCGACACGATCGCGGCCAGCCTCAGTCGCGCATGATCACGCAGCCAAATGCCCGGCGGACGGGCTCTTGGCACTCTGTTTCGGTGCAGGCCTGGTAGCTCACCACGACTTCGAACTCGGCATCCCGCTTGCCGCTGGGCAACTCGATCTCCACTTTGATCTCTAGCTGAGTTTCATATCGGTCGTTGGTTGCGTCTGGGTAGGCGATGGTGGCACGTAGGCCGTTCACCTCGACCTTGGTGGGCGTCAGCCAGCGGGCGGGCGGGTTCGAACTGTTCAGGTGGAGGCCCTCAGGAATCTCGACCGAGACCGTCAGGGTGCCCTTGCCGTTCGAGTCCGCGGCTACTTCTCGGGGGGCGACCTTCAGCACCGGAACCCCAACTGGCTTCGGCGCAACGGCCACGGCCTCGGAGTATTCGAGGTAAGGCATCATCGCGAGGATCAGAGCCTCGGTCGCGCCGGGGGCCTTTTCGACCCAACCCAAGCTTGCCTGCACGGTCCTCTCGGCTCGGACGTCATCGCCGATGGCGGTGAGGCATCGTAGGGCTCGCGCGATGGGGCTCGGCAACGGCTGGTCGAAGAATGGCTTGCTTCGGCCAAAGAGTTCTTCGTGGCGGTCGCTTGTCGAGAAGAAGCCGCCTCGCTCGTCGTCATAGAACCGCTCAATCATCTGCGCGGTTAGGCGTTCGGCGTGGGCGAAGTAGTGGGTTGGTACGTTCGCGAAGGGGGGCAAGCCCTCTCCGGCCATTTCGTGGAGCGTCTGCATCGACTTTGCCAACTGGAAGAGGCCGTCGGCCACATAGGCGTAGTCCTCGAGGAAGCCTTCCCCACTGGGCCGCGCGCCGACGACTTGGTGGGGCAAACTTCCCTGCTTCTCTTCGGCGGCAAGAACCGCAATTGCGATCCTCTCTGCCTCGTGGGCCAGGCCAGCCTCGGCATAGGCGGCGACAGCGAGACCGTTCCAACCGATCAGCGACTTGTCGTCAAGCGCGGGCCGAACCCGTTGGTTCCGGATGGCGAGTAGCAAGTCCAACTGGTCATCAAACTGACCGGCGACATCGGTGGCCAAGTGGGGGATGTTCGCGCCGTTGCGCTCGCCGGTGGCCTCATCGGCAAAATTCCCCGCCAGAGCAAAGCCGTAGGCTTCCATGAAGGCCTCGGCCTTTTCGCCCAAGGCCTCCCGAACCTCGGACATGCTCCAGAGGTAGAACTTGCCCTCTTCGCCTTCGCTGTCGGCATCGACGGCCGAGTACAGGAGACCCTCCGGGCTGGTCATTTCGCGCTGAAGCCACATCAGGATTCCGGCGACAACGCTGGAGAACTGTTGGCTCAGTGGCGGGGCCATCTGGCTCGTCAGGGCCGCCGCCTTGGCGTAGTTTCCGAGGAGCAGCACGTTGTCGTAAAGCATCTTTTCGAAGTGGGGGAGCAACCACTCTCGGTCGGTGGAATAGCGATGGAACCCGCCGCCGACGTGGTCGTGGATGCCGCCGAACGCCATGTGTTGCAACGTGGCCAGAGAGACGGTGAAGGCATTTTCGGCCAGTTCCGGGTTGGCTTCTTCGTCCAAGCAATAGCCGAGAAGAAGCTCGATGGCCGTGTGGGGCGGAAACTTTGGCGCACCGCCAAAGCCGCCATGCTCGGGGTCGAAGTCGGCCATGACCTTTGCCACGAGGCCGTCCAAAAAGGCGCGATCAAACTTCGCGAATGTGCCGGGGGCAGTGCGCGAGTGGGCCTCCCGAATAGCGAGAGCAAATCGGTCCGCTTCGGCCCGGATTTCGCTGTTCCGTGATTTCCACATGTTGCCAATCTGGGCGCAGAGGCTGAGCATGCCCGGATGCTGGCCGCGATCTTCCTTGGGGAAGTAGGTTCCGGCGAAGAAGGGCTTGCCCTCGGGGGTTAAGATGACCGTCATCGGCCAGCCACCGCGACCGCTGTAGAGTTGGACCGCGGTCATGTAGGCATCGTCGATGTCGGGGCGCTCCTCGCGGTCTACCTTGATGTTCACAAAGGTCCCGTTCATGAGGGCGGCCACTTGCTCGTCTTCGAAGCTCTCGTGCTCCATGACGTGGCACCAGTGGCACGACGAGTAGCCGACGCTCAGGAAGATGGGCTTGTTCTCCGCTTGTGCCTTGCCAAAGGCTTCGGGACCCCAGGGATACCAGTCCACTGGGTTGTTGGCATGTTGGCGGAGATAGGGCGAATCAGCGCCTTCGAGTCGGTTCGGCATACGTCAGTATGACGCGTCGAACTTGCCTTACCAGCAAGTAAACTAGCCGACGTTTCCCTGCACAACATCATGAGTACAGATATCATTCGCAGCGCCGTGATTGGTTATGGCGGCGCATTCAACATGGGCAAGATGCACGCCGATCAGATGATTGCCGCGGGCATGCCCTTCGTCGCTGCCTGCGACGTGGACGCCTCGCGCATGGTGCAGGCCACCCAAGACTTCCCCGGAATTCGCACTTACACTTCCGTCGATGACCTTGCGGCCGACCCCGATGTCGATCTGGTCGTGGTGATCCTTCCCCACAACCTCCACGCCAGCGTTTCCATCCAGCTTTTGAACGCGGGCAAGCATGTTGTGGTCGAAAAGCCTTTCTGCATTACGCTCGAAGAAGCCGACGCAATGATTGAGGCCTCCGAGCGCAATGGCAAGATGCTTTCGGTCTTCCACAATCGCCGTCACGACGGCGACTACCTCGCGATCAAGGAAGCCATCGACGGTGGCCTGATCGGTGAGCTGTTCCACATTGAAGCCTGCATGGGAGGCTATGACAAGCCCGGTACATGGTGGCGTTCTGATAAGGCGATCTCCGGCGGCGCAATGTACGACTGGGGTGCGCACATCATCGACTGGGTGCTGCAGATCATCCCCGAGGAGATTGCGGGCGTCGATGGGTACTACCACAAGAGACACTGGACCCACACTAACGAGGACCATACGGAGCTGATCATTCGCTTCAAGAGCGGAAAGACCGCGCAGGTCGAGATTTCTTCGCTTGCTGCGATCGGCAAGGATCGCTGGCGCTTCCTCGGTACCCTCGGCGCGATCCGTGGGTTCAACTGGGACAAGCTTGAGGCCGTGGTGGACCACAATGGCCGCAATGCGAAGATCGAGCTCCGAGCCAAGGAAACCAACTGGCAGGCGTTTTACAACAACATCGCCGGTCACCTGATGCGAGGCGAAGACCTGGAAGTGAAGGCGACCCAGGCCCGACGCACCATTGGTGTTATCGAAGCGGCGGAGCAGTCGTCGGCGGCGCAGAAGACTTTCGTCCCTCGGTACGTCTAACCTCCAAAACAGAAAAGCCCCCAGTCCTTGTTAGGACTGGGGGCTTTTTCGTTATGTTTACTTCGCGGCGAGAAGCTTCTTGACGGCCGCTTCGAGCATCGCGGGGCTCTGGCGTGGGTCAAAGCCAGTGATCGTCTGGCTGATCTTGCCGGACTTGTCGATGAACAAGAACGCGGGGATTCCCTGGATGCCAAGGTCGGACGCAAGCTTGTCGTTGTTGTAGGTGAAGTTGTAGGTGTACTTGTGCTCCTTAGCGTAGCCAGCGGCAGCTTCTTTGCCGGGCTTCTCTTCACCCATGTTGGCGCCAATGACCACGAGGCCCTGGGAGGCGTACTTCTTGTGGAGCGCTTCGATGCTTGGCGAGGCGGCCTTGCAGGGTCCGCACCAGGTCGCCCAGAAATCCATGATGACGACTTTGCCCTTCAGGCTGGCATTGGTGTGGACCTTGCCCTTCAGGTCCGTCATCTTGAAGCTGGGCATCGGCTTGCCGCCTAGCTTTTCGAAATCCACGCCCTGAGCGAATGCCGCCGTCGAGAGCGCCGCGAGAGCCAGCGCGAAGATTGCCTTTTTGTTCTGCATCATTGAACCTACTTGTGGGAAGTAAACCCCAGGACCAGGATTTGGTTCCTGATCTTAGGACGCTTAGCCCGCGGAAATGTTTTCGAACTTAGAACCGATCGCGGACCCGGATGAACGCTTTGAGGGCGAATTCGAGGTCTTCGAGTGTATGGGCGGCCGAAGGCATGGTGCGCAGGCGTGCCTTGCCCCGGCCTACGGTTGGGAACACGATGGCGAGGGCGTAGACGCCTTCTTCCCAAAGCGCCCGCTCCATGGCCTGTGCCTTGGCCTCATCTCCTACATACACCGGGGTGATCGGGGTCTCGCTGCCCATGGTATCGAAGCCCGCTTCCGCGAGCGCCGCCTTCCACCATCGGGTGTTCTCCCATAGGCGCTCCATCGGCTGGGGATCGTTCTCCATGACGTCGAGCGAAGCCATTAGGGCGGCGGCCACCATTGGAGGGTGGGCGGTTGAGAACAGGTACGGTCGACCTCGGTTGATCAACCAATCCTTAAGTTGCGCCGAACCGGCGATGTAGCCGCCGATGACTCCGAGGGCCTTGCTGAGCGTTCCGAGCTGGATGTCCACGCGACCATAGAGACCAAAGTGTGAGGCGGTCCCGGCTCCGTTCTTGCCGAGGACGCCGCTCGCGTGGGCATCGTCCACCATCACAAAGGCATCGTACTTTTCTGCCAAGGCGACGATCTCGGGCAGAGGCGCGATGTCGCCATCCATGCTGAAGACGCCATCCGTGATGATCATTCGCTTGCGGAATTTCTCGGCTTTCTGGAGGCAAACCTCGAGGGCCTCCATGTCCTTGTGGGCATAGACCCATCCGTCGCTCTTCTTGTAGCTTGCGGCAGATAGGCGCACGCCATCGATGATCGAAGCGTGGTTCAGTTCGTCGCTGATGATCACGTCTTCGTTCGTCACAACGGCGGGGATGCATCCAGAATTGGCGGTGAATCCGCCGGTGAAGACCAAAACCGCTTCCGTGTGCTTGAACTTGGCCAAGCGCTCCTCGAGTTCGTCGTGGACGCTCATGGTGCCGCCGATCCAGCGCACAGCCCCCGCGCCGACTCCCCAGCGCTCGATTGCATCGAGGGCGGCCTGCTTCACTTTGGGGTGGTTGGCCAGGCCCAGGTAGTTGTTGCTGGAAAGGTTAACTACTTCCCTGCCGTTCATTCGCACCCGGCCGCCGGCGGGGGTCTCCAGAATCTTCGGCACCTTGTAAAGGCTGTTTTCTTTCAGAATTTCGATCTGCTCGGTGAGAAAGCTCTCCAAACCAGGGTTCATGGTTGGAGTTTAACCGGAATGGCAAGTAAGATGTGCCATGCTGTTCGCGCTCCTCTTGCCGTTCGTCGCGGCATCCACGCACCAAGCTGCCCCACTGACGGTTGATGACCTGTTCCCTCGCAAGTCTTGGTTCGGCAAGGCCGCAAGTTCGTTCGAGTGGTCCCATGGGGACCGATACCTGACTTACCTTTGGAACAAATACGACGATCCCGGCAACGACCTTTGGCTTTACGACACCCAGGAGGGCAAGGTGACCCGCCTCACGTCGCCCGAGTTCTTCCAGACCTACGACCGAACCATTCCGGCCGCCCTGGAGCGCTACAAGAAGGACAAGGCGGACGAAGAGAAGTGGCTCAAGATAGGTGATGCGGAGTATCGCCAGTGGCTGCAGGACCGCAAGAAGGAAGATGAAGCCCGCAAAGAGCCTAAGCCAAGCTACGCCGGAGTCAGCGAAGTCGAATGGGCCAACAAGGGCGACGAATTCTTGATGGTCTACAAGGGCGACGTCTTCCGATGGAAGATTGGCGAGCCCAAACCTGCCCGCCTCACCCGAACGAGGGATGCCGAGGTCCAGCTTCAGTACTTGCCGGATGATTCTGGGTTCACATTCCGACGGGCCAACGGGGTGTACCGAATGCGCTTCGGCGGGCCCGATATTGTCCAGCTGAATCCCGAACTCCCGAACGGCCTTCCGCTTCAGGGCTACCAGATTTCTCCCGATGGCTCGACCCTCATGATCCGAACCGGACGAAGCACGGGGCCGGATCGACAGGTGGATTACATCACGTACCGAGGTCGGTTTGCTGCGGCTCAAAAGACCTCGCGCGGAGTCGCCGATGACAAGTTCAACGAAGAGAGCTACGTCTACCTCTACGACCTGAACGACGACCCCGAAACCAACCCGAAGGCGGACGAGAAGCCTTGGGAAGTGTGGAAGTGGCCGGGCGGCGAGGAATGGATGGAAGTCGCCATGAACCAGGACCCATGGTCGAAGGATTCGAAGCAGATCGTCTTCGGTTCGTGGTCGCGGGACAAGAAGGATCTTGAAATCATCGTGGCGGACCTGAGCAAGAAGGAACGCAAGGTGGTCTACAAGACGAAGAGCGATGGCGACCATGGCTCGCCTGGACTCGCCGATCCTTTCTTCTTGCCCGATGGCAAAGTTACTCTCCTCCTGGATACAAGCGGCTACCGCCATGCGTGGATTCTTGATCCTGCCTCCGGTGGCGTCACCCAGGTCACCAAGGGTGACTTTGAAACTTATCCTCTCGGGGCGAGCGAGGACGGCAAGACCCTGTTCGTCCGGTCGGGCAAAGAGCATCCGGCCCGGATGCAGCTGTATAGCGTCAACATCGAAACGGGTGAGCAGAAGCGCCTTTCGACGCAAACGGGCCAGTACGATACTCCCGTTTTCGGCCACCAAAAGGACAAGCTGGTCGTGCCCTTTGCTTCTTGGGAAAAGCGGCGTGAGACCTATTTGCTCGACCTTGAGCCTGGTCGTGAGAAGCAACTGACGGAGTCGCACCCGGCTGGATTCGACAAGGTGATGCGCATTCAACCCAAGCTGTTCAGTTACAAGAACCGATTGGGCATGGATGTTCAGGGCTACGTGTTTCTTCCGCCTGGATTCAAGAAGACCGACAAGCGTCCTCTGATGATCTATGTTTACGGCGGGCCCTTGGGTACGGGTAAGTCGGTCATCGACGGCTCGTTCCAGAGCAGCGGAACCATGTTTAACATGCTCCTTGCTCAAGAACTCGGGTTCGTGACAGTCACGATCGACCCGCGCGGACAATCGGGTTACTCCAACCTCTTCGGCAAAGCCAACTGGGAGAATCCGGGCGTAGCGCAAGTTGAGGACCTCACGGACGGGGTCAAATTCCTGACGGCCAACTATGGCGTCGATCCTGCCAAGGTCGCCATCAATGGTTGGTCATTCGGCGGATTCCAGACTCAGATGTGCATGTACACCGCGCCGGACGTGTTTACGCTCGGAATTGCGGGGGCGGGCCCGACCGAATGGCAGAACTACAACACCTGGTACACCGGGGCGGTTATTGGTGATTCCACTCCGGGCGACCCCTCCAAGCTCGATAAGTTCTCGCTCACCAAGATGGCGAAGAACCTGAAGAATCCCCTGCTGCTTCTTCATGGCGTCGAAGATACCAACGTGCTCTTCCAAGACACGATCAAGGTGTATCAGGCGCTGCTGCAGTATGGAAAGGGGCCGCTGATTGAGCTGACGATTGACCCAACCGGCGGCCACGGGCTGGGTGGGGAGATCAACACTCGCGACCGGCACGAGATGTATCTGGACTTCATCAAGCGACGCTGGAAGCTCTGAGCTTGGCTCTATGGGGCCAGAGATGGCCCCATACGCGTTAGACTTTGGTTGTCTTCCAGGTGCCACGGTGATAGAAGACTATCGCCATGACCCCTTGGACAGCTTGGGAGATCGACATGGCCCACCAAGCACCCAGGGCACCCATCCCGAAGCCGAAGGGCATCCTGATCGCCCCGAGGAGCACGGCCCCTGGAGCCAGCGCTAGCACGGCGGCAAGGGGTACGCGAATCGCCCATAGGCCATATAGGTTGACCCGGAGCGGGTGCTTCGTATCGCCCGCGCCTTGCATCGCGCCCAGCAGGACCACGGCGTAGCTGAATCCAACCTCGGTGAGGCAAAGAAGCCGCAAGACCGTCACCGCTTCGGCCACCATCAGATCCTTGTGGCCGAGCATGGCGCCCGCGATTTGGGGGGCAAAGATGTAGATCGGGACGCTGAGGACGAAGGTGACCACGGCGCCATGGTGGGCCGCCAGCCAGCCCATCCGATTGGCGCGATCTGGCTTTCCCATGCCGAGGCTCTGCCCAATCAGGGCTCCCGCCGCGATGGAGAGGCCGAACGGGGGCATGAACATGATCGATTCGACCGCGAACGCGACGCTCATGGCGGCAATCGCCACACTTCCGTTCTCGACGCGGGCAAGAATGAGCGTAAAAGTTGTGACTGAAAGGGTCCTAAGCACGGAGTACAGGGCCGTCGGTGCCGCGATCCTTGTGATCCGCACGGCCCAATCCCACTTCACCAAGCCGAGCTTCCACAGCGGACCCAGTGGCGTGCGACCACAGTAGAGCACGTAGCCGATCGCGGCGATCCAGGCACTGGTTGAGAGCGCGGTCGCCGCTCCGGCCAGACCAAGCCCAAGGCCGGTGAACCGAATTGGCCCGAGCTCATGCTCGCGAAAAATGAAGGCATAGTTCAGCACGATGTGCAAGAGAATCTGCACACCTGAGATCACCATGGGGCTCTTGGTATCGCCGACACCGCGCAAAGACGCGGCCAGGCTCTGGATGATAAAGATGGCGGGCACACCGCAACCAAACGCCACGCAGAACCGGGTCATCTGGTCGATCGCGACCTCGTCATTCAGCAAGATGAACCGAGATGCGCCGGGCGAGACGAAGATGGTCAAGCCCGCGAAAATCATGCCGGACATCCAGGCCAAGTTGAGGGCCTGACGGCTCGCCACGCGAACTTCGGTCGGGTTGTTCGCTCCGAAGGCTCGGCTAACGATGGCCGTGGCACCCGTGGCAATCGACATGGCGAACGAGAAGACGAAGAACACCACGTTCAGCGCCCCGCCGTGCGCCGTCATTGCCGCGCCTTCGAGGTGACCAATGAACGTGCGATCCAGGAGCGAGTTGATGACCTGGAGGGAGTTTAGGGCCACGGCGGGCCAGGCTAATGCCCAAACAACCCGAGCGGTATTCTCCTTCTCGTCGGGGGCGACTAATTCTGGATCTAGGGCGACCGCCATCCGGGAGAGGGTACCAGTCTGAACCCGAGGACTGATTCCGTTCGCCTATCAGGAATAACTCGACGGGGCGTGAAAGAAGCTGGTTTTCCTGCTCTAACCTATCTCCTGAAGGGCTCGCAAGAGCATGAAACGGATTGCCATGAAACACGCATTTACCCTGATCGAGCTTCTCGTCGTCATCGCGATCATCGCGATCTTAGCCGCCATTCTCTTCCCCGTTTTCGCCCAGGCGAAGACCGCCGCGAAGAAGACCTCTGCCCTCAGCAACATCAAGCAGACTAACCTTGGCGCGGTTATGTACCAGTCTGACTACGACGACACTTACCCGCTCCAACAGGGCCGAACCGACGAGGTCGGCTGGCTTTGGGACTACTATGTGCGCATTCCCGCGGACTGGGTCGCAGCCCGGCCTGCTTCCTTTAGTGCCGCCCAAGAGACCGCTTGGGCCAACTCGATCCAGCCCTATCTGAAGAGCCGTGGGCTCCTTCACGTTGCTGGTGAGGAAGTCACGGACTACACCGTTGATAGCTACGCTTCCCCTCGCCAGACTCCCGATTGGGCGATCTTCCAGTACAACGGCCTCCTGACGCAGTACAACGGAACGGCGGTCGCCGCGCCCAGCAGCCTCATCACGTTCTGGCAAGGTCGAGGTGTGAAGGGTCTTCGCGGATACGGCGGGGTCAACCCTGTACTGGTCTGCGAAGATGCCAACGCCGCGTGCCGCTTGTGGCTACCAAACCGGACTGCGCTGAGGAGAGGAATGGCGAGTGGTCGCTGTGGCGAGTCCCATCCGGCACCGTTTGGGCCTATGGGCGAGGCATGAACATGGCCTTCGCGGACGGCTCGGCCAAGTTCCGCAATGTTGGCGGCAACATCAACGGGATGACGGATTTCCGCAAGGATCCCTATTCGCAGTACGACGCCAATGGTAAGCCCCACAGTGGCTGGTTTGACTCCAACTACTGCCACGCCCTGCTCTTCAGTCCTGATTTCGATTTCGGCGACTTCGGCAGCCCGGTGGAGGAAAGCCCGCTGTGGCCGTAAGAGTCGGATTCGCGCTCCTTGCTCTGCTCCTCGCTGGTTGCGGGGAGCCCGCTCCCAAGGTCGGGGACTCCAAGGAGGCAGCGAGCGCTACTCAGACTTCGCCAAACGGAAGATCATCAAGGAGCGCAACCCAGGAGGGCCCTAAGTAGCTAGATTTGGAGTACCGGGGCACCTCGCGATCGCAGTCGCTCGATGCGTACCGCCATTCGGTCCCAGCGCATCACCACCTTTGGAAGCTGCTTGATGCGGTCTAGACTGGCAAAATGCTCATCAAAGCCCGGCGGAACATACCCAGCCATGATGGCGGATTCGAAGAGATGGGAATGAAATGGCTCGGAAAGGTAGCCGCCCGAAATGTCGGGGGCTGCCCGAGCATACGGCAGGAGGATTTCGATGGCTCTTTCGGGGTCATCCTCCACGGTTCGGGCCGTTGTGGCGGCATGGATGGACAACTCGTACGGAAGGACGCGATGATAGATCGACCGGAAGGGCCCCATGACTTCCTCCACTCGGCCCTTGTACCGCAGCGCCTCGGTGGACGTCGCAAAGTAGGAGGCCAAGTAGAGGCGCAGGCGCTCGTCCTTCATCTGGGCGATGTAGCGCTCCATCCTGTGGCGCAGGACGTCGCGCTCAAGTTCCCGCCCCAGCCAATGGGAAAGCTGGGCCGAAAAGTACGACAGACTGCCTTCGTCCCAGTGGCCGTAGGAGCGAGTCAGGCTAAGAATCTGGCGCGAGAGTGGCATCAGCGCTTGCGGTCGGCCCTCGAAGTAATAGATGTTGGCGCGAATACTTGCCACCATCAGGACCAGACCAAATTCGCTCGGACGGATCATGGCCCGGAACCACATCTCGCGCTCTAGGGCGAGATAGGCAATTTCCTGGACAACTGCGGGGAGCATGTCGATAGCGGCGATTCGTCCGAAGATGTCCTCTTCATCGAGCGGATCGTCCATCGTCATGCCGAGGATCGCGCCGATCTCCGATTCGGATGCGCCGAATGCTTGGAGGATGCGTGCCTTAGAATCGGACGAGATTTGGCTCTCGCCTGATTCCCATTTGGCGACCGCGCTTTGCCGGACGCCTGCCAGCTCGGCAACCCCGGCTTGCGTCCGCTTTTCCCGCGAACGAATCGCTCGTAGAATCTGGCCAAGAGAAACGGGTGCCCCGTACGGCAAGGGCGTGGGCAAGACGTTGCCCGGGAGCGAGAGAACCAACCTGCTCATCGCCGCGGGGTCGGCTCGGAGGCTCTCCAGCACTTTCTGGAGGTGCTCGGGGCCCGGCTGCTTCTTCCCTTTTTCCCAATCGCTGAGAGTGGACTTTGCAATTCCTGCGCGGCTCGCCAAGGCCGAGAGACTAAGCCCTCGCCCGAGTCGCAACGCCTGTAGTTCGGCGCCAATCAGGATTTCCGGCATCGCACCATTCCCTCGATTATAGGACAACTCTGGCAAGAGTACGTGGTCCAGAATTGTGCCACTCGATTCTCGACCTCGATATCAGACGTGCCATTTTGCCTCCATAAGGTCGCTACTCCGCACAGCCGCAGATGTCATGATCTAAGGAAGTTTGCGGCCCTCGACGACATCCAGTTTAGGAGAAATACGATGCAAAGTGAACCTGCTGCCCTCAAGAAGTCGAAGACTTCGTTGGTCGTCATGGTGGTTCTGGCCGTCACGGTTGGGTTCTGTGTGGTCCTGGGCATCTTAGCCGCCATCTTCTTACCCGTCTTTGCCCAGGCGCGCGTCGGTGCGCAACAGACTCAGTGTCTCGCGAACATCAAACGGCTGGCGCGGACTTCCCTGATCTATGCGGCTGACTTTGATGATCGGCTTCCTTTGGCGGAGCACTGGGCGGACGATCTGGCCGCCTACGATCCTGGCATCAAGACCCTTGGATGCCCAGCGCACCAGGGTTCAAAGGGATACGCCTATAGCAGTCTTGCCGCTGGCAAGTCGCTTGGGATGCTCCCCAAGACCACCATCGTCTTCTTTGAAAGCGACCTCCCTGGGGACAATCCCGTCGGCAAGCCATCGCAGAATGTGATCAAGCCTCGGCATCGAAACCTGATCAATGTCGGGATCGCGGAAGGGTCGGCCAGGGCTTTCATGCCGGTTCAGTTGGCTGAGTAGGCGTCGAGGTGGTCGGGCGGACTTTTGGCACTCAAAGGCCAAGACCGCCAAAAGTCCCTTGACCTCCCGGTGCCTGTGAGTCCATAATTAGCAGTCACGCCCTGAGACTGCCAAAAGCAGGTTCAAGGTGAAAACACTGGAGATCACATACTGAATATGCCAAATATCAAGCCTCTCGGAGACAAAGTGGTCGTGGAACTGATCGAGCTCGAGGACAAGACCGCCTCTGGCATCTATCTTCCCGACAGCGCCAAGAAGAAGCCCACAGAGGGCAAAGTCGTGGCCATCGGCAACGGTCGCACGCTGGACAGCGGCGAACGAAACACCCTGACCGTCAAAGTCGGCGATCGAGTGCTCTTCAGCAAGTACGGCGGCAACGAAGTGACCGTCGAAGGCAAAGACTACACGATTCTGGACGAGGATCAGATTTACGCGATTGTTGGGTGAGAAGCTCGCAGCTAGCGGCTTGCAGTTAGCGGCTTGAGATGTTTGGCTACGAAAAGCTTCGGATTTGGCAGGATGCAATGGTAGTCGTCGATGATGTCTACCGATTGACTTCGGTCCTCCCAAAAGAGGAAGTCTACGGGCTCACGAGCCAAATGCGAAGAGCCGCCATCTCAATTCCCTCAAACATTGCCGAGGGTTACGGTCGGGGGTCAGATAGAGCTTACGGATCGTTCGTGCGAATCTCGCGAGGTTCGCTTTACGAACTGAGAACTTTGCTGACCATCGCAACAAGCCAAGGCCTTCTGACTGAAGAACAAAGTAGCGAGCTAAGTCACCGCCTTATTACCTTGAGTAAAGCTATCGACGCTTTCGCATCAAAGCTTGCCGCAAGCAGCAAACTGCAAGCCGCAAGCAACCTGGAGAACGATTAACATGGCAGCAAAAAACCTACTCTACGATGAAAACGCACGTCGCGCCCTTGAGCGCGGAGTTAACAAAGTCGCCGACGCCGTCAAAGTGACGCTCGGACCTAAGGGACGAAATGTCGTCCTCGACAAGAAGTGGGGCAGCCCCACGATCACCAAGGACGGCGTCACCGTCGCCAAGGAGATCGAGCTTGAGGATCCCTACGA
>JBMOJD010000043.1:0-27678 GCA_049317025.1 Fimbriimonas sp. | reverse complement strand
CCGTTCGGCCCTGACCATCCGTCAGCCGCCCATCGTCCAGCACCTGCAACAGGATGTTGAAAATCTCCGGGTGAGCCTTCTCGATCTCGTCCAGCAAGATCACGCAGTACGGCCGTCGTCGAACCGACTCGGTGAGCTGGCCGCCCTCCTCAAACCCGACGTATCCCGGAGGCGCACCGACTAAGCGCGCGACCGAGTGCTTCTCGTTGTATTCGCTCATGTCAATCCGAGTCATCGCCCGGTCGTCATTGAAGAGAAACTCCGCGAGCGCCTTCGCCGTCTCGGTCTTGCCGACGCCCGTCGGCCCCAGGAACAGGAACGAACCAATCGGTCGGTGCGGATCGCTCAGGCCCGAGCGCGCTCGGCGCACAGCATCCGAAACCGCGCGAAGCGCTTCGTCCTGACCCACCACTCGGGTCGCCAGCTTCTCCTCCATCTGCAGCAATTTCTGCATCTCGCCCTGCACGAGGCGGCTGACGGGGATGCCCGTCCACTTTGCCACGACCTCGGCGACGTCCTCGCTGTCGACCTCTTCCTTCAGCATCTTGCCGCCCTCTTGGATAGCGGCCAGCACCTCGCTTTGCTTTTCAAGCTCGTTCTGCAAGGCCGGAATCCGTCCGTGCTGAATCTCTGCCGCCTTCGCCCAGTCGCCCTCGTTCGTCGCGTGCTCAAGTTGCAGGCGCAGGTCGTCGAGCTGGGTTTTCACTGCTCGCAGACTCTCGATGTTCTTCTTTTCGCGCTGCCATGTCGCCCGCAGGCCGGTGGCTTTCTCGCTCAATTCGGCCAAGCGTCGCTCGACGACCGACAGCCGCTCCAAGCTCGCCGCATCCTGCTCTTTGCGCAGGGCCTCTCGGTCGATCTCGGATTGCACAATCGCTCGCTCTACTTCATCGATCTCCGCCGGCACACTATCGATCTCGATCTTCAGGCGCGAAGCCGCCTCGTCAATGAGGTCGATGGCCTTATCCGGCAAGAACCGATCGCTGATGTATCGATCCGAAAGCGTCGCCGCCGCCACCAAAGCCGAGTCCGTGATCCGGACGCCGTGGTGAATCTCATACCGCTCCTTGAGTCCGCGCAGAATCGAAATCGTTTCTTCCACGGTCGGCTCATCGACCATCACCATCTGGAATCGGCGCTCCAGGGCCTTGTCTTTCTCCACGTACTTGCGATACTCGTCCAAAGTGGTCGCGCCCACGCACTTGAGTTCGCCCCGCGCCAGCATCGGCTTCAGCAGGTTGGCCGCATCCATCGAGCCTTCCGCCTTGCCCGCCCCCACCAACGTGTGGAGCTCATCGATGAACAGGATGATCCGTCCGTTAGACTGCTTGATCTCATCCAAAACCGACTTCAGGCGCTCCTCAAACTCACCACGGAACTTGGAGCCCGCCACCATCGCCCCGAGGTCAAGCACAATCACCGACTTGTCCCGCAGGCCATCGGGCACGTCGCCACTCACGATCCTCTGCGCCAAGCCCTCGGCAATCGCCGTCTTGCCAACGCCCGGCTCACCGATCAAAACGGGGTTGTTCTTAGTACGGCGACTCAGCACCTGGATAACCCGGCGAATCTCCTCGTCGCGACCAATCACCGGATCCAGCTTGCCCGCGCGAGCCCGGTCCGTCAGGTCCACACCAAACTTTTCCAGCGCCTGGAAGCGCTCTTCCGCCCCCGCGTCCGTAATCTTTCTGCCCCCACGAAGCTCCTCGACCGCCTTGATCAGGTCCTTCCGGGTCGCCCCAGCTCCGCGCAACAGACGCCCCGAGGGTCCACTCTCCTCGATGATGCAGGCAAGAATATGCTCAGAACTGACATATTCGTCGCCCATCTTCTCGGCCAAGGTGAAGGCATCCTGAAAGACCCGCGTCAAACGGGTCGAAATCGATCCCCCGTAAGTCGTGGCCCCCTCGACCTTCGCCATCGAAGCCACTTCCTTCTCGACCTCGGCGATCAGGTTCCCGGGGTCGACCGAGAGCTTCTGGAGCAGCGGCTTGACCACCCCGCCATCTTGGTGAAGAAGCGCCAAAAGCATATGCTCCACCTCCACCGAAGAGTGCCGATTGCGCTCGGCGATAGACTGGGCCGCTTGAAAGGCCTCCTGGCTGCGAAGGGTGAGCTTTTCAAATCTCATCTGAGTCCTATATTATCAAATGACTTACCTTTATCGCCTGCAAAATGGGCAAAAGGCCTATCTCACGCGGTCAACCGCCTCGTGCCATCGGTCCAAATGATCCTTCCGATCTGGCTCAGACATCCCCGGCTCGAACACCCGATCCACCGCCCAAAGCGACTCAATCTCGTCCCTTGAATCCCAATAGCCCGTGGCAAGCCCGGCAAGGTAAGCCACCCCAAGCGCCGTGGTCTCGGTCACCCGGGGACGCACGACCGGGATGCCCAAGATGTCCGCCTGGAACTGCATCAGGAAGTCGTTCGTGACCGCCCCGCCATCCACCCTCAGCTCCCGCAGGTGCATCAAACCCATGGCCGAAAGGACGTCATGGCATTGGAAGGCAATGCTCTCCAGGGTCGCCCGGACCACATGCGCCCGGCCCGTCCCCCGCGTCAGACCCACCACCGCCCCCCGCGCCGCCGAATCCCAGTAAGGTGCCCCAAGTCCAGCAAACGCGGGCACCACCACCACACCCGCCGAATCCGGCACGCTCCGCGCGATTGTCTCCGACTCCTCCGCGCTGCCAATCAATCCCATCTCGTCGCGCAGCCACTGAATCGCCGCGCCCGCAACAAAGACACTTCCCTCCAGGGAAAAATCACCCGTCGCGGTCAGGGTCGTGAGAAGCTTGCTGTCGGTAACAGGTTGTTCACTTCCGGTTGGAACGAGAATGAAGCAACCCGTTCCGTACGTGCTCTTTGCCCGACCGGGAAGAAAACAAGCCTGGCCAAACGTCGCCGCCTGCTGATCGCCCGCGATCCCCGCAATCGGAATCGTTCCTCCAAGAAGGGTTGTCTCCCCGACCACCTCCGAAGACGCCATCACCTCAGGCAAGACCGAACGCGGAATGCCGAAGAACTCCAAAAGCTCATCCGACCACTCCCGGCGATGGATATCAAACAGCAGAGTCCGGCTCGCATTGGTCACGTCGGTGGCATGCACTCGTCCCTCCGTCAGCCGCCAAAGCAAGAACGAATCAACCGTGCCAAATGCAAGGTGACCATCATCGGCCAGCCGCCGCGCACCCTCGACAATCTCCAACAGCCAAGCGAGCTTCGTCGCCGAGAAATACGAATCTGCCAGCAACCCCGTCCGAGCATTCAACCAAGCTTCGTCAGGCTTGATCCTCTCGCAAAACTCTGCCGTGCGCCGATCCTGCCAGACGATCGCCGGATGCAAAGCCCGCCCCGTGCGCCGATCCCAGATCAGCGTTGTCTCGCGCTGGTTGGTAATCCCGATCGCCACCACGTCCTGCGGCTGAATCGCCGCTCGCTGCAAGGCCAATCGCGCGACGGAAAGTTGGCTCTCCCAGATGTCCTCGGGGTCATGCTCCACCCAACCCGGACGGGGGTAATACTGGCGAATCTCCTGCTGCGCACTCGCGACCGGGAATCCCTCGTGGCTAAACACAATGGCTCGCGAAGAGGTCGTACCCTGGTCGAGGGCGAGGATGTAGCGGCTCACGCCCCATTATAGGCAACGGTCCTAGGTCACCGTCCCAACCTTGCCCTACAATAAGAATTGCCCATGACCCCCAGAGAAAAGATTGCTCACCTGCTGCGTCGATTCGGCCTCGGCGCCACCCAGGCCGACCTAGACCGGCTCGAACCTCTGGGCGTCGATGCCACCCTGAATTGGCTGATCGACTACGAAAAGACCGACGAAGGTTTCCCCCTCATTCCCTGGGAGTTCTGCCACGAAGACGGCAAAGAAGAAATCTACGTTGACCCCTACCGGTTCGCCACCTATTGGAGCGTCCGGCTTGCCATCAGTCAACGTCCTCTTGAGCAACGGCTCTGCGTGTTTTGGCACAACCACTTCGCCGTCAGCGGAACCAAAGTCGAATTCGGCCCCATGATGCTGGCGTACCTCGAAGCGATCCGCAGGAACGCCGCCGGGCCGTTCCCCAAACTCCTCCAGGCCGTCAGTCGCGAGCCGGCGATGATCAAGTATCTCGATACCGACACCTCACTAAAGGGTCATCCGAACGAGAACTTCGCCCGCGAACTCCTTGAGCTGTTCACCATGGGCCAGGGCAACTACACCGAAAAGGATATCCAAGAAGCCTCCCGCGCCTTCACCGGGTGGGGCATCCGCTATGTGCTCTTCGAGAATGGCGGCGACAAGGTCCAAGAGCGCATTCGCACTTCCATGCTGAGCAACACACCCATGGTCGCCTATTCGTTCAGCCCCGACCTCCACGACGACGAACCCAAAACCGTCCTCGGAAAAACGGCGACCTTCTCCGGCGAGGACCTCCTCGCCTACGTGGGTATGCACCACGAAACCGCCTCCCACATCACCGCCAAGCTCTGGCGCTTCTTCGCCTCCGACACCTTGCCCGAATCAACCCACCAAGACCTGATCCGAGTCTACGAGGAGAACGGCGGCAACACCCGCGCCGTGCTTCGCGAGATCGCCCGCCAAGATGCCTTCTGGGCCGACACCACCGTCCGACGCCAGGTAAAAAGCCCCGTCGACTTCGTCGTGCCCATCGTCCGCCAACTCGGACTTCAAACCTACGTTCTCGCCTCGCGCGGCACCAACAAGCCCGACCCGATGAAGCGCGCTCCCAAGCCCGTGATGGATGTCGCCGGAATCGTCTGGTTCATGATGACTAAGCAAGGCATGTCGCTCTTTTTCCCGCCCAACGTCGGCGGCTGGGAGTGGGGCCAAGCCTGGATCACGTCTGCCAACATGTTCGAGCGCACGAACCTCGCCAACCTGCTCTTCGGCGTCGGACAACCCGACAAGGGCCTCGCCGGCTACTTCGGCCAGACCATCCTCGCCACCAACCCCACCGATGACCGCGCCTGCGTTGACCGATTCCTCACAACTTTCGACGCAAACTTGCCCGAAGCCAAGCGCCTCTTGCTCGTCAAAGCCTTCACCGACGCGGGCGGAAAATCTGCCCTCGCGACCCCAGAAGGATCGAGCAAGGCCCTCGCCGCCATCGGCCAATTGGTGTTCGGTTCACCAGAGTTCCAACTTTGCTAGGCCGGTAAACTAGTAGCTTATGCGTCTGTTCGTCATCCGTCACGGTCGTACCGACTGGAACGAGCAGGGGCTCGCCCAAGGTCACTCCAATATCCCGCTCTCAACTCTCGGCCACAACCAGGCCGAGGCCCTCGGTGAGGCGTTCCGAGGTGTTGAGGTCGACCAAATCCTCTGTAGCGACCTCCAACGAGCCGTCGAAACCGCGACACCGATCGCCAAAGTCACCGGAATTGAAATCGAAACCCGCACCGACCTGCGCGAGCGATCCTTCGGCGAATGGGAGGGCCGCCCTTTCACCGACCTCCACAACGAGATGGATGAGTTGGCCCGCAAGATCGGCATGACCCGCCTCGAAGTCCAACCGCCTAAAGGCGAGTCGTTCCAACACGTCTGGGGTCGGCTCGACGACGTGATGGAGGTCATCCACAACGCCACCGGCACCCTCGTCATCGTCACTCATGGCGGGACAGCGAGCGTCCTTCTCTCGCGCCTCGTCCGCGGCACGCTCCACACCTCGCGCTCGTTCCGATTCGATAACTGCAGCATCACCGAGCTTTTCCGCCGCCCCGATGGCGTCCACATTATCGAGCGAGTGAACGACACCGCCCACCTCCGGTCACTCAGGAAAGAGGCATGAAACATCTGCAGAAATACGGCCCCGGACTCGTGAGCGCCTTGCTCCTATCGCTCGCATTCCCCCCGTTCAACCTCGCTCTGCTCGTCTTCCCTGCCCTCACCACCTGGCTTCTCAGCCTCCGCGACCTCGACGCCAAGCGATCCTTCCGCTCCGGCTACGGCTTCGGCCTCATGTTCTCGATGGCCCAGTTGCTCTGGATTCAGATGTTTGTGACCTCGTGGACCGGAAGCCTGCTTATGGGCGCGGTGCCCTGGCTGGTCGCCGCGACCCTGATGGCGGTCTACTTCGGCATCGTCGCCATGCTCATCTCAAAGTGCTGGCAATGCCAAGCGCCCTGGGCCATCCCCCTCGTCTGGGCCGGAATCGAAGTCATCCGCTCCTACATGCCCGTGCTCGCCTTCCCCTGGGGACTGGTCGCGCTCCCGCTGGCGAACATCAACCCCCTCGCCCAGGCTGGATTCTTCGGCGGCATCTACCTGGTCTCCGCTTGGGTCCTGACAATCGCCACCCTGTGCGCCGTCTGGCTCCAGAGCGAGTTCCCCAGCAAAATCACCATCAACGAACGTCCCGCCAAGCAGACTCTCGCCACCATGGCCCTGCTTGGCCTTGTCCTAACGATGGCTCGTCCCCTGATGACTACCGAGACCGAGACCAAACGGGTCAGCATCATCCAACCCGGAGTGGACATGGCCTTCGGCAAAGCCACAAAAGCCGAACGCCTAGCGGACGTCATCCCCGGACTCCTCGCCGAAGCCACCGTCCAGCGAGCACAAGGCGCGATCCTCCCTGAGGGCATCGCCGAGATGGAAGACACCTTCCCGCCCCAAAGCCCCGTCACCACGAACCCACCGATCTCCGTGCTCCTCGGCGGCAAACGAGGCATCGAACCCCGCTACCAAAGTGCCTTCGCCTACGATGCCAGCACCCGCGAATGGCAATCGGTCGACAAAACCCGGTTGGTCATCTTCGGCGAGTTCGTCCCAGGGCGCAACGTCCTCCCCTTCCTCCAGAAGTTCAACCTCCCCTCCGGCGACCTCGAAGCCGGCAAGGACCTCAAAAGCATTGACTGGCTCGGCCAGAAATGGGGACCGATCATCTGCTTCGAAGCCCTCTTCCCTGATATAGCCTGGCGGCATTCGCTCAATGGCGCGCGATCCCTAGCCGTCATGAGCATCGACGACTGGTTCATGAACACTCCCGCCATCGAGTCACTCCGGCTCGGCTCCCTGTGGCGGTCCATCGAAACCGGACTCCCGCTGATGCGGGCGGGATCGCTGGGCGCCAGCCTCGCCACCGACCGGTTTGGCCGCGTGGTCGCCGAGGTTCCGCTGCGAGATTCAGTCGCCTTCCAAGTCGATGTCGCCGTCCCCAAATCCCCCCAGGGCGGACTTTGGCAGGGCGCCTTCCCGGTGGCCTCCGCCTTCTTTGCCGTCGTGGCCCTCTTCTGGAGAAGACCGCTTGCTGATCGACCGTGAATCGCGGGTTCTCGCAACCGTCGCCCACGGGCTGGGATTGCTCGTGCCCGTTCTCGGGCCCATGCTCATCTACGTCAACGTGCGCAAAGCCGCGCCCAGCTCGCCGGGCAAGCGTTTCGTCGCCGTCCACTCCATGCACTCGGTGATCGTCAGCGCCTTCCTCAACGTCACTCTCATTCTCGGCATCACCGTCGCGATGTACCGTATGCTCGATGAGATCGCCGTCCAAGAGCCGGAACTCCTCGAAAACACGGAGCCCACGGCCCTGCTGACGATGCTCATCACGCACTTCCATGCGGGCATCATCATCTTCGGCCTCTACACGTTCCTCCACATCCTCAGCACCCTAGTCCACGGGTACCTCGCCTACCACGGCTCTTCCGTCGAGGACGACTGGGTCGGCAAGATCGCGGTCAAATATGCCCGCCTCGGCGCAAAAATCCCTACCTTCGAGGCATAACTATCACCGGGAATGGGCGTCAGTTGGTGTAAGGTGTTAGACGCGCATGAAGGTTGTATTTTCCGTAATCCTCGTCTTCCTGCTCGGCCTCACGGTCTTGGCCGGGAAGATGATGCCCCCGCCACCGGGAGGCGAGCGAATCCACCTCGTTTGGGCTTCGGACAACAACCCTGTCCGCCAAGCTCAAGTTGATTTGTTCAATAAACTGAACCCAGATCTTTACCTAACCATCGACACCGACAACGCCGACCAGCAAAAGGTCATTGTCCAATCGATTGGTGGCGTCGGCCCCGACATCTTCAGCTCGTTCGGCGAATTCGCCCTCGCTGCCTACGTAAACTCCGGCATCGCGATGGACGTGACCGATCACTTTGCCTCCAAAGGCATCGACGTGGAGAAGATGGTCTGGCCCGCAGGCATTCCAAGCTCCAAGATCGGCGGCCGAACTTACGCATTTCCCTGCAACATCAACGCCAACGCCATTTGGTTCAACAAGGAAATCTTCGACGCCGAGGGTGTGCCATATCCCAAGCCAGACTGGACCTGGGAAGACCTGATCGCCACCGCCAAGCGCATGACCAAGCGCGACGCCCGTGGCAAGCCAACGCGTTTTGGCCTCTATTACGACTTCGATTGGAACTCCCTCCTTCTTCAGCACGGCGGTCGCGCGTTCAGCGAAGACGGCACCGAATGCACCATCGACAGCCCCGAAGCCATCGAGGCCTTTACTCTGGCCCACGATTTGATTTATAAATATAACGTGACGCCATCACCGGTCCAAGTAGCCTCGATCTCGACCCAAGGCGGCTGGGGCTCGGGCGACATCACGTTCTTCATGGGCGGCCGCGTGGCCATGGCCTGGGGAGGCCGCTGGTGGCTCAACCTCATGCGCAAAGACCCGAAGTCGCCCCGCTGCGGCGTCGTGCCCCTGCCCCACGTCCGCGTCAACACCCAGATCGGTGGCGCGCGCGTCGCCATGGTGAATTCGCGCAGCAAGCACCCCAAGGAGGCCCTCCGCTTCCTCGAGTTCCTTGCCAGCCGCGAATACAACGAGCTGATCAATGACCAGGCGGACGCCCTCGCCCCGGTGATGAAGTACTGCGAAGGACCGAAGTTCGATCTCAACCCGGCCTACCCCGAGGAAACCTACAACAGCATCTGGCGCGACGCGATCAAGAATTCGACCACCGAGCCCGTCAGTAAGTTTGTGCAGGGCTCCGAACTAGCCCCTCTGAACACCCAGCTTGACCTCATCAAATCCAACATCAAGCCCGTGAAGGATGCTTTGCGAGATGCCAAGATTCAGATGGACGAGCGCATCCTTCGCACCGCGCGCATCCGGCCCTCGCTCGGCAAGCTTTGGACCGAACTGAAGGGGGCCCAACCTTGAAAAAGAAAGAACGACGTAACCTCTTCATTGCCCTCGGGTTTCTCGCTCCCAACCTGCTCGGATTTCTCATTTTCACGGCGGGGCCAGTGCTCTTCTCGTTTGGAGCCAGCTTCACAAACTGGGACCTAACCGGTGTCGATCCCCTCCGATTTGTCGGTCTGGAAAACTTTCAAAACCTGCTTTCCGACAACCTCTTCTGGCTGTACTTCGTCAACACGATTTACTTCCTGATTGGGTTGCCATTAAGCATCATTGGTTCACTCGCTGCCGCAACCCTCTTAAGCCAAAAGATTCGCGGGATCGTCGTCTACCGGACGCTTCTCTACCTTCCAAGCGTCACGAGTGGCGTCGCCACAATGATCCTTTGGAAAGTCCTTTACAACCCGGACTTCGGCCCCGTCAACCAAATTTTGGAAGGCTTCATGCGAGGCATCGGCTTTCAGGATTTCCAGGGTCCAAAGTGGCTACTCTCTACCCAAAACATCTTCGCCCTTGGCGTCGAGAAGGTCGGAATCGATCCGAAACAGCTTGGTTTTGGTGCCCGCGAAGCCATGATCTTCATGGGAATCTGGGGTGCCATCGGCGGCGGCAACATGCTGCTCTATCTCGCTGCCCTCACCAATATCCCCCAAGAGTTGACCGAAGCGGCCGAGATCGATGGTGCAAGCGGTTGGAATGTCTTCCGCAACGTCACCTGGCCCCAGCTCGCCCCCACAACCTTTTTTATCACCGTCATGGGCTTCATCGGTGGACTGCAAGGCGGCTTTGAGTCGGCCCGAATCATGACCCAGGGCGGCCCGGCAGGAACCACTACCACCCTCGCCTACTACATCTTCAACAAAGCCTTTGTGGAATACCAAATGGGATATGCCTCGGCGGTTTCGCTTGTTCTGTTCGTCGTCATCCTCGCGGTGACCATCGTCAACTGGAAGTTTGGCAACCGGGAGGTCTCGTACTAATGGCAACGGAAAACATTCAAGGACAACGAACGCGGCGGATTCTCGTCCACGTCGTCCTCGTGGCCCTTTCCATCTTCTCGCTCCTTCCCTTCTCTTGGATGGTGCTCGCCAGCTTCAAGCAGCTAAGCGAAATCGAGAGCCCGAATCCCCTCCCAACGGTCTGGCATCCTGAAAACTACCTGCGCGTGTTCGAGCAAGTTCCGTTTGCCAAGTACTACTTCAACAGTGTCTTCATCGCGTCTTGGTCCACGTTCCTAGTGGTCCTCACCAGCGCCATGGCGGGCTTCGCCTTCGCCCGCCTAAAGTGGCCCGGTCGCGAGCAGCTTTTCCAACTCTATCTCGCGACTATGATGATTCCCGGGTTGGTGACCATGATCCCCAACTTCAGCCTCATGGTCCAGTTCCGGCTCCTCGATACCTACCAAGGTCTGATCATCCCGTCCGCCTTCAGCGCCTTCGGCACCTTCATGCTCCGCCAGTTCATGATGTCGATCCATCCCTCGCTCGACGAAGCCGCTGAGATGGATGGCGCAACGCCTTGGCAGATCTTCTGGGACCTAATCATTCCCTTGGCCCGCCCAGGCTTGGTAACGCTCGCCATCTTCACCTTCATGGGCAGCTACGGCTCATTCTTCTGGCCCCTCATTATGGTGAAGAGCGAATACCTCCGAACCCTACCGATCGGCATGCTCTTCTTCGACAGCATCTATGGTCGCCAGACAAACCTGATCATGGCCGCATCAGTAATGAACATCATCCCGCTCATCATCCTGTTCATTGTCGGCCAAAAGTTCTTCGTCCAAGGCATCATGCTCGGTGGAGTCAAGGGCTAAGGAAGATAAAGAAGCTCGGGTACTCACTTACTGCAAGCATGCCCGAGCTTATTGAATGAGTCCTGCTGCCAGTTACCTATTGCCATAGACCTACCCGAAAGAGGATTCATCAGTAAGCATTCGCATAGCTTACTGATATGCCCCATTAATCAGGGACTCCCCTTCCGTTTTCGTAAATTGCGTGATAACATGGCATCGCTCCGCCAAAGTTGGAGGAGTGAATCTTTAGGTGCGCAATGTTGCAGAACCTCGAAAAAGCTTGTGAAGTCGCGGCCGACGCCGCCGAAAATCTTGGGGAAACGTCGAACCGACGGGCCCTATTCGCTACTGGTATAACCGCCGGGCTTCTCGCCCTCGCGGGCCGCTCCGAAGCTCAATCTGGGGGAGGCATTGACCCCACAACCTCGTGGAGTTCGGCCAATGCGCGCGCCGCACGCAAGATGACCTACGGGGTCACCGAGACCGACCTCGCCGAGTTGGACAAGATGGGCTTCATGGGTTGGCGCGAGCGCATGCTTGGACGGTATATCGACGACTCGGCACTTGAGACCGTCATCACCTCGCGATACCCGCGAACGAGGATGACCGCGCCGCAACTGGGCAAGCTCACCGACGACTGGGTGACCATCCAGCAGTTGGGCGAGGCCACGATCATGCGGTCGGCCTTCAGTAAGAACCAGCTTTACGAGCGCATGGTCGAATTCTGGACCGACCACTTCAACGTCCACGTCGACAAGGTCGGCGGTTGGGTCATGGCTCCGTTCGTCCGTCAGGCCATCCGCGAGAATGCCCTCGGAGGATTCTCCGCCATGCTTCGCGCCGTCTGCCAAAGCGCGGCGATGCTGGCGTATCTCGACAACACCGAGAACTTCTTCGACAATGGCAACGTGAATTTCGCCCGCGAACTTATGGAACTTCATACCATGGGTTCCGACGGCGGCTACACCCAGTCCGACGTCCGCCAGGTCGCTCGCTGCTTCTCCGGCTGGTCCTTCCTTTGGGATCCAGGCGGTCCCAACCACGGCAATTTCTGGTTCTACGACTGGGGCCATTCGAACCTGACGAAGACGGTCCTCGGAGTCACCATCCCCGCCGGTGGCGGTCGTTCCGATGGCGACCGAGTGATCAGCATCCTCCTTGCTCATCCCAGCACGGCCAAGTTCATTGCCCGCAAGCTTTGCCGATTCCTGCTCCAATACGACCCGCCCCAGGCCGTCATCAACCGTGCCGCCGCCGAGTTCACGCGCACCGGCGGTTTCATTCGCGCGGTGGTAAGCGTCATTCTCACTCCCGAGAACATCAACGCGTCCAAACCGAAGTACAAGCGACCATATCACTTGTTCATCGGTGCCCTCCGCCAGATGAAGGCCCAAATGCCTGGCGATCAGTGGGCCATCCGCTACGAGCACCTCTACCAGGCCGGGCAACTGCCTTACAGTTGGAACATGCCCGACGGCTACCCAGACAAGCTTGCGTTCTGGGCCACGCTTATTCTTCCGCGGTGGAACTACGCCCTCATGCTCACCCAGAACTATGTCTGGAACGTGACCGTGGACATTCCCGCGCTCCTCGGCCCGGCAAAGACGCCCGAAACGATCACGGCCAAGATCAACTCACTGCTTTTCGCAAATGAAATGCACCCTGCCGACCGGGACGCCTTGCTCGTCTTCCTGAAGGCCGCCCCCCTCGACCCTAAGCGAATCCAAGCCGCCTTCTCGCTTGCGCTCGCCTCGCCCAGCAACCAGTGGTACTGAGAGATCAACGAAGATGCAAAACAACGATAACCACGCATGCCGCGAATTTTCTGAGCTTTCTCGCCGCCGATTCCTGTTCGGCTCGGTCGGTGCCATGGCCGCCGTTGCCGGTGCCTCCTGGCTTCCCAAGGTCGCCATGGCCCAAGGCGGCGGCGCGAGCCGCGACGTCCTCATCCACATTTTCCTGCGCGGCGGAATCGATGGGTTGAGCCTCGCTGTGCCTTTCGGTGATCCAGCCTATTACCGCCACCGCCCGACCCAAGCGGTGCCCCGGCCCGATAGCTCAAGCGCCAACCGCGCCCTGAACCTCGATGGCTTCTTCGGTTTCCCCAAGGCCTTCGCCGCCTTGCTAGAGCCTTACAACGCGAAGCAACTGGCCGTCGTCCACGCCGTCGGCTCGGACAACTGGACCAGATCCCACTTCGACGCCATGCGGCTTGTCGAAGTCGGCCTGTCCCAGGAGCCAACCAACCCGACGGGTTGGTTGGGCCGGCACTTGGCGACCTCACAGCCGATTTTGCCCAATGCGAAGTTGCGTGCCGCCAGCCTCACCTACGGTCTCCGCCAGACACTTATCGGCGGACCCAAGACCCTCCCGATTCCCGATCTCGACACGTTCGGCTACGCTGGCTGGTGGTCAAATCAGACCGAGCTCGCCAACTGGATTCAGGCAAGCTACGCCCGCGGCATCGAACCCACGAAGTCGGCCGCTTCGGACACCCAAGCGACCATCGACCTCCTCGATCGAATCGATTTTGCCAACTACAAGCCCGCCGGCGGCGCGGTCTACCCCGAACACTGGTTCGCCAAGTCGCTTAAGTCCACGGCGGCTCTGATCAAATCGGACGTCGGCGTCGAGGCAATCCACCTCGACCTGGACGGCTTCGACACCCACAGCGAGCAAGGCACCACCGACGGCTACCTGAACGAACTTCTGACCGTCCTTGGTGATTCGCTCGGGGCGTTCTGGAAGGACATGAACGGCAGCAACCGCAAAAACTGGACCAGCGTCGTGCTCTCCGAATTCGGACGAACCGCCCGCGAAAACAGTAGCAAGGGAACTGACCACGGCACCGCCAACGCCATGCTCGTCATGGGACCGAACGTGCGCGGCAAGCAAGTTGTCTCCCAGTGGCCCGGACTCGATGAATCCCAGCTCTTCCAAGGCGTCGACCTCACGCCGACCATCGACTTCCGCGATGTCCTCGCCGAAATCGTCCAGAAGAGGCTTGGCAACCAGAATCTGAGCACCGTCTTCCCGGCATACACACCTACGTTCAGGAATATCGTCGTCTAAGCCTCTTGCCGAGGGTCTAAACAAAGCGGCATTTCTGTGGTTTTTTTCGCAGAATGCCGCAACTCCCCCAACTCTTAACAATTTTATGACGACGAAGTGCGATACCATGAATTCGGGGAAAAATGTCGCACTCGAATCCGGATTTGGAGCAACCTGCTGAACAGCCTGCGGACAACTGGTGTTCCAGTCGACGCGCCCTCTTAACCACCGGGCTCACCGCCGGACTAACTGCCGGACTCGCTGCACTAGCGGGCAAGGCCTCAGCTCAATCTACCGGAACGGATCCTGGTTCTAGCTGGCTTTCGCTCGACGCCCGGGCCGCCCGAAAGATGACCTACGGTGTAACCGCTGCCGATCTTGCTCTGATTCAATCACGCGGATTTGCCAACTGGCGAGAGGACATGCTCGGCCTCACCATCAACGATTCGGCCAGCGAAACCGCGATCCAGATGATGTACCCCCGGCTATCGATGACGGCGAGCCAACTAGGGATTCTCACCAATGACAATGTGACTCTGCGCAACCTCGGCGAAGCCACCATCCTGCGTGCGATCAACAGCAAGAACCAGCTGAATGAACGCATGGTGGAGTTCTGGACCGACCACTTTAACATCACCGGCGAAACAGTGGGCGGCTGGCTCCTGGTTCCCCATATCCAAACCGTCATCCGGCCCAACGCCCTCGGCTCATTCAAAAATCTACTGACGGCCGTCTGCAAAAGCCCGGCCATGCTGGTCTACCTCAACAACAACGAGAATATCGGCGACTTCGGCAATGTGAACTTTGCCCGAGAACTGCTGGAACTCCACACGATGGGAACCGACGGAGGCTACACCCAAGCCGATGTCAAAGCGGTTGCCCGATGCTTCTCCGGGTGGACATACCGCAATATTCGCGGCGCACCGGACTACGGCACATTTGTGTGTTGGGACAGCCAGCACTCGAACTTAGCCAAGACAGTCCTAGGAGTCAATATTCCCGCCGGGGGAGGTGTAAGCGACGGCCAGACCGTGATCAATATCCTCGCGAATCATCCCAGCACGGCCCTCTTTATCGCCCGAAAACTCGCCCGCTTCCTATTGCAGTACGACCCGCCGGAATCAGTCGTCAACTTCGCCGCCCGGGAGTTCTTGCGAACCGGGGGCTGGATCAGGGCGGTCGTACGTGCGATCCTAACTCCCGACAACCTCAAGGTCGCCAAGCCCAAATTCAAGCGACCATTCCACCTAATGGTCGGGGCACTCCGCCAACTGCAAGCTCAGGTCGGCGATCAGGGCTCCTTGCGAGGTAGCCACCTCATTCCCGCGGGCCACCTGCCCTACACCTGGGATATGCCCGATGGTTTCCCCGACCAGTTCGAGTTCTGGGCCGGGAACCTGCTTCCGCGCTGGAATTTTGCCTCCATGCTTCCCCAAAACAAAGTGTGGAACGTGATCGTCAACCTACCCTCTCTTCTCGGATCGGCCAAAACCCCCGACGCCGTCACGATCAAGATTGATCAACTCCTCTTCGCCGGCGAGATGCTCCCCGCCGACCGGGCCAATGTTTTGAGATATCTGAAGGCCAAGCCCATCAACTCGCGCCGCATCCAGGGAGCCTTTGCGATCGCCCTGGCTTCACCCAGCTACCAGTGGTACTAACGAAATGAGCCATTCTTGCCGCGAATACACCGAACTCTCGCGCCGACGCTTCTTGGTTGGCTCGGTTGCTGCTGCCACCGCGGTGGCCTCGCCCGCCTGGCTCCCCCGGGTCGCAATGGCGCAAGGCTTCTCTTCCCGTGATGTCCTCATCCACATCTACCTGCGCGGCGGCGTCGACGCATTGACCCTGGCCGTCCCCTACGCCGAACCGCTCTATTACGCGTTGCGCCCGACCGTGGACATCCCTCAACCAGATTCTTCCTCGACGCGCAAGGCCATCGACCTTGATGGATTCTTCGGCCTGCCACCCAGCCTTGCCGCGCTCGTCGAGCCATATAGGGCCCGCCAGCTCGCCATCGTCCACGCGGTCGGGGCACCCAACTGGAGCCGTTCCCACTTCGATGCCCAGCGATTGATGGAAGCAGGCCTCTCCAGCCAAACGCCCGTCTCGGGATGGCTCGGAAGGCATCTGAGAACGACCAGCCCGGCTAAGTTCGGGTCGCAACTCCGCGGCGTAAGTCTCACTCGTGGACTGCGTAGAACCCTCGTTGGTGGTCCCCAATCTCTGGCCATCCGTGTGCTCGCCGACTTCGGCGATTCCGGCGGATGGGAGAACCAGGCCGAGCTGTCCAGCTACATCCAAGACAGCTACAGCCTCATGAGCGAGCCGCTCCGCTCCATCGCCGGCGACACGCAGAAAACGATCGAACTGCTAAAGCGAATTGACTTCGTAAGCTATAGGCCTGCGGGAGGGGCCGTTTATCCTGCCCACGATTTCGCCGTTGCCCTACGATCCACCGCTGCCCTGATCAAAGCCGACCTAGGCGTTGAAGCCATCCACCTCGACCTCGACGGATTTGACACCCACAGCAACCAAGGCTCCAAAGATGGCTACCTCGACAAGCTCCTGACTGTCCTTGGTGACTCGCTCGGAGCTTTCTGGAAGGACATGTCGGGAAGCAACCGGAAGGACTGGACGAGCGTCGTGGTCTCGGAATTCGGCCGCACCGCCCGCGAGAATGGCAGCCGAGGCACCGACCATGGCACCGCTGGAGCGATGATTCTCATGGGGCCAAACGTCAAAGGCCGCCGTGTATACACCGATTGGCCCGGCCTGCGCGACGACCAGCTTTTCCAACAAGCCGACCTCGCCCCCACGATTGACTTCCGTGATATCCTCGCCGAGGTCTGTGCGCGACGGCTGGGGAACACCAACCTCGCGGCGGCCTTCCCCAACTTCACCCCGAATTTCCGCAACGTCGTCAACTCGTCGAAGTAACCTGGTTACTTCGGCGTCACCCGCACGACTGTCACCGTGGTCGTCTTGCCGTCTTCTCGCTTGGCCGAGACGGCAAACTTGCGACCAGACTTTTCATCTTCCTTCAGTTCAATCTCGGTGGAAGTGTCGTCCTTCTGCTTCGACTCGCTGTTAACCGTCATCTTGGAGCGGTAAAAGTCGGCCACCTGCTCCGGCGAGTCCGTCGTGGTCCGTACCGAGATCACACTCCGCTCCTTCGTTGATTCCGCTCGCATCGAAGCCACCCGAACTTCGGAAGAACCGGGATAGATCGGCACGCCAAGCTCAGATTCCGAGATGCTCACGTCGTTCTCGAACTTGCTGTCCTTATCGCCCGCCTTCATTTTGAAGGTGCCGGTCTTCGAATCCATATCGAACGAAAAGCCGCCGCCCTCGCCGTCCTTGATGTCGACCTTGGCGCTTCCCACTTCCACGTCGGCCTTAGCCCCCTTGTCATCTTTGGCCGTGAACTTCACCCCGTCTGGACCGGCTGAGAAGCTTGCGCTCGCACTGGCCTCCGGTGTCGACTTCGCGGCTCCCGAAGATTGCCCACAGCCCGAGATCATCACGCCAAAAACACCGATAGAAAAGACCAAGCATGCCAATCGCATGACAGCCCCTACGCCGCCCCCGTAACCTGGGTTGCGCACCCCGACCATTGGTCCCGAACAATTTGTGTAACCAGGTGCCTGGTTAAGGCGATCTTTGCGTCGCAGGGGGCGCACCACTGGTAGTTGGATAACTTCTGAGGTTGCCCTGGGACGAGGCGTGTTACTCCCGTGTTTGTTGGCCACTTCTGTTAGAATAAAGTATGAAGTTGCTTTTGGCACTGGTTTCGGGGACGACAGTTCTCTTGGGTTTCGTGTGGCACAAGCCGGATTTGCTTCTTTTTGGTGCAATGATTCACCTCGCATTTAATGTTACAGATATACTTTCAGCTTATAAAGAGGCGAAATGTTATAGAGAAAGCCTGTTTGTTAGCTACTCTCATCCGAACCGTGCTGATATGGTCGCCGAGAGTCTTCGCGGGATGATCGCGTTGCTTGGCATCGTGGTCATGGCGTACTCGAATCATCGTAAAGATTGGGCCTCAGAAGTTGGTGGAGCTATGCTCTGGGGCGGCAGCGTGTCCTGCTACTTTCTCGTTGGACAGATTTGGAAAACAGTTGGTGGTATGCCTTTGCGCATGACCCCTGGTGGCTGCTGGCGATTTGATACCTATAGTCGCCGGAGGCGTCGGTAGCCACGCCGTAAGTGCTCGCGCTTCTCGGCCGGAGCTAGGACAGAAGAAGCCAAGCCCACCGTTCGCAGATTCTCTCAGCGAGTGGATTGGTGCCATCTAGCCGCGGAACCATCGGTCGGTTTCCACGCGCATATAGATTCCGAAATGGGCGTTCCCGAAGAGCAGATTGTGGGCGATGAGGACCTCGTAGGAGTCTAGAGTGTAGATCCCGTCACCCATCCGCGTATAGGCCACAATGTTCTGGTCAAGGGTACAGCCTCCATTCCCCAACTACGCCGACCCCGTAACCTGGGTTGCGCACCCCGACCATTGGTCCCGAACAATTTGTGTAACCAGGCGAACTCTGAGGCATCTCAACAATGGGCTTGGTACTTCGTGCCCAGTCGGAGGTAGGTCATGGTTTTAGCCGCTGGAGTTCTTCTAATCTCTCTCGCCACGAGTGCACCCGCACCAAAGCCGCAAGAATCGCCCGGTGGATTCTATATCGTCGGCAAGGAACGAGTGACCATGATGGCCCTTGAGCGGACCTCCGTGGACGCCAACATCGCCGGCATGGGCGCGCGGGTCACCGTCCGCCAAGTCTTCACCAACCCCAGCGAAACGCCCATCGAAGCCGTTTACAAGTTCCCCTTGCCCCACGACGCCGCCGTCGACCAGATGCGCATCCAGGTCGGGAATCGCGTCATTGAAGGCGAAATCATGCGCCGCGAGCAAGCCCGGCAAGTCTACGAAAAGGCCAAAAGCGAAGGCAAAGTGGCCTCATTGCTCGACCAAGAGACCGACAACATCTTCACCCAGTCCGTCGCAAACATCCTGCCCGGGCGCAAGATCACCGTCGAGATCAGCTACGTCCAAGTCCTCAGATTCGAGGCGGGCGAGTATGAATTCACCTTCCCCATGGTCGTCGGCCCCCGGTACCTCGGTGCCGGAACGCCCAACCCCGGCGCCATCGACCCTCCCCGAATGGCCGTCGGCGTGCGCAGCGGCCAGAACATCGACCTCACCGCCACCATCCGCGGCGGCTCGCCGGTCCGAGATTTCCGCTCCATCCTCCACGCGATCACTACCAAGCGGTGGAACGATGAAACCATCCAGGTGCGCTTGGCCAAGAAGGACGAGATTCCCAATCGCGATTTCATCCTCCGCTACCGAACCGCAACCAACGAAATCCAAGACTCCCTGCTGACCACATGGGATCCCGAGCGCGGCGGCTACTTCGCCCTCATCCTCTCGCCCCCACCCAAGCCAACCCCCCAACAGCGGGCACCGAAGCAGATGGTCTTCGTAATCGACCAAAGTGGCAGCCAGAGTGGATTTCCCATCGATAAGTCCAAGGAACTCGCGCTCCAACTGCTCGACACGATGGGCCCCCAAGACGAGTTCAACGTGATGGGCTTCAGCAACGGAGTCAATCCCCTCTGGCCCGGGCCACGCCCGAACTCCGAGCTCAATCGAACCCAGGCGAAGACTTTCATCCGCTCACTCGAAGCATCGGGCGGCACCGAGTTGGAGCGCGCCATCGTCGCCTCCCTCTCCAGTCCGGTCGACCCAACCCGAGTGCGAATGGTGGTCTTCAACACCGATGGCCTCGCGGGCCAAGAGTCGGTGATCCTTCGCAACATCCAGCAGTATCGCGGCCTCTCGCGCCTCTTCACCTTCGGCATCGGCAACTCCGTCAACCGAAGCCTTATCGACGCCATGAGCTACGAGGGACGCGGAGCCTCCGACATCGTCACAACCGAAGAAGAAGCCAAGCCCGCCGTTCGCAGGTTCGCCCAGCGCATGGATCAACCGCTCCTCGTCGATGTCGTTGCCAAGTTCACCGGCAAGGCCGTCGAGCAAGTGACGCCCAAGCAATTGCCCGACGTCTTCAGCGCCAAGCCCGTCGTCATCTACGGTCGCTACAGCCAACCCGGCAAGACCGAAGTGACCCTCACTGGCCTCGCCGCGGGCAAGCCCTGGGCAAGGACGATCGAACTCGACCTGCCCACCGGCGAAGGCGATGGCTCCTCAGTTTCCTCCCTCTGGGCCCGCGCCCGGATCGCTGAGCTCAAGAGCCAGTCCTACACCGCCAGTGCCCTCGGCCAACCCATCGACGTCAAGTCAAAGATCATGGAGGTCGCGCTGGACCACCGACTGATGTCCGAATACACCTCGTTCGTCGCAGTCGATCGTCCAGTTTCGAATCCATCCGGCAAAAACAAGACCGTACTGGTGCCCGTCGAGGCAGCCGACAAGGTAGGAGGCCAAGGCGGCCGCAGGGAGACTACGCTCTCCTCCAAGAGTGCGTCCGTCGCGCCGATGACGTTCGGAATGGCGAAAGGCAAACCCAGTCGCGTACCCGGAGCGGCGGGCGGCTTCGGTGGTGGCGGAGCTGCGGCCGACTTCCGTGGAGGCTCCGCCGGATTACCTGCTAACGCCGCTGGAGGACGATTTCAAGGCGGTGGCGCCGACTATGCCGAAGGGCTGAGCCGGCAGATCGACTTCATCTCCTATGATCCCAGTGACAACTCGCTCGTTGTGGGCGGAGAGGCAAAACGGGGCAAGGACGTCCAGAATGTTGAAGTCGAAAGCGGGCTTCTGAAGAAGAAGGGCAAGTTCGATGTGCGTGTGCTGGTGACCAACGTCACCCCCCAAATCATCGAAGCCCTGCGCAAGGCTGGCTTCCGCACCGAGTCCCACGATGGACGCGTGGAGCTTTTTGGCACGGCCACCGCCGACCTACTCCGCGCGATCGCCAAAGTGAAGGGCGTCCTGGCAATTCAGAATCTCTAGTGCAACCGCTCGCGATGCGCCAAACCCGGCGCATCGCGAGCACTCAAGCTTCCGCCCGAACAAGCCGCCAAGCGAGGGTCTCTCCCGCATGGAATGGAACCACGGTGTCCGCGCCTTCCCCGTAGGTCAGCGGGACTTCGGCACCTGATCGCTCCAAGGCAATAGTCCCCTCATTGAGAGGCAACCCGTAAAACGAGGCACCGTTCACCGAGGCAAACGCCTCCAAATGGTGCAATGCGTTCTCTTCCTCAAAAGTCTTGGCGTAAGACTCGATGGCAAACGGAGCATTGAAAACGCCCGCGCAGCCACAAGCCGACTCCTTATCACCCACCCGATGCGGGGCCGAATCCGTGCCGAGAAAGAACTTGGGCGAGCCCGAAGTCGCCGCCCGACGGAGTGCGAGACGATGCGACTCTCGCTTCGCGATAGGAAGGCAAAAGAAGTGCGGCCGGATACCCCCTCGAAACATCGCGTTGCGATTGAATTCCAGGTGATGAGGAGTAATCGTAGCCCCGAGATTGCCTCCGCTCGCCTCCACAAACGCCACCCCATCACTCGTCGTGACATGCTCCAGCACAATCTTCAGGCCAGGAAACGAGGCAATGATCTTTGTGAGCACTCGCTCAATGAACACCGCTTCCCGGTCGAAGATATCGACCTCCGGGTCCGTGACCTCGCCATGGATCAGCAAGGGCATCCCAATGCCCTCCATCCGGGCGAGCACCCCAAACACCTTTTCGAGTTCTCGCACTCCCCGCGAAGAATTCGTCGTCGCCCCCGCCGGATACAGCTTGCACGCCGTCAGCACGCCGCTCCCAAAACCAACTTCGATGTCGTCGGCATCCGTTTCCTCCGTAAGGTAAGCCGTCATCAGCGGAGTGAAACGGTCAAACCCCGAGAGCACCCCATCAATCCGGGCCTTGTAGGCCAGAGCCTGCTCGGTCGTCACCACCGGCGGCACAAGGTTTGGCATCACGATGGCCCGCCCAAACTGCCGCGCCGTGAAGTGCGCCACTGCCTCCAGCATGGCCCCATCCCGAAGGTGGACGTGAAAATCATCGGGCGTACGGATCGTTAATCTGTTCATACCAGCCGCTCAATCACATGAGCAAGGCAAGCATACTCCCGCCCAAACGCGAAATCATCCCGGCCCGGTGGAAACGAGCGGACGGACTTCGACGTCTTCCTGCGACTCAATCGCAAGCTCGCGCTGCTCTTCCTCGCGATACGGCCACATCTCAAAGGTGCCCTGATTCGGCGGGTAGTCCCGCTGCTGCCAGGTCCCCGAGATCATCTCGCCGTCCCACCGGCCCGTGTAATCGTAAAGCACCAGCACGGAGGTGAAATCACGTTTCGGCTTACGGGTGTAGCGATCCAGCGCCAGCGTGTACCGACGTGCCATCTCCACATCCCCGGACAGCGAATCGTACTTGCCGTCGAGGACGAAGTCCCCGTCAAGGTCGCTCCCCGTCCCATGCAAGATTCCCACCGACAGTGAAAGCTGGATCTTCTCACTGATGCGCAGGCTCGCCTGAGTCGAAAGCCCAACCCAAGGTCCTGAACAGGAATCAAGACGTTTCATACCGATTATTCTAGTATGCCTATTCGGACCAACCGTGTTTGGGGCCAAACACGGTTAACAAAATCGACAAGGCTCAGCCTTCACGAGCCAATCGGCCGAATCTCGATCCCAAACCCATACTCCTCGCCAAAAAACGCCGCCGGATGTAGAGACGCAACCTCGATCGCGTCCTCCATCGAATCGGCCTCAACGATAAAGAAGCTGCCCAACTGCTCCTTGGTCTCGATGAAGGGACCATCAGAAACAAACGGCTTCCCACCCCTCGACCGGATGGTCTTGGCGAGGCCCGTATGCCCCAGCGACTCTTCGGCGACAACCTGTCCCGTTGCCCGAAAGGGCAGGCATTGCTCGTAGCACTTGGCCAAAATCTCCGCCTTAACGCCCTCCGGCGCGGCGTCAAACTGGTCCATATTCAGATATCCAAGGCAAAGAAACTTCATGGTCAATCCTTCGATGCACACAATGGTCGAACCGCTCTGGCCTTGTTCGACAACTAGCCAAACAGAATTTCGCGCATCTGGTCAATGCGCCCACTCAAAAATCGTCGCTCAGACTCCTGCGTAGCCAGCTCCAGGGCTCGCTCATAAGCAGCCAAAGCTTCCTCGTGCCGCCCCAACTGCCGACAAAGGTCTGCCCGGGCCGAATGGGCCAAGCCAAAGCCCGCAAGGCCGCCATCGCCCAGCAACCCATCAACCAGCGCAAGCCCAGCCACCGCACCATTGCACATTGAGACCGCGACCGCCCGATTCAAGGCGACAACATTCGAGCCAGTTTGCGCCAGCAGCAAGTCGTAAAGGCCCACCACCCTCGCCCAATCAGTGGCGCCCGACGGAATCGCGTGCTCCGCTGCGATAGCCGCCTGCAACGCATAGAGCCCCGAGCCCGCCCGAGTCACGAGGGCGTTGGCTTCCTCAATCATCGCCCAGTCCCACCGCGACCGATCTTGATCCGGAAGCAGCACAATGTCGCCCGCATCCGTGAGCCGAGCCGCCCGCCGCGATTCATGGAACAACATCAGTGCCAATAACCCCAAAACCTCTGGCTCAGGCAGGAGCTGCGCCACAAGCCGGGCAAGGCGGATAGCCTCCTGCGAGAGATCAGCCCGAACAAGCGACTCACCCGATGACGAGTAGTACCCCTCGTTGAACACCAAATAGATCACCGAAAGTACACTAGCTACCCTCTCAGGAAGCTCGTCTGCCTCCGGCACCACAAAGGCAACCCTCGCCTCCCGAAGCTTGGCCTTCGCCCGCACGATCCTTTGCGCCAGGGTTGACGTAGGTAGCAAGAAAGCCCGCGCGACCTCTTCGGTAGTCAATCCACACACTTCTCGCAAAGTAAGCGCGACCTGCGCCTCCCGAGAAAGGCATGGATGGCAGCACATGAAGATCAACCGCAACCGGTCGTCTTCGATCTCGGAATCTTGGGCCAGCGGAATCTCAGAGACCAACTGCTCGGCCTGCTCCCGCAACTTTTGATCCTGCCGAGCCCGTCGACGGATCTGGTCGATAGCCTTGAAACGCGCCGTCGAGATCAGCCAGGCCGCCGGGTTCGCGGGAATCTCGGCCTCCCACTGCACCACCGCAGCAGCAAACGCCTCCTGCATCACATCTTCGGCCAGGTCAAAGTCACCGACCAAGCGAATCAGGGTCGCGAGCACCCGCCCCGATTCCCGGCGGTGGATTTCCGCGATGAGATCAGCCGTGCCCACATTCCTAAGGTACCCGTGCCGAAACCAACGTCTGATCACTGCAACGGATCGCCGGTAGCAAGCGTAATTCAGGCCATATCCATGGTCTCGCCAACCCTCCGTAACCGTGTAGCGTCACTCGATTTTCTCCGGGGGGTGGCCATCCTCGGCATTCTTCTTGCCAATATCCCCGCCTTCGCTTCTTCAAGCCTGACCCAGATCGATTACTTCTTCGATGGTTCCATCTCGAAGCTAAACCAATGGGTAAACGCCCTAACCTTAACGTTCGTGACCGGTAAGTTCCGCTCGATGCTGGCCATCCTCTTTGGCCTCGGCGTGGCACTCCAGTTCAACCGAAGAAGTCAAATTCCTGGTGCCTGGCCGGGTGGCTACCTCAAGCGGTCAGCATTCCTAGGACTAATTGGCGCAATCCACGCAATCTTCATTTGGCACGGAGACATTCTATTCATCTACTCCGGAATTGCCATCACCACTTGCCTACTCGTTGGGCAGCCCGATAAGGTCCTAAAGGGAATCATCTGGGGCGGAGGAATTTTAAGCTTCCTTTCCGCCGCAATCTTCTTCGCCGCCTCCTTCTTCGTCACAAACAAGCAGATAAACCAGTTTATGGTTGAAGCCGACTTGGATAGGTCATCCACTGCCCAAATTTACTCATCAGGAACCTATCTCCAGCAGGTGGTTGACCGATTATCTCATGACTTTGTCGCTCTAGTCGGTGGCGTGGTCGTCTTTATTCCGTTCGCGATCCCCCTGTTCCTACTCGGCGTCCTCTGGGCACGATCCGGTGTGCTTCGCGAGCCGAGCGCACATCATATAACACGCAATTGGGCTCTCGGCATTGGCCTCGGACTCGGCCTCCCGCTAAACGCATTGGCAATCATCCTAATGAACTCCAAGGTGTCGGGCCTCGCTTCGCTCGCGTGGGAGCTCTTCTTCGGCCCCCTCATGGCGCCCGGATACCTGATGCTGGGGGCAGTACTTGTGGAAAAGGGTGTCTTCAAGGGCCTTGTCAGCAGTATCTCGAACGTTGGCAAGGTAGCGATGACCTGTTACCTCATGCAATCGGTTATCTGCACAACAATCTTCTACTCATGGGGGTTTAGGCTCTACGGAAAGCTAGATTCATCCCAGATGCTTATCGTGGTCGCCGGAGTCTGGATCGTCAACATCGTGTTCGCCCACTACTGGCTCAAGACCTACGCCATGGGCCCGGTCGAGTGGCTTTGGCGCAGCCTAACCGAAGGCCGCCGCCTTCCCATCCGAATCCGAGACTGGGACTCCAAGCCGACCTTCAGCGTCTAGCCTAAAGTAGAATCTGGCCAATGAATGGGGTCCTCACAACCATCGTGTACTTATTCGCCGCTCCAGTTGCTGATGACGGCATCGCAACCATGCGCAACATGGGGACTGGTTTCAATCTCGGAAACACCTTCGACATCAAAGCCAACCCCACCGATCTCCGCGACGTGCGGAAAGTCATCGACCTATACGCAAACGCCGGTCTAACCCATGTCCGCATGCCTGTCACCTGGATGGACGGCTTCGATGGCGACCACCTCGCCGACACCAGCGGCACGATCAACACCAAGCACGCCCGCCTTCGCGAACTGAAACTTGCCGTCGACTACGCGCTCGGCAAAGGGCTCTACGTGGTCATCAACACCCACCACGAGAATTGGCTGAAGAAGAATTACAACGGTGCCGCCCACGATGCCGCCTTCGCGAATCTCTGGAAAGGCATCGCCACCGAATTCAAAACGCGCAACCACCACCTCGTTTTCGAGATTCTCAACGAGCCCGATGGCGTCTTCGGCGATTGGGGCGGCCCCGTCAAACCCTACGACGCAATCGCCCTAGAGCGTACGCGCAAAATCAACCAAGTAGGCTACGACGCCATCCGGGCAACGGGCGGCAGCAACACCAGCCGGATCATCATGTTTGGCACCAATGGCCAAGGCAACCACACCATGCTCGCCCCGCTGTATCCCTCCGCCGAAACCCTTCCCGGCAAGGGCAAAGACCCCTACATCGCCGCCACGGTTCACAGCTATGACCCTTGGGGATTCTGCGGCCAAGATGGCGTCAACTCCGCCTGTCCCGGCGATGCAACCGTGAAGGAGAGCATCGAAAAGGTCCTCGCCCATGCCGCCAAACTCAAAATCGGCATCAACTACGGGGAGTTCGGAGTAGGTCGAGCCGCAAACCAGAACGACCGCAACACCCCCGCGGTCAAGGGCTACTATCGCACGGTCACCCGCACAGTCCGCGCCGCCGGTATGTCGGTTACCCCCTGGGATGACCGCGGCTTGTTCGGCCTCATCGAGGCCGAACAAGGCGGCTATCGATTCAAATTCGGCATCGTGCCAGAAATGTTAAAGTAGTATCCTACTTACAGCTGGTGTCACTCGCGGCGTCTTCAGGGTTGTCGTCGTCAACGTCCAACCCCATTTCCTTCCGAAGCGCCCGACGCGTCTGCTCGGGAAACAAGCGCCGACTAATGTCCGTCAGCTCAAACGCCTTCTGGATCCGCCAATCGACCGTCTTCTCCCGCAGAAGCTGGATGCGCATCAGGTGAATCTCGGGACTCGTGTCGAGTAAGTCCGTCCGCTTCATACGGGAATCTACCAGTGCCACTCGTCGTCACCCAGCAGCGTCTGGATGAAGTTCAACTGCCCGGAGTGATACCAAAGATGCAGGACGATGAACCGAAGTCGCTCGGCGCGAGTCTTGTCCCCATGCTCCGTCGGGATAGTGCCCAACAGGTCTTCAGCCGAATAGGAATCCGCCGTTGCCTGAATCCGCGCCGCCGATTCCTCAAACGCCTGAATCACAATCTCTTTCGTATTGAAGTCGGCCGGGGCCGTGATCCAGCCACCCTCCGGCCAAGCGAATGCCTCCTCGCCGCGCAAGTTCATCCCAATGTGGTCGTTCACCATGTTGACCTCGTAAACAATGTCCGCCACCGTCCGCGCCTTGGCACTGAATTGCTTCGTAAACGCCTCCTCAGGCAAAGCCTGAAGGTCTTTGGTGAAGATCGAGCAAGCGGATCGAAGCGACGCCGCTTCTGGAGTGGAATGACTCATGGAGCGAATTTTAGTCCAAGATGGGCAATGCTTTGTTGTATGGTTGGAGTGCGAGGATGAAGGACCTAAAGATTCGTGCCGCCACGCCCAACGACATAAAGGATCTAGCTAGTTTGCGGGGAGGCGGGGAGCGCCTCGAAAAAACCATGCTCGCCTACCTGCAAGGCGATTACTTCCCCAGCCACGCCATGAACCTGCGGCTAGTTCTCGTGGGAACTCTCGATGGCGAGTTTGCTGGCTATACCGCTGGCCATGAGACCGACCGCTTCGGCTGCCAAGGCGAACTCCAATGGCTGAACGTAAAGCCAGAATTCCAACGCCAAGGCGTGGGCCGCGAGCTTGTCACTACGCTCCTAACCTGGTTCATCGAGCAAG
>JBMOJD010000042.1:0-28193 GCA_049317025.1 Fimbriimonas sp. | reverse complement strand
CGGCTTGGCAGTGTGGTTCGGTTGGGTCAGCCGCTCTTTACGCAGTATCAGAAGGTCGGGACGGTGGCTTACCGTCGCTTGGTCCAGAACTTGCTGCGGTTGCTCTTGCCCTCGCGCTTGGTCGAGACCAGCGCGCCGACTACGACCGAAGTGACGGTTACGAAGACGGCAGAGCACAAGGTCGTTCACCTCGTGAACTACAGCCCGATGCGACGGGGCGACCACATGGAAGTGTGGGAGGACCCGACGCCTTTGCGCGATATTGAGGTCACGGTTCCGGCGTCTTGGGCGCCAAATCAGGTTGTCCTCCTGCCGGGAGAGGAACCGCTGAAAACCACGCTGGTGGAGGGCCGTCTGACCTTTGTGGTCCCGACGGTTGTTTGCCACGCCGCGGTCTTGCTTCGCTGAGGAAATCATGGTCACGCTTGGGCTCGCACTTCTCGCCACCGCCACGATTGGGGATTGGAAGTTGATCTGGTCAGACGAATTCGACCGGCCCGGTCGGCCTGACCCGAAGAAATGGACCTTCGAAAACGGGTTTGTGCGCAACCGTGAGCACCAGTGGTATCAGCCGGAGAATGCCTTTGTGCAGGATGGCAAGCTGATCATCGAGGCTCGGCGGCAGTCGAAGCCGAACCCGGCATTCGACCCCAAGCGGGACGAGTGGTGGGCGAAGCGCGAGAAGATCGAGTACACCTCGGCCAGCCTCAAGACTCAGGGCTTGCAGTCGTTCCTATATGGGCGCTTCGAGATGCGGGGCAAGATTGATACGCGCTTGGGCATGTGGCCAGCATGGTGGACCCTCGGGGTGGACAAGGAGTGGCCCAGCAGCGGTGAACTCGATATCTTGGAGTTCTATCGCGGGCAACTGCTGGCCAACGCCGCCTGGGGGACCCGCCAGCAGTATGTCGGGCAATGGAAGACGGAGATCCGCAAGATCGAGTCGTTCAACGACCCGAAGTGGTCGGAGAAGTTCCACACCTGGCGCATGGATTGGTCACCGACCGAGATCGTCATGTCGGTCGATGATGTCGTGATGAACCGGGTGGACTTGAGCAAGACACTGAATCCAGATGGCTTCAACCCCTTCCAGCAGCCGCACTACATGTTGCTGAACCTGGCGATTGGTGGTGACAATGGGGGCGATCCGGCGAACACGACATTTCCGGCTCGATTTGAGGTCGATTGGGTGCGGGTGTTTAGCAAACGATAGTTCGGAATCGCCGACGATCTGACTCACGTCGTTAGTCACGGCCATCGATCCTAGTTCAAGGGGGGCTCCAAACCCATCTATCATCTAGAGTCGAAATCGCGACGAAGCGATGACTTGGCTGATATGAAATCTCGCGCCTTCACCCTCATCGAACTTCTCGTCGTCATCGCGATAATCGCGATTCTGGCCGCCATCCTCTTCCCTGTCTTCGCCCAAGCCAAAGAGGCGGCTAAGCAAACCGCCGGCCTCTCGAACACCAAGCAGATCGCCCTCTCGCAGCTGATGTACTCGGGCGATTACGACGACACCGTGATCCCTTCCAACACCGCCCGTGACCAGGAGGGCGACCCCTTGCTGGACTCGCTGGATGATCAGATTCGTGGCTCGTGGGTCACCAACATTCAGCCTTATCTGAAGAACACCCAGATTCTGCAGAGCCCAGGTTTCAGCGAATCGAACCTCATCAAGGCGATGAACCAGGATGACTGCGACGGCACTGACCTGGACTATATCAAGTCGCTTTTGCCCTCGGATGGCAAGTACCTCTCGCACTACGGCATTGCGAAGCACTCGGTGTACTGGTCTTGTGATCCGGGCGTCAACAGTGAATCGACGCCGTACGCCAACTATCCGGGAAGCGGCTGGGGCTTCAACTACGACACGGGCAACTACGAGTACCGCACCATCAGCCTGACGGCAGTGGTGGAATCGGCCCGGACGGCCAACATTGGTGATGCTTACACTGCCGTCAACGCGGATCGCTCGCGGGTGGTCAGCAAGTTCGGTTGCGAGGCGCGTTTCCGCTATCGTGGCGATGGCGGCTCGTTCAGCTTCCTCGACGGCCACAGCAAGTACCTGGGCGGCAACCCCGAGCGCATCCACCAGAAGGATGAGCAGGGCTGCATCTTCGAGAAGTGGTTCACGTACGACAAGTGATCTTTTGCCCACAAGGGCGGCCTGAGTTTGGGCCGCCCTTGGGCGTTCAGAACTGGACCAGCGTGATGGTCAACGAGTGCGTCACGGGAGTGCGCTCAGCATTGATGGCCTGCACCAGCTGAGTCCGCCGTGGCTCACTCGAGTTGGCGACGCCATCCAGGTCTCTTCGACCTTGTTCGGAGTGAAAGAGCGTCTTGATCTGGTCGGTCTCGTAGGCCTGCTTGGCGGCGACGGCATTGTCCACCCGGTTGAATGCGGCGGTGAAGGGATTCTCGGGGAAGAACTCGGCCAAGTTAATGCCAGCATTAAGCTCGGCGGAAGTGAACTTCTTGGTCCAGTCTCCCCATTTCACCTCGTAGGCTCCGGGCTTGGTGCCTTTGACCACGAGGGTGAATCGGTTGAGATCGCGGAAGAACGGAACCAACGATGCCCCGGAGGCGAGCTGGTAGGTATCGCGCACGTCGCCCGCAGGGATGCAGAACGGGTAGCGCTGGCTCTCGATATTGACGGTGTCGCCCTTGACCGAGAGGATTTTGTGGCCCGGTGAGGCCTTGGCCGACTTGCCGAGCTGCACTTGAATGGTGCCGATTTCGCCGGAGACGCCGAGTCCCTTGAGGAAGGCGTAGGCCATGACGAGGTGGCCGGACCAGCCGGGGTGGACGCCGTCGTTCCCTTCGAGCGTGTAGCCATCGCCGTAGAGCTTCTTGCTCAGAAGCCGCGCCTGGGCCATGATTCCATTGACATCGGCATAGCCTGATCCGGTGCGTTGGGCGGTGGCTTTGGTGATGTCGCTGAGCTTGGCGAGGTTGTCTTGCATCGCGTCCACCGAGCCTGCGCCTTGGACCCAAGTTGGGACTTTGCCGATGGTTCCCGGGGAACCGAGGACAACCCGGGCTCCGGCGGCGCGAAGAACAGACACGGCGGTTTCGGTGTTGCGGGTGTAGCGGTCGCCGATGCCTTGCTCGTAGGCGCGGTAGCCGTGGTCATTCATGCCGTAGCAGCTGGTCGCGAGGGTCGGCTTGAATCGCAGGACGTCGTTCTGCATTCGACCGAGCATGCCATCCCAGGTCTCGCCGCTCCAGCCGTATTGGCGCACGTCGACCCCCAGTTCGGGGGTGCAGACCCGCAGGTAGGTCTCGATGATTCGCGAGTACTGCTTCTGCTCCGTGATCGAATCCCCCAAGATCGCGATACGATCTTGGGGGCGGATGAGGAGCTTGGGCGGGGCGGACGGGGCGAGAAAAACGGTGGCGAGAGCGACAGCGATCATCACTCCGCCATCTTACCGATCTCATTCACCGTAAATGGACATGTAGTTCCAAGTGGCATCGATAGAGAGCCGGAGCGTGACCATCTGGCCGACGTGGTAGTGGTCGTGGGTGACGACGTAGGCAAACGCGAGGTTCGCAGCGACCTCTTCGTCGGCATCGAGCAGGGCGGCCACGGCTTCAGATCGGGCCTGGCCACACGCCTCCAACTGCTCGGCAAGCGTCGTGGCGGCGGGCTCGTAGGAACCCCAGGCGAACTTCTCGCCCTTGAGTTCGGCTTGGGCGGCGAGATAGCATTCGGTCAAATGCACGGCGGTCTCACGCGCGCTCATCGCCAGGGGGTGGCTCTTGGCGTCGGCATCGGCTTCGCTGATACCATTGAAACTGCGGGTGAGCATCGCGCCAGATTCGGCAAGCTGTTGTTCCAAAAGTTCGTGAACAGTCATTGGCGCATTGTATCCTTTCGAAACATGCTCTTAACCAAAAGGACCTGATGTGGAGCCAACACCTGACCAACGGAGACGCGCTGACGCCCGATCTCATTGCCCACGCCTACCAGCTCGGCTACTTTCCCATGACGGTGCGCCGCAACATTGTGGGGTGGTATCGCCCGACAGTTCGAGCACTTTTCCCGATGTCGGGGATCCACGTTTCGTCCTCGCTGGCCAAGGTCATTCGGCAAAACCGGTTTGAGATTCGGTTTGACACTTCGTTCGAGGCGGTCATGTGGGCCTGCATGAGGCCCACGGACAATTGGATCAGCGAGCCGCTCATTCGCGTGTTTACCGAGATTCATCACGAAGGCTGGGGCCACTGTTGCGAGTGTTGGCGTGATGGCCAGTTGGTCGGAGGCACCTATGGCATCGCTCAGGGGACCCTTTTCAGTGCGGAATCGATGTTTCATCGCGAGACCAATGGGTCCAAGGTTGCGCTATGGGCGATGATCAATCGATGCCGCGAGCTTGGCTTCGAGGTGTTTGATGCGCAGATCATGAACCCGCACCTTGAGTCGCTCGGGGCCTTCGAAATGCCCGATGCGGATTACCAAAGCGTGCTCAAATCGTGCCTTGCGGGCCAAACCGCATGGAGTCGAAGCACCTAGCCAACAAATCTTCCCCCATGGCGACGCCACTTCGGGCAAAATAGATTCATGTTGCCGGTCGTCGTTGCGCTCGCCCTTAGCCAAGGCCAAACTCAGCCCATCTTGTCCCCTCACACATCCGCGCCATTTCTGGCCGCGAAGGAGTCGCACGACGCCAACTGTGCTTGCGGTGCGTTCCTGCCGGAATACGATGAGAACGGGGCGATCTTGGCGACGCAGGATATGGCGGCTTGGCCGGACAACGCACCGGTCGCGGATTTTCCCGGTGAGAGGCACCTTGTCAATGTTCGCCAGTTGACCTTCGGCGGCCAAAATGCTGAGGCCTATTGGAGCAGGGACGGCAAGAAGATCACCTACCAAACCCGCCAGCCGGGCTATCCCGACGAGCAGATTTTCGTGATGAACGCCGATGGCTCGGAGAAGCGCCTGGTTTCGACCGGTTTGGGCCGCACCACCTGCAGCTACTTCTCGCCGGATCAGAAGTGGATCTACTTCAGCTCAACCCACGAGAAGAATGAGGGTGCCCAGAAGCCGCTGGACATGAGCAAGGGTTACCTTTGGATGGTGAACCCAGACTTCTCGCTTTACCGCGTGCGCACCGCCGACGTCACGGGCAAGTCCGGCAAGAAGCCCGCACCCGAATCCGTGATCAAGCTGGCAGGCTACGTTGCAGAGACGACCATTGCCCCGAACGGCAAGTTCATGACCTTCACGGCCAAGCTGAACGATGACTTGAACGTCTACCGCTCGGACGTCAACGGTGGAAACTGGAAGCAGCTGACCGACGAAATCGGTTACGACGGCGGACCGTTCGTGAGCTGGGACAGCAAGAAGATCGTGTGGCGTCGCGACGCGACCTACAACGCTGCCGACAAGAGTGACTACCAGAACCTGCTGAAAGAGAACCTGGTTCGCCCCTCTCGTCTGGAGATCTGGATCATGGATGCGGACGGCAAGAACAAGAAGCAGGTCACGCACCTCGGTTGTGCTTCGTTCGCCCCGTTCCTGCATCCCAACGGAAAGCAAATCATCTTCTCATCGAATTACGGCGACCCGAAGGGCCGCGAGTTTGATCTCTGGGTTATCAATGTGGACGGTTCGGGCCTCCAGCAGATCACGAAGTCGCCTGAGTTCGATGGCTTCCCGATGTTCACTCGCGACGGCAAGCGCCTGGTGTTTGGCTCCAACCGCAACGGCAAGGTGCGGGGCGAAACCAACGTCTTCGTCGCTGATTGGAAACAGTAACGCTTCGTATGTCAATGGTTGTGGGCGTAGAGGAGCGACTTCGGACCTATGGACTTGCAGTCAATGAACGACTGCAAGTCCTGCTCCCGCCCCAAGATCAACGCCCAACCGAGTTGCACTCGGCCATGCGCTACTCGTGCCTTGCGGGCGGGAAGCGCTTGCGACCTGCCCTTTGTATTGCTTCCGCTGAGGCGGTGGGGGGCTCGATTGGGAATGCCCTGGATGCGGCCTGTGCCATCGAGATGGTGCACTGCTTCTCGCTTATCCACGATGACCTTCCCGCCATCGACGATGATGATCTCCGTCGGGGCGTTCCGACCTGCCACGTCCAGTTCGGCGAGGCCATCGCGATTCTCGCGGGGGATGCTCTCTTTGCCCTTGCCTTCCAAATTCTCTCCTCGCTGGATGCCGAGCCGGGCCGTTTGGTCCAGGCGACGAGTTTGCTCGCGCGGGCTTCGGGCTCAAATGGCTTGGTTGGAGGCGAGGTGGTCGATGTCCTTTCCGAAGGTCAGATTGTGGACCGCGAGACCCTTGAGTTCATTCATTCGCGCAAGACTGGTTCGCTGATCTCGGCAAGCTGCGAGATTGGGACGATTCTTGGCGGCGGCAGTCTTCATGAACGCGATGCATTGCGGACTTACGGCGACTCGGTGGGTCTCGCCTTCCAGATCGCCGACGACATTTTGAACGAGACCTCGACCGCCGAGCAGCTTGGCAAGGCGGCAGGATCGGATCGTGAGCGCAACAAGGCGACTTACCCGGCGCTGTTTGGCCTGGATGCGTCACGCGACATGGCGATTGCCGCCGTCGAGCGGGGCATTGCGAGCCTGGGTGGGTTCGCTGACCCTACGGGCCTGATCGAGCTGGCCCATTTCAGCGTCCACCGGTTGCACTAGTTACTCCATCCGCAGCGCTACGACGGGGTCTTGCTTGGCCGCCTTCATGGCGGGGATCAGGCCGAAGATGGCCCCGATTCCGGTGCAGACCCCAAAGCCTAGCGCGATGATTCCGGGCGTGATCATCGGCTTAACCGGAGTGTAGTAGTAGAGGCCAATGCAGACCACGTAGGAGAATAGTAGCCCGACGATTCCGCCGGAGAGAGCCAAGAAGACGGCTTCGGTGAGGAACTGGATGAAGATATCCCGCTTGGTCGCACCTAGCGTTTTGCGAACGCCGATTTCTTTGGCTCTTTCGCCCACGGACATGAGCATGATCGCCATGATTCCGACGCCGCCAACGAAGAGGGCAATTGAGGTGAGCCCAGTCAGAAGCCACGTAAGAATGCTCATGAGGCGGTAGACCAAGCCGAGCAGGTCTTCTTGAGTAAGGACCGAGTATTGCTGATGATCGAGGCGCGTTCCAAGCTCTGCATCAATCGACTTCTTGAGGGTCTTGGGGTCAATTTCGGGCCGGGTTTGCACCATGATTCGGTGCGTCTGCGCGTCTGGTTCGACACGTTTGAAGGCAGCGTAGGGGATGTAGACCACATTTTGGAAACTTCCCATCGAGAAGAGGCTCTGCTCGCTCTTCTTATCTTCGGTGATACCGGCAATCGTGTAGGTGTGACCGTTGATCTCGGCGGTCTTGCCGAGGGCTTCTTCTTTGCCAAAGAGGGCGTCCTTGGCGATAGACCCCATAACAATTACATTTTTGTCGCGGTCGGCTTCGGTGAATACTCGACCACTCTGGAGGTTCGATTTGTGCATCTGGAACCACTCAGGGGGAGCCGCGATCAGGAGGGTGGAGTAGGCGGCCTTCTTGCCGACCCGGACACCGCCGCCGACAAAGGTGAGGGGAGCAACCCGGACGACGCCGGGGACATTCAAGAGTCGGGTGGCGTCTTCTTCTTTCAGATAACTGTTGCCGCCAATGTTGGGGTTGAACATCCCATCATCGACCCGACCGGGCACGACAATCAGCACGTTCACGCCGATATCCTGCACCTGACCCGTCACGTCGGCCTGCACGCCTTTCGCGATGCTGACGAGCAAGACGATCGCCACGCACCCCACCATGATGCCAAGCGCGCTTAGGATGGCGCGCTGCCACTGCTCTCGCAAGGATTGCAGGGCCATTCTTACATTGGGGGATTTGCGGGTCACAAGAGGGTTCAACGAAGTCTGGGCCGCCAACGTTTGCCAGTCGGTGAAAGCCACTTCGTGGACACCTTACCGCCGACTTGTGAACTGGCCGATTCCCGGCCATTCTGGAACCATGAGTTACCTCATCTCGAAAAGCATTTACGCGAGCTTTGCAGACCCCAAGCAGGCCGAAAAGGCTGGCGGTGCCTTGCTGGATCATGGCGTGAAGGCACACGACCTTAGCATTATGTTCCCCGAAGGCTTCATCGCTGAAGGGCCGGTCCTGACCGACGCGGGCGAAAACCTGGAGCACGAAGCCAAGACTGGGATCTCGACGACCACCCGCAAGGATGCCGAGATTGGCTCCGCGAAGGGTGCCGGGTTCGGCTTGCTCGCGGGAACCTTGGCCGCACTGGCCGCTGTCTTTGTTCCGGGTGTTGGCTTGGTTCTGGGTGGGGGCGCAATTGCCATCGCGATCGCAGGAATGGCCGGGACCACGGCCGCCGGCGCGGTCGCCGGTGGGGTCACGGGCTACCTTGTCGATCAGAACATCCCCGCCGAGTTCGTGCTGGATTACCAGAGGATTCTGACCGGCGGCGGTGCTTTCGTGACGGTTACCCCGATGGACGAAGGCATCGACTCCGATTCCATCGAGGCGGTGCTCGTCAAGTACGGCGGCACAATCTCGACCTATCCCCAAGACGGCTCAGACGTCCCCAAGCTCGGCGACGAGAAACTTACGGCGTTGGTGAACTGACAATGTCAATCGAAACGATTCTGATCATCATCTTGCTCGTCGTCCTGTTCGGTGGAGGTGGCTACTACTACCGGAGCCGCCGCTAAGCGGCGGAAGACCGATCCGGGAGGTTACTCCCGGATCAGGGCGAGAAGCTCTTCGGTTTTCTCGCGCATCAAGCCCGCATCGCCGCGGGTCTCGACGTTTAGGCGAATCAGGGGCTCGGTGTTCGATCCGCGAAGGTTGAATCTCCACGTGGGGAACTCAACCGACAGGCCATCGACTCGAGTGATTTCACCGTCGGAGTAGAGCCCTTCGACCTTAGCAATGACGGCCTGGACATCGGGGACCTTTGAGTTGATTTCGCCACTGCAAGGGTAGTTGCTCATCATCTCGCTGACGAGGTCGCCCAGAGTGCGTCCCGTCTGCGAGACCAATCGGGCGATCAACAAGAACGGAATCATGCCGCTGTCGCAATACCAGTGGTCGCGGAAGTAATGGTGGGCGCTCATCTCGCCGCCGTACACCGCGTCCACCGCCCGCATCTTTTCCTTGATAAACGCGTGGCCGCTCTTGCAGAGCACAGGCTCGCCGCCCAGCTTGGACACGATATCTATGGTGTTCCAGGTTAGTCGAGGATCGTAAACAATGCGGTTTTCCGGATCGACCTGGAGGATCGCCTGGGCAAGGATTCCGACAATGTAGTAGCCCTCGATGAAATTGCCGTGCTCGTCGAAGAAGAAGCAGCGATCGTAGTCGCCGTCCCAGGCCACGCCGAAATCGTGCTTCGATTCGCGGAGGGCTTGTTCGGTGCCGGCACGGCTCTCTTCCAAGATTGGGTTCGGCACGCCGTGGGGGAAGTGACCATCCGGCTCAAACAATCGCTCGGTGACTTCCAGCGGCAGATGGGGCAAGAGCTGCCGCAGAGCGAGGCCCGCTGCGCCATTGCCGACGTCGGCCAAGATCTTGAGGGGCTTCAGTTCGTCGGGCTTGACGATCTTCAGCAGGTGAGCCACGAAGTCGGCGTAGACATCTTGGTCCCGCGTGACGCCCGCGCCAGTGCGCTCCCACTTCTCTTCGTGGGCGCGGCGCTCGATCTCGAAGAGGCCGGTGTCACCGCTGATGGGTCGGCTGCCTTCCCGGACCATCTTCAGGCCGTTGTATTCGGGTGGGTTGTGGCTGGCCGTGATCATGCAGCCAGCATCGTAGCCGTAGAACGCGGTGGCGAAGTACACCATTTCGGTGCCGACGCAGCCGAGGTGAATCACATCGACACCCGCATCGTTGAGGCCCTTTGCCATCGCGGCGTAGAGGCTGGGCCCGCTCAGACGAATGTCGTAGCCAATGCAAACCGTCTTCGCTCCGATTTCATCGGCGAGCGCGCGGCCAACTTTGTAAGCGAGGTCCTCGTTGAGTTCGGTCGGAACCACTCCTCGAACGTCATACGCCTTGAACGCGGCAAAATACTTCCCCATGGTCGCATGGTGTTTACCAGATCGGGCCCTTCCTCGCCTAGTCCGCCAGCTATTGGGGGGCGATCGGGGCGGCCATGCGGAGGGACGTCAGACGGGGCTTGCGCACCTCAGGCTCACCTTCGAGGGCGCCGTAGAGGTCGTAGGCTTCGGCGTCGGTGATACGCACGCGGGCGAAGGAACCGAGCGGGAGTTCTCCGCGCACAAATACGAGACCGTCGATTTCCGGCGCGTCACGTTGCGAACGGCCAATCGACCAGCCGTCTTTGGTTTCTTCCACCACGACGTCGAGGTCCCGACCAACCCACGATTGGTTGCGGGCCAGCGAGACGGCCTGCTGGGCGCGCATGAGGCGGTCGTACCGCTCGCGCTTCACCTTCATGCTCACCTGGCCTTCCATGTCGTGGCTGGGCGTGCCTGGCTCTCGTGAGAACACGAATGCCCCGACCCGGTCCAAGTTCGCGGCGGGGATGAAGTCGAGCAAGGCTTGGAACTCCTCCTCGGTCTCACCGGGGAAGCCGACGATGAACGTCGTGCGGATTGCGACATCCGGCATGGCCGCACGGACCTTCGTGATCAGGTTCAGGTACCGCTCACCGTCCCAGGGCCTTTTCATGCGCCGTAAGGTATCGGGGTGGACGTGCTGGAGCGGGATATCGATGTACGGGACGACCTTCTCGCAGCTTGCCATCGCCTCGATGACTTCGTCGGTCAGGCGGTTCGGGTAGAAGTAGAGGATGCGAATCCAGCGGATGCCCTCGACTTCATTGAGTTCGCGCAGCAATCGGGGCAACGTGAAGGCCTTGTAGAGGTCGAAACCGTATTGCGTCACGTCCTGAGCGATCAGGTTGATCTCCTGGGTCCCTTGGCGGGCGAGGTGGCGTGCTTCTTCGAGGACGCGCTCGATCGGCTTGCTTTGGTGCCCGCCGCGGAAGCTGGGGATGGTGCAGAACGTGCACTGGTGATCGCACCCTTCGCTGACCTTCAGGTACGCACTCCACGGTCGTCCGTTGCGGGCACGGGTGGGCACGTCGGCCCAGCGATGATGGGGCGGGCTCACGTCCACAGTTGCGGTGCGTTGCGATTGCACTTCACGGACAATTTCGTCGAAGCGGCCCATCTGGCCGACGCCGACGTAGGAATCGGCCCCGGGGGCGAGGCGCATCAGCTCGGCGCCGAGCCTCTGGGCGAGGCAACCGGCCACGATTACCTTGCCGGTGCGGCCCGCTTTCTTATCTCGGACGGCATCGCGAATGGCCTGGATCGATTCCTCTTTCGAGGCCTGAAGGAAGCCACAGGTGTTAATCACGGTGACGTCCGTCTTCTTGGAGACGGCGTCGATTTCGTAGCCCGACTGCTGGAGAACGCCCGCGATCTCCTCGCTGTCCACCTCGTTCTTGGCGCAGCCGAGGGTCACGATGCGAACTTTTGCCATGGTTTATCGGAAGTTTGCGAATTCCACGGGGAACGGGAGATCAAGGCCCTTCACGAAGGCCATCGTCTTCTGGAGGTCGTCCTTGCTCTTGCTAGTGACCCGCACTTCGTCGCCCTGGATGCTCGCGCTGACCTTTAGGCCCTTGTCGCGAATCTGCTTGGTGAGGGCCTTGGCTTGGTCCTGGGGGATGCCCGCCTTGAAGATCAACTTCTGGCGAATGCTGAGTCCGGTGCCGTGCTCGATCTTGCTCCAATCGACAAATCGAAGGTCGATTCCGCGCTTCACCAGCTTCGAGATGAGGATGTCCTTCAACTGGTCCATCTTGTACTCGTCATCGGCGATCAGGGTCGTGTCGTCCTTCTCGCGGACGATTTCGCACTTGGTGCCCTTCATGTCGAAGCGGTTCTCAAGCTCCTTCTCTGCTTGGCCCAGCGCGTTCTTAACTTCCATTTGGTCCACTTTGGACACGATATCGAACGAAAACTCTGTAACGGCCATGGTTATGCTTTCTCCAGGTCAGCTGCTTTCACGAGCAAGACAAAATTGGCGTCGAACTGGAGTTCCTCGGGGGTCAGGCCCTTCTTTTGCTCTTCCGAGAGGCTGCCGAGAAGCTTTTCGCGCATTCGCGTCGTCGCGGTACGGTGGACGTCGGCGGTGATTGCGCCGAGGGTCACCGGTTCGATGCGCACCGAGACCTCGTCTTCGCCGTAAACGTTCTGCACCAAGCCGGTCAGACCCGCCATATGGGCGTAATAATTTTGCTTCTTGCGGTCGTCATCGGTCACCGCACGTTCGACGACGCGCACGCGGTCGCCTTCACTCCAAGTTGCCATGGAGGATAGTTTACTCGGAAGGGGCAAGGAGTCCCCCGAACTCGTCGGGGGACCAAGATCCGATCAGAGGATCGACTTGCTGACGACCGAACCTTCGTTGGTCAACTCATAGACCAGCGGCACACCGGTGCCGAGGTTGAGTTCAAGAACCTGCTCGGGTGTGAGGCTGTCGAGTTGCATCACGATCGAGCGGTTCGAGTTGCCGTGGGCGACGACGAGGACGTCCTTGCCCTGGGCGATGTCGCCGAGGATGCTGCGCTCGAAGAACGGCAGGGTGCGGGCGGCGGTGTCCTTGAGTGATTCGCCGTTGGGGGGCGGAATGTCGTAGCTTCGACGCCAAATTTTGACTTGCTCGGCCCCGAATTTCTCGGCCGTTCGCGCCTTGTTGAGGCCTTGGAGGTCGCCGTAGTGGCGCTCGTTCAGGGCCTGGTCGCGGATGATGGGCACTTGGATGCCGGCCGACTCAAGAATGAGGGCGAGGGTGACCTGGGCGCGGGTGAGGGCGCTGGTGTAGGCGACATCGATATGGATGCCCTTCAGCTTCTCACCGGCGGCGCTGGCTTCGGCCCGACCTTGGTCGGTGAGCGGGACATCCACCCAGCCCGTAAAGCGGTCTTCGAGGTTCCACAGCGACTGGCCGTGGCGAACAAGGATCAACTTTGGCATCGGAGTCCATGATACCGGCAGGCCTCAGGCGGCGACCAGTTGCAGGAAGCCCGTGAGAACTTTGAGGCCATCGACCGAACCCAGCAACGCGCGGGATGCCCGCTCGGGATGGGGCATGAGGCCGAGCACGTTCCCAGCTTCGTTTAGGACGCCGGCAATGGCGCTGGTGGCCCCGTTCGGGTTCCACTCGTGCGTCAGTTCGCCTTCGGGAGAAACATAGCGGAACGCGATTTGGTTCTCACCTTCTAGGCGGCGCAGAGTTTCTTCGTCGCAGACGTAGCGGCCTTCGCCATGGGCGATGGGGATGCGGAGGATGGAGTCGACATTGGCCGTCCAGGGTGAGCGGTTCGTCTCCACCCGCAGGTAAACGTCTTGACACAAGAATTTTTGGGCCGAATTGAGGAGCAACGCACCGGGCAAAAGACCAGATTCGGTGAGGACCTGGAAGCCGTTGCAGGCCCCAATGATCGGTCGGCCTTCCTCGGCGAATCGACGGACTTCGGCCATCACCGGAGCGCGCGCGGCCATGGCCCCGCAGCGCAGGTAGTCGCCATACGAGAATCCTCCCGGCAGGAAGACGCCATCGAAACCGGCCAGCGACGTAGCTTCGTGCCACACGTAGTCGGCATCAATCCCGAGGTCCTCGCGGAGCGAGTGGAAGGCATCTTGGTCGCAGTTGGAACCCGGGAACCGGATGACGGCGACCTTCACGCCACGACCTCGAAGCGAAAGTCCTCGATCACTTCATTCGCGAGGAGGGTCTTACACATTTCCTTCACTCGGGCCTCCGAGTATTCGGCGAGTTTGAGTTCGATCACCTTGCCGATGCGGACCTGTTCCACCTCGGCATAGCCAAGTTTGCCCAGGGCATCGGCGACGGTTCGACCGGCCGAATCGAGGAGAGAGGGTTTCAGCGTGACGGTTACGCGCACGGTCGTCATGCCGATAGTATGAACGATGCTACTGGAGCCCGGTCCAATCTGCCTCGGCATGGGCGGCCCAAATTGCACGAATCTCGGCCACCTGGTCGGCGGGCAAGGGTCCCTTGGCGGCCAGGGCGGCGTTGCTGAGCCACCGATCTGGCTGGCAGGTACCGACAATGGCAACATCGACGTGCTGGGCTAATGTGAAGCGCAGGGCAGTTTCGACGGCGTCGGCCCCCTCAAGGAATGGATACGGGAGCTTGAGCAGGCGTTGGGCGTATTGCTGGTGGTAGCCGGGGGTATCACCACGAATCCAGGCGACGTTGGCAATCGGACGCTTGGCGATCACACCCATCTGGTGCGCTTTGGCCTCCGCCAAGGTGAGGTCGATGCACTCCTGATCGGCGATGCTGACGGAGGTCTGGAGCGAATCGAAGACGCCGGTTTGAATCGCGTAGAGCGCGGTCGTGCTGTCGCCGCTGTAGCCAATGAAACGAGTCTTGCCCGCGTCGCGGGCTTCTTGCAGAACCCGGATCACGTCGCCTTGGCGCAGGATTTCTTCGGAGCAGCTGTGGAGTTGGACGAGGTCCACTCGGTCGGTCTGGAGGCGCTGGAGGCTGCGATCTATCGATTGGCGCAGCATCTCGGGGTCCCAGTCGGGCAAATCGAACCCCGAACTATGGCCGCATTTGGTGAACAGGAAGTAGTCGTCGCGACGGTGGCTGACGGCGCGACCGATTTTGCCTTCGGAATCGTGGTAGCACTCGGCGGTGTCGATCACATTCAGCCCGTTGTCGAGGGCGAGACCGAGCATGCGGTCTACGGTCGATTGCTCGACGTCACCGTAGCCCATCTCCGCTCCGCCGAACCCGAGAACCGAAACTTCCATGCCGGTTTTGCCAAAAGTGCGCTTTTCCACTCCCTTATGATATCGCTTACCAGGGTCCCGTAAGGGCGCTTATGGAACGGGGGGTACAATGCTGGATTGTGCCGCGACGTTTGCGGCCTTTCCCGCCATGCAAATCACTCGCGAAGAACTCAATCCCTGTACCATCAAGTTGCACGTGGTGTGCACCCCGGAGCAGGTTCAATCCGGCTACGACCGAGCGCTGAAAACCTTGGCCAAGCAAGTCAAACTTCCTGGTTTCCGCCCCGGACACGCGCCCAAGGCCATGGTCGCCCAGATGATTGACCGCGATGAGCTGAAGCAGGAAGCCGCGGAGGTCATCGTGAACGAGTCGTTCCGCAAGGCCCTCGACCAGGAAGCAATTCAGATCGACTCCACCACCCGACCGGGATTTGAACTCAAGCTGCTGGAAGAGACGGCTTGCGAGTACGTCGTCAAGGTCGCCCTGCCGCCCAAGATTGAATTGGCCGAATACAAGGGCCTTGCGATTGACCGCCCGAAGGTTCAGGTCACCGATGCCGAAGTCGATTATCAGCTGGATGAGCTGCGCAAGCGCAAGTCGGTTCGGGAATCCATCACCGACCGTGGTGCGCAGGAAGGCGATATTGCCGTGGTCAACATCCGACTCGATGGCCAGGAGGGCGACGGACGCACCTTCATGACTGTCGTTGGTCAGACCTTCACCGAGCTTGATGCCACCCTCGTGGGCATGCACTTGGAAGAGATGAAGAGCGTGGAACTGACCTTCCCCGCCAACTTCCAGGAGAAGGATTGGGCGACCCAGACCCACCATTGCCAGGTCACTCTGAACTCGGTCAGCGCGGTCAAGATGCCGCCGGTGGACGATGAATTTGCCAAGGAGCACCAGCTTGAGAGCGTGGACGTTCTGCGCGAGACCCTGCATAACGGCATTCGCCGGGCCAAGGACGATATGGTCCGCGAGCTGATGTTCGACCAAGCCCTGGAGCACCTGCAGAAGGAATCCGAGATCTTTGTCTCGGACAACATGTGGGAGAACCTCGCCATGCGCCGCCTGGAAGAGACCGCCCAAGAGCAGCAGAAGGCGGGCAAGTCGCTGGAGCAGTACGCGGCTGAGAACGGCATGACGACCGAGCAACTCGTGACGGCTTGGCAAGAGAAGGCCAAGCTCCACGTCGAGCGCGCCCTGGTCATCCGCGAAATCTTCACCAAGGAAGCCATGAAGCTCACGAACATCGAACTCAACTCCGAGTTGCGCGAGATGTCGATGGAGTACCAGGTGGAGCCCGAGCAACTGCTTACTATGCTGAAGCAGAACGAGGCTCTGGAAGAGCTGCACTTCCGCGCGATCTCGCGCAAGGTCGCGGACTTCCTGATCGCGAACGCGAAGATCACGGAAACCGAACTGAACTAAGCGGGCTTGCTACATTGGGGGCGTTGATGTGGTTCACATCAACGCCCCTCTTCATTTGATTTACCGCGGGCAATTCGCCCTTACGAAGCAACCTTCTCACCGACAAAGGCGAGAATTGAGTCGGCGACGTGGTGAGCGGCCTCTTCTGTGAGATGCGGGTGGATTGGCAAGTTCAGAATTCGGCGCGAGACGTCCTCGGTGACGGGCAGCGATCCTTCGCCAGCACCAAACTCTTGGTAGGGGGCGTGGTAATGGATGGGCACGGGATAGTAGATCATGGAGTCGATCTCGCGCTCCTTTAGGAACGATTGCAACTCGTTGCGGCGATCGCTGAGGACGGAGAACTGGTGCCAGGTGTGCTCGTTGCCTTCGCTGGTAAGCGGCAGCACGAGGTCGGTGTCGGCTAGTCGATCTAGGTAGATGGAAGCGATCTTGGATCGGCGGGCATTCCACTCGGCGAGGTAGCGGAGTTTGATGCGCAAGAGCGCGCACTTCAGCTCGTCCAATCGCGAGGTGTAGCCGATATGGTCGTAATAGTAGCGCTCGCGTCCCATGCCGTGGACTCGGATGGAGCGGCAATTCTCGGCGGTTTCATCGTCGTTCGTGACGATCATGCCTCCGTCGCCGGCCGCTCCGATGTTCTTGGTGACATAGAAGCTGTAGCCTGCGGCGATGCCAAATTGACCGGCGAACTTGCCGTTGCGGCGAGTCATGAAGGCCTGGGCGGCGTCTTCCAAGACGAGCAATTCGTTGGCGCAGGCGAGTTCGACGATGGGCTCGATTTCGGCCAACTGCCCGAAGAGGTGGATGGGCAGAATCGCCTTCGTGCGCGGGTTGATGGCGGCAGCGACCTTGGCGGGGTCCATGCAGAACGTGCGGGGGTCGATATCGACGAAGACCGGGGTGGCACCGGTTTGGACAATGGTCTCGACGCTGGCAACGAAGGTGAAAGCGGTCGTGATAACCTCGTCGCCAGGTCCGATTCCTACCGCGTCCATCGCAATCCGCAGCGCGTCCGTGCCCGAATTCACCGCGATGGCATGCTTGACGCCATGAAGCTCGGCCACTTCTTGCTCAAACGCCTTGTGGTTCGGCCCCATGACGTAGGCACCATTGGCAAGGACCTCCAAGGCAGCGGCATTGAGCTCCTCGGCGAGTTCCTGGTGCTGAGCTTTGATGTCGTAGAAAGGAATTCTCACGGTGATTCTATTGTGACGTCTTTTCCACCGTTAGCCAAGTTCGGTGCATTCGTGGTTAAACCGGCAATCGCTCGATGTGGGTGCCCTCGGCGGTGGCATCGAGAATCCAATAGCGCGATTGGAGGCCCGCCTGAGCGAAGGCGTGCTTCATCGCCCGCCCGATGCGGTCGTGACCGACGCGGGAAAAGGCGATCATGCCCGGCCCGGCACCAGAGAGGGTGACGCACAGGGCTCCCGAAGCGAGAGCGGCAGTGCGGGCATCTTCGGCCCCGGGGATCGCGGGAATTCGATACGGCTCGTGGATGCGGTCGTTCATCGCCTTGGCGAGGAGGTCGTCGTCGCCAAATCGTAGGGCCTCGGCCACCAACATCGCGCGGCCAATGTTGAAGATGGCATCCGCCTTGGAATAGGCATTCGGCAGGGCGGCTCGGGCCTCGCTGGTCAGGTATTTGAATTCGGGCACGCACACGACGGTCTTCATCGGCACGTGCGGCACTCTCTGGGTGAGGACCCCGACGGCATCGGGGACCACGATTACGAAGCCACCGAGGAGCGCGGGAGCGACGTTGTCGCCATGACCTTCGAGGGCGACGGCGCGGGTGAGCATCTCTTGGCGGTCCAGGTCGCTCGGGTCATTCCCGGCATGGGCTTGGCGAACCGCATGGGCGAAAAGCACCCCCGCGAGAGTGGCGGTGGAACTGGAGCCGAGGCCACTCGCGCACGGGATCGTGTTGTGAGTGACGATGCGCATCTTGCCCGGTAAGGGCGTCCCGCTGGCATGCAGTTCGTCGAGCAGGATCGCGGCGACGAGGTTGGATCGGTCGGTCGGGAGGAAGTCGGCCCCTTCGCCATGGGTTTGGACCTCGATGCCTTCCCCTTCCCCGATTACATGGAGTTCGAAGGTGTTCCAGAGGTCAAGGGCAAGGCCCATGCAGTCGAAGCCAGGGCCAAGGTTGGCGGTTGTGGCGGGGATGCGGACTCGGATCACAGGCTCAGCTCCCGGAGTAGGTCGTCGGTTGATGCGGCGAGAACTTTCGGCGCGGGCGCTCCCCGCAGGGCCGAATCGGGGTCCTTGAGGCCGTGGCCGGTCAGAATGCCGACGATTTTCTGGCCATCCACGGCGAGACCGTTTGCGACGGATTTGCGCAAACCAGCCAAGCCAGCGGCAGACGAGGGCTCGCAGAACACGCCTTCGAGTTGAGCGACCAAGTGGTACATCTCGAGGATCTCGTCGTCGGTCACCGCGAGGATATGGCCGTTGGATTCCCGCAGAGCATCCAGGGCCTGAGTCCAGCGGGCGGGATTGCCAATGCGGATCGCGGTCGCGATCGTGTCGGGGTGGGTGACGATTTCGCCCCGAACGATGGGGGCCGAGCCCGCAGCTTGGGCTCCCAAGAGCCGGGGCTTGCCACTGCCGCATACTGAGCATCGAGCGGCCGAGGGCGGGGGGCACTGGTTGAAGCCCATCCAGTAGCTGGTGATGTTGCCGGCGTTGCCGACGGGGAGGCACATCCAATCGGGCGCGCGGCCGAGTTGCTCGCAGATCTCCCAGGCGGCGGTCTTCTGCCCCTCCAACCGGGCGGGATTGACCGAATTCACGAGGGCAATCGGGGCGCGGTCGCTGGCCTCCTGCACCATCCGGAGGCCGTCATCGAACGAGCCTTCGATGGCGATGACCTTCGCGCCGTAGGCAATGGCCCCGGCGAGTTTGCCCATCGCGATTTTGCCGTCGGGAATCAGCACCACGCAATCGAGCCCTGCCCGCGCAGCGTATGCAGCGGCGGAGGCGGCAGTGTTACCCGTCGAGGCGCAGATCACCGTCTTTGCCCCGTCGGCCACGGCCTGGGTGATCGCGGTCGTCATGCCCCGATCCTTGAAGCTTCCGGTGGGGTTCAGGCCCTCATATTTGAGATAGACCTCCGCGCCCGGAGCGATTGCGGCGGCAAGGCGCGGGGCGGGAATGAGCGGAGTGTTGCCCTCGTGCAGGGTGACGGGCGCGACCTGCTTCGAGATTTCCATGCGCGAGCCGTAACGGTCAATCAAGCCTTTCCACATCTTCATGCCTCCTTCAGCGTGACGCCGTGACCGGGTGCATTGGGGGGCAAGACGACCCCATTTTCCCACGCCAAACCAATGGCCGGATCGGGCGCAAGGTTCGTGTGGGTGTCGAGGTCAATATAGTCAAAGAGAGCCCCTATGGCCGCCCCCGGCGCGATTCCGACGGACGACTCGCTCATACACCCGATCATGGTCTTGAGGCCGTGGGCGCGGGCGGTCGCGACTATGCGAAGGGCTTCGACCACGCCGCCACACTTCATCAGCTTGAGGTTGATGCCATCGACGCGGTCGGCCATCTTCACCACGTCGGGGGCAAACTTGATGGACTCATCGGCAAAAACTGGCAATGCCCGACCCTCGAAAATCTCGGGGTAGCCATCCTCCATGCCCAACGGCAAAGGCTGCTCGACGTATTCGACCCCGTGCTCGGCCAACCACGGGATCATCTGCTTGGCCTTGGCGACGGTCCAGCCTCCATTCGCGTCCACCCGGAGCACGGCGCCGAATGGCTTGGCCGAAGCGGCGGCGGCGAGGAAGTGCTCGCGGTCGTGGTCAAGCCCTTCGGGAGACCCGAGTTTGATCTTCAGACACTTCGCTTGGGTGAGGCTGAGGATGTGGGTCACACGCTCCAACGTCACTTCGGGCGGGTTCAGACCAATGGTGACGCTGGTTGGGACGCTCTTGCGCGGCAGGCCCAGCAGGCGATAGAGCGGCAGGCTCGCCTGGCGGGCGAGAAGGTCCCAAAGAGCCATCTCCAGTGCGGCGGATGCGGGCGGGCAGACCCCTCTGGCCTTCATGTCGTCGTAGGCTTGGTAGGGGCTCGGCGCGATACCGTCGGCGGCGTACTCAGATATCTCCCGCTCACCGCGAACCGCATCCCAATCTGGCGCAGTGGCGGCGGCGGGGGCCAGCTCGCCGACGCCCGTGTGGGTGCCATCGGTGACAAAGACAAAGAGGTTTTCCGTCGTTCCGCTCGTTCCTCGGCTGATGGTCAGTGGGTACAGCTTTTCGAGGGAAACGGTACGAAAGGAGACCTTTAACACAATTCCAAGGGTACCAGGGACCTAAGATCGGATAATCTGGCCGCACTATGGACCACAACGAAGTGACTCGTCGTCAAGCCCTCGGCCTTGCCTCGGCCGCCGTTGCCGCTTCCCTCGTCCCGAATGCCTTTGGGGCTGAGCCGCAGGATGAGGCGAAGAAAATGAAGGGAGGACGTTTGAAGCTATCTGTTTGTGCCTGGTGCTACGGCGGAATGAAGCTGGAAGACCTCGCCGACCGGGCCAAGAAGATTGGCCTGCAATCGGTCGAGCTGCTAAACGAAGACCAGTGGCCAATCGTGAAGGCTCGCGGGCTGACTTGCGCGGTTGCCAACGGCCCGGGTGGTATCGCGGATGGCTGGAACCGCCTCGAAAATCACGACAACCTGGTGAAGGGCGCCGAGAGGCTCCTGCCGCTCGTCGCCCAGGCGGGATTGCCCCAGATGATCGTTTTTTCGGGCAATCGCCGGGGTCTTTCGGACGCTGACGGCTTGGTGAATTGCGCCAAGGGACTCAAGCGGATCACCCCGATCGCGGAGAAGCTTGGCGTCACGTTGATCATGGAGTTGCTCAACAGCAAAGTCGACCATGGCGACTACCAGTGCGACCACACCGAGTGGGGGGTTGAGCTGGTCAAGCGCGTCGGGTCCGACCGTTTCCGCCTACTTTACGACATCTACCACATGCAGATCATGGAGGGCGATGTCATCCGTACGATCGAGAAGAACCACGCCTACATCAACCACTATCACACTGGCGGCAACCCCGGTCGGAACGAGATTGATGAGACGCAAGAGCTGAACTACCGGCGCATCTGCGAAGCAATTGCCGACACCGGTTTCAAGGGCTTCTTGGCCCAGGAATTCATCCCCAAGAAGGATCCGATGACTTCGCTGGAGAAAGCCGTTCGCCTCTGCGACGTTTGAGATTCAGATCCCCGGCACGACCTGCTCTCCCCGGATCGGCAACCGAGTTGCGCCGGGGAGGTCGCTTTCGCGGATGACGCCGATCAGCTCTGTCCCGGCGAGGGCGATGCCGAATTGTGCGGCTTCGCGCGTGATCCAAAGGATGATCGGGTCGGGTGGGGTCAGGTCGGGCAGGGTGACGTTGAGGCTGACTTGGCACTGCTCGCGCTCGGGGAGCAGCAGTCCGAGGGCGCGCACGCCGAGAAACCTGGGGTCGCCATCAGCGCGGAGGTCGCGGATGCGGCGAGCGATGGCCTTGGCGGCGCGGAGGTCGCCGGATTGCAGGTTCACATTCATCGCGATTAGGAAGTCTCTCGCGCCCATCACGGTGACGCCCAGACGAGGATGGGCGATTCGCGGACCGAAGTCGGGATTCAATTCGCGCCCGAGTAAGCCGCCGAATCCGCCCTTTCGCAAGCTTGGCAGATCTGCCTCGTGTCGTCCCATTTCGGAATGCTCGTACAAAAACACGGGCAGATCCCAACGCTCGGCGACTTCTCGGGCAGCCCGATGCACCCAAAGGTTCAGGGCCTCGATGGGAGCATCATCCAGCCGAACGAAGGGGCAGACGTCGAGGGCCCCGATGCGCGGGTGCACTCCGACGTGGCGATTGAGATCGATCACGGCGAACGCGGCATTCTGGAGTTCGCGCAGCGTGCGGAGGACATCGGCGATCTCACCGGAGAATGCGGTGACCGTCCGATTGTGGTCCACGTCGCCTTCACAGGCATGAACCGAAACCCCGGCGGCCCCGAGGATGCGAGCGAACTCTCGTCCGAGCAGCTTCTCGCGGGCGAAGGACCAGTTGGGGACAGCCAGGACCCTCATCGGGATTCCTGCCAGAAGAACCGGGGGTAGTCCGACATGTGTTCCTTCTCTTCAACGAACTGCAGGACACGCCGCCCGATCCAGGGGCCGAATTTGAAAGCGTGGCCGCTGCAAGCGGAGACGAATATTCCCTTCCCTTCCGAGCCCGGTACCTCGCCCCAGATGAAATCTTCATCGGGAGAATTTGTGTACCGGCACCGCGTGATCTCGGTTAGGTCGGGCTGGGAGACGCCAAAGCGGTCGCTTGCAGTTTGTCGGATGGCATTCAGCGCGGCTTCGTCGGGCTCCTCGGAATCCGCCGAAGGACCGGGCCGGTGGACCCCAATCTTGAACCCGGCCTCCTCGGAAGGAAACCCGTAGCAGAGGTCCGCGCTGTCCTCCACCCAGACCGGCCCGCCTTGCTGGTGGCGCACGTAGGCCGTGGTTTGGAGAGTGACTTTGACGGGGATGGGCACCCATTGCGTGATCCAGGAGCCGGCGCACACGACCCAGCGGTCGAACCCGTTCAGGTCATCGAAGTGGCACTGCGCGCCAAAGCGAAATGAGACACCTGAGGAGCGGCAAAGCAACAACAGGCCCGCCATGGTCTGGTCCGCCTCGACCCAGCCCGCATCCGCCGTCCAGATGCCAACCTCGCCAGCATGGAGCTTGAGATCCGGGAAGACGCGCGTCGATTGCACAGGGTCGAGCACCTCGAACGGCTCGTCGTGGGCGGCCAAGCCATCGGCCATTGAGCGAAGGTTTTCCGAATCGGATGGCCCGAAGTAGAGCAACCCGACGGGATGGATCAGCGTGCGGCCAAGGGCCGACTCCAACTCGCTCCAGAGCGCATACCCCTCGACCATGAACCCGGTGAACATGGGGTCTGGGTAGGCCTTGCGTACGATTCGCGAGCGACCGTGCGACGACCCGCGCGTGTGCCCGGGCGAGAACTGATCAAACAGGGTGACAGCGTGGCCCTGCTGGACCAGTTGCCAAGCCGCATTCAGACCCACAATCCCCGCCCCGACGACCGCGACCCTCATTTGTAGAGCCGGTTGATCCATTCGATAGCGCGTTCCGGCCAGCTCATGATTCCGGCTTCCTTCGAACGGAGTCCGTAGCCATGGCCACCCTTGGGGAAGAGGTGCAATTCGACGGGAACTTCGGCCTTCTTGCAGGCCAGTGCGTAGGCCATGCCTCCCTCGACGGGGACGAAGTCATCTTCGGTCTGGATGATGAACGCCGGCGGTGTCTTCGCACTCACGGCAACTTCGGGCTGCAACTTGACCTCGCCATCCACGTTCAGATAGGCGGCGTAGATCAGCAGAGTGAAGGCCGGATGCGCGCTCAGCTTGTCGATGTCATCGGTGGCGGGGTAGGCGTCGGCGGAAGAAGTTGAGGTGACGGCAGCGAGGTGTCCGCCCGCGGAAAATCCGAGGATGCCGATTCGGGCGGGATCGATCTTCAGCTTGGCCGCATCGGAGCGCAGCAGACGGATCGCCCGCTGGGCATCTTGCAGAGGAACGAGGTGACGGACCTTGTCGCGGTCGGGCACTGGGATTCGGTACTTGAGGACGGCCGCATTGATCCCCGCTTCGTTCAGTCGGGTGGCGATTTCCCAGCCCTCGTGCTCGATGGCGACCACGTAGTAGCCACCACCGGGGCAGATCAAAACGGTCGGTGCGTTTGGCTTGGCATTCTTGGCGGGGAAAAATTCGAGCGTTGCGTGGGAGATCTGGCTGACGATCAGGAATCCGGCATTCTTCTCCTTTTCCGACTTCTCGGCATCCGGTCGTGTCCATCCGCCTGGGTTGCCCTTTGGCCAGAGGTCGTACATCGGGCGGCCAGCATCGATGGCGGCGAAGGAGGCGAGGAGTCCGCCGAGAAGAATGGCAGTCATCATGGCTTCAGCATATCAAATTCGGGCTCGGCATGTTTGCTGGCCTCTGCCACAATATCGGGGTGGCGCGTCCCGAAACCCTGAGTCGATTGGAGACGCTGGATACCCTCCGGATCGCGAACCTGGACGTCGCCTTTGCCACCGCGTTTATCACTCTCGTCACCGGCGGCTTCCTGGTTGGGTTCGTCAATCTCCTTGGCGGTGGTGACCTATGGGTGGGTGTGCTAACGGCAATCCCCAGCCTGGTCGGTCTGCTCCAGATTCCCGGCGGCGCATGGGGCCGGAGTTTCTCCAGTTTTAAGCCTTTCATCACGGTGGGCGGCCTCACTTGGCGGGTTTGTCACCTGCCGCTCGTCGTGCTTCCGCTCGTGCCTTTGGCCAACGATTTCAAGCTGACTCTGCTGGCGGTATGCATGGCGGTGGGCTGGTCCGCAAGTGTCATTGTCAGCCCGGTCTACAGCGACTACATGGCCGAGATGGTGCCGCCGGGTTCGCGCGGGGCCTACTTCAGCAAGCGCAATGCGATTGCCGCCGCCGTAGGCGCGACGGCAGGCCTTCTCGGAGGCATCCTGCTTGATGCCTTCAAGCGAAGTGGCCACGCCGAGTGGGGTTTCACCACTGTTTTCAGCATCGGCACCATCGCCTCGGCGGTAAGTCTCGGGCTGTTTATTCGCCTCAAGGATATCCCCCGGGCGAACCCAGCCAGCCCCAATATTGGCGAGATGGTGCGCTCCCTGCGGGCTCCTTTTCGGGACCGGGACTTTCGAAAAGTGCTGGCATTTCTAGGGATGTTCACCCTTGGCCAATCCTTCGGCGGCAACCTTTTCGCCCAATATGCCCTCGAAGTTTTGCACCTAGACTTCACCTGGCTCCAGAGTTGCGCCTTCGCCTTTGCGGTCGGCACGGTGATTTCATCGCGCGGATGGGGCTACCTGAACGACAAATATGGCAGCAAGCCGATGATGGCCTTGGCCGCTGCCGGGCTTATCTTGAACCCCGTGGTCTGGATCATCTGCCGCCCCGGCGACCTGACGATCAATGTCATCAGCTTGATCCTCGCCCACGTGCTGATGGGGGTGATCTTCGCGGGCGTCGCCCTGTGCCAGTTCAACCTCCTGCTTGCGACGGCCAAGGCCGAGGAGCGCGCAACCTATCTTGGTGCCGGCCTCGCCTTGCAGGCATTGGTTGGCGGTCTTTCGCCCTTGGTTGGCGCTTGGCTCATGGCCCAGTTTCGAGTTCCTTTTGGCGCCGAGTTCGGGTTCAAAGGGGTCTTCATCGTGATCATGGTGCTGCGCATGTCAGCCTGCCTCTTCCTGTTTCCCGTCCGAGAGGAAGGCGCTGAGCGATTCCGCACAACGGTTCAACAAATCACGCGCATCCGTCCCCGCGGCCTCCGCGCTCTGCGCGATCTTTCTCGGGTCAGCTCTCCTTCGGAGCGCGTCAGCGCGATCCAAGCCGTGGCCTCGGAGAACCTGCAGATGGCCCGCGATGATCTCATTGAGGCCCTCCATGATCCTGCACCGCGCGTCCGCCGTCAGGCGGCTTCGGCTCTGGCGGGCTTGCACGATGCCAAGGCCGTCGAGGCCCTTGTCCACCAGCTGCAGGAGCACCCCGACCTAGTGGAAGAGGAAACGATCGAGGCCCTCGGCGAGATTGGCGGAGCCGAGGCGGTCGATGCCCTCCTGGCCACGCTGCAGAGCCCCCGTTCGATTCTTCGCCGGGCGGCGGCCAAGGCCCTCGGACGGGCGGATGCCGACCCCGACAGCCCGGAAGGAATTCGCGCGACCACTGCGCTCATCGAGTCCGCCCGGGTTGGCAACGATCCTGACCTCCGGCGCGCCTCTCTGCAAGCCCTTCGCCAGATGGGTGCCCGGGGAATCGAAGCGGTGGCCGCCGATGCTCTTGCCGACCCGACTCCGAGTGTCCGGATCGCCGCCGCTGAGGCGACGGCAGAACTTGGCCTCGATATCGCCCCGGCGCTCCGCGCCTCTTTGGACCAGTACCAAGACGAGGCAAGCGCGGAGGTGGCCTATGCGCTTGGTGCCGTCGGCCTGCAAGCCGACACGGATCGAATCCTTGAGGTCGCCCAGCGATCGGTCTCCATCATCACCCGTCGCCGTTGCCTGCTCGGGGTTGCCCGGTTGCACCAAGTCGAGCGGGCGACCTACCTTCTGCTTTTGGGCGACGAAGCCACCCGGGACCAAGCCGTGATCGGCCTAGCCACCGGGATCAGGCAAGGCAAGTCGATTCGAAAAATGATCGAGCGGTACGCCTCGGGGGACGAGGAAGCCGCACTCCAAGAGCTCGCCCGCGAGAAGGACCCAGTGTTCGCCAGCCTGTGCCGGTTCGCGGTGCCGGAGTCACTTTTCCTCGCGGTGACTCTGCTGCGGAAGTAGGCCCTCGAACCACTTTGCGCCCAAACTCCGACCATACTTTGCGGGAGAAACGATGCCGACTTACGAATACCGAGGGCAGAATGAGCAGGGGCAACCAGAGCGCGGGCTGATCTTCGGCACGAGCCTCGAAGCCGTAACCCAGGGCCTTGAGGGCAAGGGCTTAAAGGTTATGGAAATCGCCCTCGCCCAGAGCCTCGGCGACCCGCTCCAAGCCGCCGCTCCCCCCGAGGCGGCCCCAACTCCCGAAGAGTCGAACGAGAAACCGAAATCTGAGCTTGAACCTCCGCTCGGCCAGCGATCCTACATGGCCACGAGTGTTTGGGGTCCGCTGGTAGGTCAGGTCCCGCTCAAAGAACTCGCCCATTTCTTCCGCCAACTCTCAACGATGTTGAACGCAGGCGTACCGATTGTCAGTGCGTTCGACACGATGACACGACAGGCTCGCTCGCCCAAGCTGAAGGCGATTCTCGCCGAAACCCGCACGACCGTCGAAGCGGGAAGGTTCATCAGCGACACCTACCAGCGCTACCCCGAGGTGTTTTCCCCTGTCATCATCAGCCTCCTGAGAGCGGGCGAAGAGGGTGGATTCCTGGTCGATGCCCTCAGCCGAATCGCCGACTATTTGGATCGCGAGATCGAACTGCGGAACCTCTTCAAGCGGGTGACCTTCTATCCCAAGCTCCAGGTCGGGGCCTCGATTCTGATTATCCTCGGCACAAACGCCATCCTTGCCTCGATGGGCAAAGAGGCCGGGCTGTCTTCCCCGCTCACCGAGGTGACCACTTGGCTCTGGCTCGGGCCGCTTATCGTGGGCACCTTCCTCTTCTTCCGGGTGGGCCTCGCGAATCCCCGGATCAAATACAACTGGGACCTATTCCTTGTCCATATCCCCTACATCGGCCAAACCGCGATCCAGCTCTCGATGGCCAAGTTCGGACGCGCGTTCGGGGCTCTCTACGCTGGTGGGGTGAGTATCCCGCGATGTCTGGAACTCGGGGCCGACAGTTGTGGCAACGAGTTCCTCCGGGCCAAGATGCACACGGCGACGCGAAAGCTTCAGGAAGGTGAAGACATCAGCCCGACTCTACGATCTACCGGCGCGTTCTCACCCATCGTTCTCGACATGATCGACACGGGCGAAAGGACGGGCAACCTCGACGACATGCTCAACCGGGTGGCGAAGTTCTATGAAGATGAGGCGGGGACGCGCTCGACCCAGACCGCCCAGGTCACGGGTGTGTTCATCTTCCTCTGTGTCGCCGTCTACATCGGCTTCATCGTTGTGCAGTTCTGGAGCGGCTACGCCGGGATGCGCGGCGCGGGCTAAGCGACCGCTCAAAACCGTGGACTGCCACCAGGCCGAGGTGCGAAGGTAAAATCCCTTAGATAAAGGCTTCCCCGGCGGCAAATGCCAACGAAGAGCCTTGTGATCAGGAGATATTCAGATGGCACTTCGTGTTGGGATTAACGGTTTCGGTCGCATTGGTAGACTTTCGCTTCGGGCAATCCTCGCCCGGCACCCGGGAGAAGTGGAGGTTGTCGCGATCAACGATCTGACCGACACCAAGACCAACGCTCACCTCTTCAAGTACGACAGCACGTACGGCCCCTTTGC
>JBMOJD010000041.1:0-28564 GCA_049317025.1 Fimbriimonas sp. | reverse complement strand
GCCTTCATCAGGTCCTTGACCGCGCCGTTGCTCTTGGCCAATCCTAAAGCCACAACCAAAGCGGGCACGCTCACCAAACCATCAACCACCGCCTCCGAAGGGATCGCCGCCTCGGGCGCGTCCACCGGCTGCTGCCGCTGGCTGAAAGTCGTGACGAAATAGTCATCCGCCGCCTGGGCCGCCCCGGCCCCGTGGTAGAGCGCGACGATCTCCCGCGCCAGCCGCCGCTTCACGTCGCGCGGGTTCGGCGTCTCCGCAATCAGCGAGCGCACTTCCGCCATCGGGACGTCGGTCGCGAGCTCAAAGTAGTTCTCCATCACTTCGTCCGGCACCGACATCGTCTTGCCGTACATGTCGTTCGGCTCGTCCCAGATGCCGATGTAGTTGCCCAGCGACTGCGACATCTTCTCTTTGCCATCGGTGCCCACGAGCAATGGGCAAAGCACCACCACCTGGGGCTCCTGCTGGTACTGCTCCATCAGGGTGCGCCCGACTAGGCAGTTGAACTTCTGGTCGTTGCCCCCGATCTCCACGTCAGCGTGAATCTCGACCGAATCCATGCCCTGGCACAGGGGATACAGAATCTCGTGCATCGCGATCGGCCGGTTCTCGGCAAGCCGCTTGGTGAAGTCATCCCGCTCCAAGACGCGCGCAACCGTGTAACGTGAGCAGAGCCGGATCACATCCTCGAAGCTCATCGCCCCCAGCCAATCCTTGTTGAATACAATCTCGGTCTTTTCGCGGTCAAGAATCTTGCCGACCTGCTCCATCACCGAATCCACGTTGGCCTGCACCTGCTCGCGGGTCAGCTGGGGTCGGGTCTTGCTCTTGCCGCTCGGGTCGCCGATCTGGGCCGTGAAGTCGCCAATGATCAGTACCGCCTGGTGCCCCAGGTTCTGGAAATCGCGGAGCTTGCGCAGCACCACCGCCCAGCCCAAGGTCACCGCCTTCGCCGTCGGGTCCACGCCCAGCTTCACCCGAAGCTTGCGCCCGCTCGCGAGCTTGGTCTTCAGGTCAGCTTCGCTGAGAATCTCCGTGGTCCCCCGCTTCAAAAGGGCCAGCTGTTCGTCCAGAGTCATCGCGGCAAGTTTACCGCCCGGTACTCAGCGCGAACCCAAGGTGCCGAAGAGGACCTTGGTGCAGGGGCGTTTGGAGAGGATCGTTTGGGTGTCGATCAGCTTCTCGGCCGGGCCGGGGATGCGGCGGGCATATTCGCCATCGGGGCCGAGCGACCAGGCGCGGACGTTGTCTTTCATGCACGGGATCAGCAGTTCGTCGTGCAGGTAGGCGATCAGCTCGGGCTTCTCGACGGGCACGAGGACTTCGACGCGGCGGTCGAGGTTACGGCGCATGCAGTCGGCCGAGCCGATGAAGACGTCCGGCTGGTTCTCGTTGGCAAAGTAGTAGATGCGGCTGTGTTCGAGGAACCTGCCGACGATGGAAACCACCCGAATACGCTCGCTGAGGCCGGGCACGCCAGGGCGCAGGCAGCAGATGCCGCGCACAATCAAATCGATCTCGACCCCGGCCTGGTTCGCTTCGTAAAGCGCCTCAATCACCTCGGGATCGACCAAGGCGTTGACCTTGAAAATGATTCGACCATTGCCGGTCGTGCGGGCATGGTTCGCCTCGCGGCGGATGCGGTCGAGGATGCCCTCCCGCAGGTTGACGGGCGCGACTAGGAGCTTACGGTAGGTGTTCTGCTTGCTAAATCCAGTGAGGTAATTGAACAGCTCACTAATATCTTGCGTGATCGCCTCATCGCAGGTGAAGAGGCCGATATCGGTGTAGATTCGCGCCGTCGAGGGGTTGTAGTTCCCGGTGCCAATATGGGCGTAGCTGCGGGTGCCGCCCTTCTCCCGCCGGACAAGGAGGCAGAGCTTGCAGTGTGTCTTGAGGTCGGCGAAGCCGTAGGTGACGTGGACCCCCGCCCGCTCCAGGGCCCTCGCCCAGACGAGGTTGTTGCTCTCGTCGAACCTCGCTTTGAGCTCAACCATGACGGCGACCTGCTTGCCCGCCTCGGCCGCATCGAGCAGGCTCTCAACAATCGGGGACTCCGACCCGACCCGGTACAGGGTCTGCTTAATGCCGACCACGTTGGGGTCCTTGGTCGCCGAGCCGACAAATTCTTCGACCGATTTGAAGCTATCGAACGGGTGGTGAACAAGGAAATCGCCCTTGCTGATGGTCTCGAAGAGCGTGTCGGTGTGGCTGAGAGGCTCGGCCAGATAGGGCACGTGAGCGGGAAACCGAAGGGCGGGCTTGTCGATCTTGGCCAGTTCCCACAGGCACTCCATTCCCAGGAGGCCATCGACGGCGAACACGTCGTCATCTTCCAGCTTCAGCAGGGACATCAGGACCTTGCGCGGCCCATCCGGCAAGCCCGCCACGTGCTCCAAAAGCACGGGGTCGCCGAACCGCCGTCGGCGCAGGGTTTCCTCGATACCCGAAACGAGGTCCGGCGCTTCTAGTTCGCGAATCTCAATATCTGCGTCGCGAATGACCCTGAACGTATAGGAACCCAGGATCGTGACGCCGGGAAACAGCGATTGCAGGTGGTGGGCGATCAGGTCTTCGAGGAGGACAAACTCCAGCCGACGCCCGGGCACCTTGATGAAGCGAGGCAGGATCGAAGGGACCTTCACGCGGGCGAGTTTGGTCTCGGAAGCGCCATCCACCAGCTCAACCGCGAGGTTCAAACTGCGGTTGCTGATGAACGGCACGCTCGGGGCCGGATGCAAGATCAGCGGGGTGCAAAGCGGGAAAACCTCGCGCATAAAATACGCGTGGAGGTCTCGGCTTTGGCGCTCGGTGAGTTCGCTAAACGGCGTGATATGCACCGACGCCTTGCGGAGTTGCGGGAAGATGTCTTCGCTCAGAATCCGGCTCGCTTCCTGGCGCAGGGGCCGCGCGGCATCCGCGATGACCTGGAGTTGCTCACTCGTCGTCAGGCCGTCCGGCGAGACGTCGAGCACACCGCTCTCGAATTGCTCAATGAGGCCGCTCACGCGGACCATATAGAACTCATCCAGGTTCGACTCGAAGATCGCGAGAAACTTGGCCCGCTCCAGGAGCGGATTGAGCGGGTTGACGGCCTCCGAGAGCACGCGGGCATTGAACCGGAGCCAGCTTAGCTCACGGTTCAAGTAATGCTCGGCGGCCTCGGTGGGCGTCGGGCGCTTCATAGTGGGCTCGTCGCCACCCTGGTCGTGGCCATTTCCAAAATCGCTCCTTCTCGCACTCCGAACTCGCTCACGGCTATCTCCTTCAGTCCGAACCGTCGCATCAAACTCCGGTAAATGATGGCACCTGGCAGTAGTGTTCCTGCTCGTTTTGTCTTCACTCCGAACCGAGAAACGATCCGATCGAGCGGCAAACGAGCCGTGGACCAAGCCAGATAGTCCAGTTCTTCAATCGAAATCGTCTTCTCGCTATCCGGGTGCAGCGCGCGCCAGAGGCCGCGGCCCACGCCGCCACTGGCCACGGCGTTGCCTCGGTCCACGTGGATCTCCACGCGATCCAGCATGCGCTCGACATACTGCTCCGCCGCCTGAATCGCCGATGCCGGGCACGGATTGCGCAGGCCCGCCTGGGCAATCAGGCGCCCGGTGCCAATCGGGAGCGACTGCTTCTCCACCAACTGACCGTGGAGCACGCGCCCGATCTGGGCGCTTCCGCCACCGACCTCGAACAGAATGCCAATGCCAAGATGGTTTGTATCGAGAAGCACGCCCCGGAGCGAGAGTTCGGCCTCACGCGTGGGCGAGATGATCTCCACGTTCACCTGCGCCTCTTCGCGGATTCGTTCAAGCACTAGCTCATGGTTGGTTGCTTGGCGCATGGCCTCGGTGGCAAAGACGTAGAGCGAAACCGCTTTCTTCGCGGTGGCCACTCGCCGGAACTCGCGCATGGCGAGGATGAGCTGCTCAATCATCTCGTCGGGAATCTCACCCACTCGCGCAACCATCTCGCCAAGGGGAATCCATTCGTTCAGGTTGTCGAGTCGCATCACCAGTTCCCCGTCGGTGGCGGCCACCAAGAGGTGGGCAGTGTTGCTTCCGATATCGGCGGCGGCGAAGATGCGAGTCATGCGCCCCCAGAGTTTGGCACCTCGGGGTCCAATTGGGTACGACTAATTGCGTGCTTCTCGACCGTCTTTTGGATTGGGTCTATCCACCGCGGTGCAGCCTGTGCGAGCGGTTCGGTCCGGATTCGCCCTGCGACCGTTGCCTTGGACTCTGCACGGCCTGGGAATCCAAAGAGTTGCCCCTCATGCCCGTGGACTATGCCCACGCGATCTTCAACTACGATGGGCCCGCGATGGAAGCGGTGAAGGCACTGAAATACGCTCGCAAGACCGCGCTCGCCAAGCGGATGGCCGCCCTGATTCGCGATGGCTATGACACGCTTGGCCACTTCCCCGATGCCATCGTGCCGGTTCCAATCCATTGGCGTCGCCGCTGCCAACGCGGTTTCAATCAGGCAGAAATGCTGGCCGAAGCACTCCCCGCCGATCTCGTCCGCCCTCGCCTTCTCGTCCGCACGCGGGCGACACGCCCCCAAGTGGGCCTGACGACCGAACAACGGCTGCTCAACCTAGTCGGTGCGTTCGGAGCCGGTCCTCTGGTACCCGCGCACGTGATGCTGATCGATGACGTGTACACATCCGGGCAAACAGCGCGCGAGTGCGCGAAGGCATTGAAGGCAGGCGGCGCAAAGACCGTCGGGATTCTCTGCTTCGCGAGTGGATAGTCCTGAACGATGTCTTTTCATTAGCCGTCGGATGAGCTAGAAGGCCCCATACACTTAGGAATACAAGCCATGATCCTGCCATTACTGCTCTACACCGCTTCAAGCATGGCCTTGGCTCCTAGAAGTCTGCCCGACCTGATAGTCGGGAAGACCATCGTCAAGCATTCTCAGTTCAACGAGCTCGATCAAGTGCGTAACCAATCCGAACGAGAAAAGGTCCTTGCCAAGTACGGCTGGACCGAGCTTAGCCGACCAAAATGCAATCTTCTGCTCAACGAGGACGAACTGGGCTTTACCAAGATTCGGGCCAAGATCCTCTTGCTCCGCTGGTTAGCGACAAGAAAGGACCAGCACTACGGCTACTTTCACCTATCCGAGGTGCCAAAGGCCAAATCAATCTGGGCTCCTAACGGTTTGCGCGAGGCCTTGTTGGACCTATTTCGAGATGGCGACCCAGTTAGGGCCCCTTACCTCATCAAAACCGCCAAGGACCTTCGCTTTCAGATCCAAGTCAACACTATTCTCCAGCTAGAGGCTGATGGCAATGCCGGTGAGTTGAACCTAACTCCTTCCTCGTCAAAGAACCTTGAAATGGTCCGGGGTGCCATGTTGGAGATTGAGGACCCGGAAGCCATGGAGAAGGCCGTTCGGGAGGCCGGCATGGCCCTGGGCAGAACGTACCAAGACCTGGGCGACCGAGTCGTCGTCAGCTACGCCCCAAACTCGGAAAAACCCCAGGCGATGCTCGACCTAGTCGTTGACGCCCATGAAACCGTGCGAAAGCGGCTCGATGAGATCGAACGAGAACAGGCTGCCGCCCTCAAGGATGCCCTCGACGCCCTCGTAACCAACTCCGAGCCGACGGCTTTCAAAGACTTCAACTCATACATCGGCCAACGGCCATACGGCACCCTCGTCGGCTCAAACGGAATCGGGTTACTTCGATCTCTCCCGCCGAAACTAGACAACCCCGGCGGGTGGGACTCCTTCTTGCGAGGGGCCACGATCAAGGGCTGGTACCGCACGGCGTCCATCGTTTTGCTGTATGGCAATGCCACCGACTCCACAACCTCCCAGAGCTACGACCGCATCATCATTCAGTTGAAGTAGACGGTCTCACCCCCTTTATTCCCAACATATTCTCGATTATTCCGGTTATGATGAGGGCGTCGGACTATGAGAACCCAGTGCCGGATTCTTTGCGGGTTGTGGATGGCAGCCCTCTTTGCCCTTTGTCTTCTTCCGAAGACCACCTACGCCCAAGCCACGGCACGCACCGAACTGATCGTTTGGGGCATCGGCTATGGCCCCGACTCCAAGGGCCTCGAGGCGGTGGTTCGCGAGTTCGAGCGACGAAACCCCACCATCAAAGTTCGATTGCTCACCATGGGCGCAGGCACCATGAACCCGCAGAAGCTCATGACTGCGATCGTCGGAAAGGTCCCGCCCGATGTCGTCCACCAAGACCGATTCACGGTTTCCGACTGGGCCAGCCGCGGAGCATTCCGCCCCCTGAGCGACCTGATTGACCGTGACAAGGACAAAGACCCCGAAGGCACCCCGACCGCCGACAAGTTTTATCCCGCCGCTTGGAACGAAGGAAGCTACCAAGGCAAAGTCTACGGCATCCCGACTGGGGCCGACAACCGCGTGCTTTACTGGAACCGAGCGATGTTCCGCAACAAGGCCAAGGAACTGACCGCTGCTGGCCTCGACCCCGAACGCGCCCCGCGAACCTGGTCCGAGCTCCTGGCCTACAGCAAAATCCTGACCGAGCGCAAACCCGATGGGTCGCTCATTCGGGCTGGCTTCATCCCGAACTACGGCAACTCCTGGCTCTACATGTTTGCGTTCCAAAACAACGCGAGCTTCCTGAGCCCAGATGGCAAGACCTGCACCCTCGCCGAGCCCAATGCCGTCGAGGCCCTCCAGTTCGTCGTTGATGGCTACGACATCATCGGCGGCTACGAGAAAGCCAAAGCGTTCGAGACTGGATTCTTGTCAGGCCTCAACGACCCCTTCGTGACCGGCAAGGTCGCCATGAAGATCGATGGCGACTGGATCCTGGGTGACACGCTCGCCCGTTACGGCCCCGGGACCCCGTTTGCCACCGCCCCGCCCCCTGTGCCCGACGACCGGTTTTACCGTCGAGGCCGATTCGCCAACGAAAAGGACACCTTCGTTACCTGGCTCGGCGGCTTCTGCTACGTCATTCCCTCAGGCGCGCGACACGTGGACGAAGGCTGGAAATTCATCAAATGGGCCACCAGCAAAGAAGCCCTCGTGATGCAAAACCTCGCCCAACGCGAATGGGAGCGGCAGCGCGGTCGAACGTACATCCCCCGCCAGCAGGGCAACGCGGTCGCGAATGAGGAGCTTTTCCGCATCCTGCGGCCGGCCGATCCCAAGTTCGCCCAAGCCTTGCGCCAGCACGTGGACCTAATGCCTGTCGGTCGCATCCGACCGGCGACCTTCGTGGCCCAGCGACTTTGGGACGAGCACGTCAAGGCTCTCGAGACGGCCGCGTTCAAGAAGATGACGCCGAAGGACGCTCTGATGGTCGGCCAAGTCGCGGTCCAGCGCGAGCTTGATGACTACGCCCAAACCTTCGAGCATCCCCTCATCAACATGCAACTGCCGCTCTATCTGGCGTTGGGATTGGGTGGTGCACTCCTTATCTGGGCCTGGCTCGCCTTCCGACGCCTCAACCTGAAGACGCTTGCCCGCCAAGAGGCCCTCTGGGGATATGCGCTCATCGCGCCTTGGTTCATCGGGTTTGTCGCGTTTGTGTTCGGCCCGATGATCGCGTCGCTCTTCTTCAGCTTCACCCAGTACAACGTCCTCAGCGACGCGCGCTGGGTGGGCATGAAGAACTTCAATGCCTTGTTCACGTCGGACGCATCGAATATCGCCAAATCATTGACCAACGTCGGCTATCTCGCCGCCATCGGCGTGCCCCTTTCGCTCTTCACCGGCTTGGCCATCGCCCTGCTATTGAATGCGGCCGTGCGGGGTATGAAGTTCTACCGAACAATGTTCTATATGCCCGCCATCGTCCCCGGCGTGGCGAGTGCGGTGCTCTGGGTCTGGCTCCTGACGCCCGACGCCAACAAGGGTTTGATCAATGCTGGTTGGATGGCCACCCTCACCCAGTGGCTCGGAATGGCCACCCCCGGATGGCTGAACTCTGAGGCATGGTCTAAGAACTCGCTGATCCTGATGGGAGCTTGGGGTGCGGGCGGAGGCATGATCCTTTGGCTTGCCGGCCTGAAGGGGATCAGCACGACGCTCTATGAGGCCGCCAACATCGATGGCGCATCGGCGAAGCAGCAGTTCTGGTCCATCACCCTGCCCCAGCTGAGCCCGATCATCTTCTTCAATACGGTCATGGGCTTCATTGGTGCCCTGCAAGAATTCGACCGGGTGTACATTATGATGCCCCCGAATGGCGGCGTCGGGCCCGCCGACTCCTTGCTCGTGCCGGTGTATCACCTCTTCCGCAACGGCTTCGCGTACTTCAGCATGGGCTACGCGAGCGCGCTGGCTTGGTTGATCTTTGCCATCATCCTCGCCATCACCTTCATGCAGTTTAAGTTGGCCCCGCGCTGGGTTCACTACGAGGCCGAGAAGTGAGCAAAGAAACCCTCTATTCCATCGGCACCCTGCTCGCCTGGTTTGGCGGATTCGCGGTGCTCCGTGCCTTGGTCCTCGGTGTCCGTGCGTATCAAGATCGCGATGTTGCCGGCAAAGGGAGCCTCGGGCCGGTCGCCGTTTGGCTTGTTGCCGCCGCGGCTGCCATCATTGTTGGTTCGGGCTGGGCGGGCAAAGCCGCCAACGAGACCGCCCCAATCTTCATCCCTCTCACTTGGGTTGTCATGCCGCTCGGCGCGTGGGCGGGCGGCGCTGGCATCATCATTGGATTCCTCAAGATTCTCCAGGGCCTGTCTGCGCTTTCCTTGGTAGAGCGAAAGAGTCAAATCCAATCTTGCACCGGCTGGTTCATTGCAGGTGCGATTTTCCTTACATTCACCCTGCGCGATCCCGGGACGAAGTTTGAGTGGTTACGCGGCGGCATCCCGATGCAGCTCGGAACCGCGATTGGCCTCCTCGTCCTCGCGGTGGCATCAGTCGTCGCCATGGTCATTTCCGAGCGAGCCAGCCGCGTCCGTGCCATCACGACCGGTATTGCCACCCATGCCGCCCTGCTTGCCGGGTCCGTCGTTTTTGGACTGCCCTTCGCCTGGCTGGTCATCACCAGTTTCAAAGAAGACCGCGATATGTCTTCCGCCAACGGCATCATCTGGGTACCAAAGGTGAAGCAGCAAGTGCCTTACCTCGACCCCAAGTTGCCGACTTACGAGGGCACGTTCGAGGGGCAAACCGTCCAAGCCACCGCCGTTGGCAAGGAGCCCGATGGTCGCATACGGTTTGACATCCTCCGCCCCATGGTGATGCGCGGCATGACCTTCAAGGCGAAGGAGTCCGAGGTCAAGATCGTGCCTCGCAAGATCGACCTCGTCTACGGCACTTACGAAGGCAAGGATATCACGGGCCGGGCGATTGAAGATAAGGAAGACGGCAGTCGTCTCATCGAGATCGACACTCCGGCGAGCTTGAAGGGTCAAACCTTTGCCGCGCTCCCCGGCGGCGTCGAGCAGGTCCGCAATGTCGGATTGCGCACTCAAAACTACTCGGAAGCCCTCGACTACCTTCCCCCTGAGACCAATAAAGGGCTGATGTACGTCAAGAACACCTTGCTGCTTGTCATCCTCTCGGTGATTGGCACGATTCTAAGCTCTTCTGTGGTCGCCTACGGCTTTAGTCGATTGCGCTTCCCGGGCAAGAACATCCTCTTCACCATGCTTCTCAGCACGATGATGCTGCCTGCGGCCGTGACCCTCCTTCCCCAGTTCCTCATCTTCCGCCAGCTGGGCTGGATTGATTCACTGTTGCCCCTGTGGGTGCCGACCTTCTTCGCCTCCGCGTTCAATGTCTTTCTACTAAGGCAGTTCTTCATGGGCATCCCGATGGAGCTAGAGGATGCGGCCAAGATCGACGGTTGCACCTACCTCGGCACGTTCTGGCGCGTCATGCTTCCCCAGATCAAACCGGCGCTCGCCGTTGTGGCGATCTGGACCTTCATGGGCGCATGGAACAACTTCATGGGACCGCTGATCTACGTGAACTCACCCGAGAACATGACAATCAGTTACGCGGTGCAGCTCTTCAACTCGGACCGCGCATCCGAACCCGGCATGCTCATGGCCTTCACCACCATGGCGATGGTCCCCGTGCTGCTGCTCTTTATCTTTGCTCAGAGGTACTTCATCGAGGGCGTCACGATGAGCGGTTTGGGCGGACGGTAGTCCGCTCAAATCACTTTGCAGTAACATGCCATTGTCCATGGCAACCAATACTTTCGAAGGCTTCTTCGCAACCCCATTTGACGCCAACGATCCGTCAAAGCCTTACGAGCATGTGCGGATCGCCATCGAAAAGGAACTCCAACAACACGTCGCGCCAAATGGCTTAACCCTGACAATCACGAACACGACAGGGTTGATCATGAAGTCCATTATCGAGGACATCGAGGTTGCCGACTTTGTTGTTGCCGACCTGCGTGGATTGAACCCTAACGTATTCTTTGAGGCGGCCTTTGCGGAGAGCATGGCGAAGCCAGTACTCTACATCCACTCGGTTCTCGCTGGTGACTCCGTTCCAACCCAGCGAGCACCTTTCGATCTAGCTGCCGTGAATATTCCATTCTATCAGGAGGGTGCATCAGCGGAGTTTATAGCCGATACTGCGACAGTCATTCCTGATTTCTGCAAGAAACTCTTAAGCGGAGTACGAGTTAACGGAGTTATTGAAAGCCTGCTTGGCGACCCACCATTCCTCATTAGCCCAGCCGAAAAGGCGGCAAAGGCCTATTTTGAGAACTTCCTCAAGCCTCTCGCCACTTCAGGTATTCCTATCGTCGTAGTCGTTCCAACCGAAGTTGAAACGGCGAAAGACCGGAACAACTGGGAACTCACAAACCCGAAACAAATTCTCGTCAAAGGACGCGATCGTTACCTCATCGGGGACGTCGTCAAAGGTGCGATTCACGACTGGCCGACGAACTTGACCCCGATCCTAAACTTTTATCTCCGCCGTGTAGCCTCCGGCCTCCAACCCAATCTCGAAGCCCGTTTGGGCAAGATTTGGGCCCGTGAGTCGAATCTGTTTGCCGCTTCCCTTCGGAAAAGCTGCGAAGTGCTTGGGGATCAAGTCAAAATTATCGACGCCCCACCGACCGACGCCTGGCACCAAAGATAGCAACCCTAGCGATTCGTTTTCAGGTTCAGCGAAAAATCCAAGTCTGAGCCGGTCCGCTGCTCTTGACGCACAATGCCTACGCCCGAGCGAAACCACGTGTCGAGCGTGACTTCGCGCCCAGGAAGCGAAACCTTGACCGTGGAGTGCAACGTGTCCTTCGTCCGCAACCCATCCGAAAGCTTGGTCTTCTCAATCTTGATGGTCGCCTCCGCTTTCTCCGCCTTGCCCAAAGTGTTCACGTAACCAGTCCAGCTGACCTCCTTTGCCGAGGGGTCCAGGATGGGAAGCGGCGGTGAGACCCTGGCCCCGGCCAATTCCGTCGTGATCAGCTTGCCTCCGAACCAAGCGAATCGCGAGGTCCCGAGCGAACTTCTGAGCTCAAAGCCACTGGCGTCACCCACGGCAATCGAGCGCTCCACTCGGACATCAATCCGGGAAAACTCCCCCCGAATCACTACCACGTAGGTCCAAGACTTCCCCACCGCCATCGGCATCCAACTCTGATCCGGCCCCTTGCACCCAAGGAGAACGACGGGCAAAAGCACCAGCGCCCGACCTTTCAAAGAAGCTCCCGCAAGCGAACAACCCTCTCTTCACGCGCCGACTGATAAGCGGCGTGGACCAGCCGAAGGGTTTCAAGGTTATCAAGCCCCGTAGTTTCCGCGCGGTTCTGCTTGCGAAGCGCACCGAGCAAGTTGCCAAGGCAAGGGACCATCGCGCTCTGGTAAAGGGCGTAGTCGGGATGTGTCCAGGCGTATTCAGGCGGTGCCACACTCTCAACGGTGGTTCCATCCCGCGTAGTGGAGTACAACTGATAGCCTGGCCCAAGCTCCAGCGATCCCTGGTCGCCTTCAATGAAGACAAAGGTTTCGCCCTGATCATGGCGCAACGGGGTCTCCGCTTCCGCCATCTCGCAGGTGACCGTCACTCCCCCCATCTTGAGCATCACCGTCGCCATGTCCTCACCCTTGATATGAGGATGGGCCCGATCAAGTTGGCAGACTAGACTCTCTGCTTCGCCAAAGAGAAACCGCGCAACGTCGAGAATATGAACCCCGAGGTCCATCAGAAGGTATTCCTCTAGCTCACCCAAATAGGGCTGATTGGCAAGAATGTTTGCTCCGGTAATGAACGTGATACGGGCCCGCAAGATTCGCCCCAACTTGCCGCTCCCAAGCGCCCGGTGCAAATGGCGCAAAGGATGCTGCCAGCGCCAATTTTCGTGCACCAGCAACGGAACCTGGGCATCCGAACAAGACTGCACCATGTGCTTGGCATCGTCCCAAGTCTCCGCCATCGGCTTCTGCGTGATCACCGGGATGCCGAGGTCCAGCGCCTCCATCACAAGGGGACGATGGGTGGAGGGGTGTGTGACGATATCCAGGAAGTCCGGCTCCGTGGCCGCGATGGCATCTTCCAACTCAGCCGAGAAGAACGGCACTCCGAACCGAAAAGCCAGATGCTCGGCCCGGTCCACGTCCCGATCCACTATGCCCACGCATTGCGCATCCGGGTGCTCACCCCAAGCCGAAAGCTGATATGGAGCCCAAAACCCCGCCCCCACCATCACGAATCGGCTTGGTTGTGACATAGAGGCCTCCGTCAGAAACTCGGCTCGGCGAAGAGCCCGACCTCAGTAATCGCCAGACTCGCCGCACCGTCAAACCGGACGGTCACCGACTTGGCCGTGACGTTCTGGCCCAACCGCACCAATCGGCAAGCACCGATGCTCTGCCCCTTGGCGATTTCCTTGCCATCCGCCTCAACGGACCAGCCAATCACGCGATGGCCAAACGGCAGCGCTTCCCGAATCCGGACAACGTTGAAACTCTTCGCTTCACCGAGGTCCAAAGTTAGGCTTGCCGTCTTCACGCTATCATCCGTGGCCCAATAGGTCTGCCAAGAACCATCCAAGACCTGCCCCGCCCCAAACTTCCCGGCACTTCCGCGCACATTGGTCGCCGAAACCTTGGCCCCCTTAGCAAAGTTCTGGGCAAATGTCGCCCGGACATGTGCCCCAAAAGCAGTCAGCGACTTCTGGTCGTTTTCGTGCACGAGTCCGCGCCGATCCGGCGGAATGTTCAGCAAGAAACTCCCGCCGTGACCGACTGACCGGAAGTAGAGGTCAGTGAGTTGCTGCGGCGTCTTCACCCGGCCATTCTCCGCCTCGTGCCAGAACCAGCCGGGCCGAATCGAGACATCGCACTCGGCCGGAATCCAGTACTTGCCACCCCAAGTTCCGACTTCGCCCTTCGCCGAATCGGTGTATCCGGGGGCGGGAAGCTTCCCTGGCTCTGGTCCCGCTGGCGTGTAGGTCGCCCACGAAGTCTCGGCCGCGTAGCCGCTCTCGTTGCCGACCCATCGAATGTCCGGCCCCACGTCCGAGAAAACCACCGCGTTCGGCTGTAACTCGCGAATCATCGCCCACGTTTTCGGCCATTCATAATAGGTTTGCGGGTCGATGCTCCGCTTCTCGCGGGCACCTCCGTAGTAGCCATCGCCGCCGTTCGCCCCGTCGTGCCAAATCTCGAAGAGCGGCCCGTACTGAGTCATCAGCTCGCGCAACTGAGCGCGATAGAGGTCGGGGTATTCCGGCTTGCCGTACCGCGCATTGTTGCGATCCCAAGGCGAAAGGTAAACGCCAAATTTGATCCCGCCTCGCTTGCAGGCATCGGCAAACTCGCGCACCATGTCGCCTTTGCCACCCTTCCAAGGGCTCTGGCTGATGTCGTGATCCGTCGTTTTTGTCGGCCAAAGGCAGAAGCCGTCGTGATGCTTGGCCGTCAAGATCAGCCCTTTCAAGCCACCGGCTTTGAATGCCCGCACGATCTGGTCGGCATCGAACGCCGTAGGATTGAACAGCTTCGGGTCCTCGTCGCCATTGCCCCACTCACGATCGGTGAAGGTGTTGATGGTGAAGTGGACAAACCCGTAGGTCTCAAGCTCGTGCCACTTAAGATGACGAGCCGAGGGAACGGTTCCGAATGGCGCGGGCGGATTGACGTTTGTTTCCATGGTTGAAGTCGCAAGGAGGAAGAGAGCAGCGTTGATCATCGGAGTACCTTGGGAAGCAAGAATTCAGGAACATTTTGGTAGCAAACTGGCCGCGTCCAGCGGTGGAGGGCTCGGTGGCCCACCGAAGTGGTGCGACCATCCGAGGTGGAAGGATGCGGCCCGCCGTGCACAACGGCGTTGCTGACTTCGACCCCAGTCGGGAACTGGTTCACCATCACCCGGCCCGCGATCCTGGCCAACTCGGCAAAGAGCGGATGTGCCGCCGCAAGTTCATGCTCACCGCCGTGAATGCCCGCGGTGAGCTGACCCTCCATCTTCCGCGCGATCTCGACCGCCTCGGCAAGGCCCGGGCACGTGACGAAGAGCGTCGAGGGGCCGAACACTTCCTGCTGGAATTCCGGCTCAGCCAAGAACGCCGCGTGGTCAATCACGAAGGCGGCCGGGCCGCCCGGCGTAGCCTCAAACAGTGGCTTCGCCCCCAGGGCAGCCAGATTAGCCAGTCCCCGCTCGTACGCCGCCGCGATCCCATCGGTGAGCATCGTCGTTTTTGCGACCGCGCTCAGCTTCTCGGAAAAATCACTCAAGAAGTCCGAAGGATCATCACCAACTAATATCACAATTCCTGGATTTGTGCAAAACTGCCCAACTCCCAAGGTGACGCTCGCGACTAAATCTTTGGCGAAGTTCTCCGAGTGCCCCCCCCGCGCTCCGTTGAGAACGAAGGTGGGGTTGACGCTGCTCATTTCGGCGTAGACCGGAATCGGTGTTGGCCTTGCCTGAGCCGCTTTTAGGATCGCGTTGCCTCCGGCACGCGATCCGGTAAACCCAATCGCGCTGATCGCCGGGTGCACCACCAGCCCCTGACCGACCTCCAGCCCATCGTCGAACAGGAGCGAGAACACGCCCTCAGGCATGTCCGTCGATTGCGCAGCCCGGACAATGGCAAGTCCTACGCGCCACGAAGTCTCCGGATGGGCAGGGTGTGACTTTACGATCACTGGGCATCCGGTGGCCAGGGCCGAAGCCGTGTCGTTCCCCGCCGTCGAGTACGCCAAGGGGAAATTGGCGGCACCAAAAACCACCACCGGCCCAAGCGGAAGCATGGCCGAGCGAAGCTCTGGCTTCGGCGCGGGCTTGCGGTCCGGCAAAGCCGGATCCTTCCGGATATCGAGCCAGTCGCCCGATTCGCTCCATTCCGCATTGCACCGCAACTGGAAGCAGGTGCGGGCCAGTTCGCCTTGGAATCTCGCCAGCGGCAACGCTGTCTCCCGCTGGGCCGAGGCCAAGATCGCCTCTTGGTCGGCCTCGATCTCATCGGCAATCGCCCGCAAGAATCGAGCCCGGTCGGCAAGATCGAGTTCAGCAAAAATCGGGAAAGCCTGCTCCGCCAATGCGACCGCCGATTCCAAGTCCGAGAGGTCCGCCGAAACCACCACCGGCCCAAGGGAGCCATCGGTACAAGAAGCAACCTGCCACTCGCGGCCCGGGGTCGCCGAAACCTGAAAACCAATCAGCGAGCGAATCACGGTAGGTCCACCGCCGGGCGAGTGTCGAGGCCACGCCGAATGATCGCGAGTGCCTCTTCAAGTTCCTTTTCTTCAAGCTCCAAGCGCGGGGCCCGGACCACCGGGGATCCCATCCCTACCTCCGCCTGCGCCAGCTTGATCAACTGAACCAACTTAGGCACGACGTCCAGCCGAAGCAAGGGCAAGAACCACTGGTAAAGCTCGTCCACTTCACGATGGCGGCCCTGGTGCGTCCAGTGATAAATCGCCGCCGATTCGCGCGGGAATGCATTGACCAGACCCGCGATCCAACCATCGGCCCCGGCCCGCAGTGCCTCGACGATGAGGTCATCGACGCCCACCATCAGCATCAATCGATTGCCGATCAAGGCTCGAATCGCGGCCAAACGACGCACGTCCGCGCTGGATTCCTTGACTGCGTGGAAATTCTCAAGCTCGCCCGCCAGCTCGGCGATGTTCTCCGGCGTGTAGTCCGTCTTGTAGCTGATCGGGTTGTTGTAGAGCATGCACGATAGGCTGGTTGACCGCATCACGCTCACCACGTGCGCCTTCGCCTCGCGCCAATCAGTGCTGTAACTGTAGGCAGGCAGAACCATCAAGCCCGAGCAGCCCGCCGATTCCGCGACCTTGGCTTGGGTGATCGCCGCATCGGTGCTAAGGGCGGCAATCCCGCAGATCGTGGGTGCATCGCCGATGGCCCGCGACACTACTTCACAGATACCCTCGCGCTCGCCGAGGGTCAGCGTCGCGCCCTCCCCGAGCGAACCGCAGACCACAATCCCGTGGCACCCATTGGCCATGAGCCACTTGGCGTGCTCGGCGAGGAAATCGTAGTCCACGTCGCCTTGGCTATCAAAAGGCGTGGTGATGGCAGGGTAAATCCCGGTCCAGGTTGGTGTCATCTGGAGGTCAGATTACCTAGGCAAACCGGTTCGGACTCAGTCTTTGCATGTCGAATCCCGTAGGCTTGCCCTGGATTCCATCCGCGATGATCTCACCCGTGATCGGCCCCAGGCTCATGCCCATCATCGCGTGGCCCGCCGCGACCCAGAGGTTCGAAACGCCCCGAACCGCCCCGATGTAGGGCACGCCATCGGGTGAGCAGGGCCGGTGGCCGTGCCAAACATCCTTCGGAGTCACCTTGCCCGCGAGTTGCGGATACGATCGCGGAATGGCTTCGCAGATTCCCTCGACCCGGGCGGTGGAAACCTCATCCGACCAGTCGCCAACCTCCATCGTGCCCGCAAAGCGAGTCCCTTCGGCGTAGGGCGTCACCGCCACGCGGGCCTCCAGCAAGATCGTCGCCACACTGGGCGCGGGCTGCTGGTGCGGGAGAACAAAGCTATAGCCTTTGCCCGGCTGGAGCGGCATCCGCGAGCCCAGAAGTCGCTCGGTCCACACGCCCGCCGTGAGTACGAAGCCGTGCGCATCCAGTTCTTCGCCATCAACGAGCACAGAATCGAGCCGCCCCGATGTCGGCGAAACCTTCTCTACCGTGCCCACCAACTCGTTGCCTCCATGAGCCAAAAACGAGGCCCGAGCCTGGCGCAAGAATTCCATCGGGTTCAGCGTGCCATCGCACGAGTACCAAATGCCACCCTCGGCCCGAAGGTCGATGTTCGGCTCTATCCGGGCAATTTCACTCTTGGGGACCCACTCGGCGTCGATCCCCAGACCCCGAGCGAGAGGCAATGCATCCCGCTCGTGGGCGAGGGTGGCTTCGCTTTGCCCGACCATAAAGATGCCCTTTTGGCCATAGCGAAAGGGGCCAAACTCGGATTCATAGCGGGCATAGAGGTCGCGGCTCGCCAGATTCAGCTGAGCAAGAAGCTCCGCCGAACCGTCCACGTTGGCCTGGTTGGCATGGGCCGCGAACTGGATCATCCAGCCCAGTAGGCCCGGATCGAAACTTGGCCGGATGCGAAACGGCCCCTTCGGATCCCGCATCATCCTCAGGCCCAGCGCGATCATGCCCGGAGCGGCCAACGGGATGAAGTGGCTGGGCGTCACCATTCCCGCATTGCCATTGCTGCAACGATCAGCCTCGGCAGGCTTGGAATCCACCAGAACCACCTCAAAGCCGCGCCGCTGGAGCGAGAGCGCACAGCAAAGCCCAATCACTCCACCCCCGAGAACCGCCACCTTCACGAGCCAATCCCCCAGCCAAATGGGTCGGCGTCTTCGATGAGCAGCGTCGATTCCGCCGTGATGAACGCACGCCCCCGAATCGTCGGAATCAGGCCCGCATCGGTTTCCTCCAACGATCCTTCGAAAATGCCCCCGAGGATGCTCTCCACTCGGTAGCTCTCACCCAGCGCAAGACGCCCATGGGCGTAGAGTGTCGCCAGTTTCGCACTCGTGCCCGTGCCGCAGGGCGACCGATCGTAGGCGCCGCCGGGACAAAGCACGAAGTTCCGGCAGTCGGCGACCTCCGAAGGTCCAAAGAGCTCGATGTGGTCCACCTTCCCATGACCCATCGAGGCCAACTCATGCCGAATCTGCCACGAAAGAGCCGTCAGCTCGGTCAGGTTCTCCAGCACAATCGGGATCGGCGAAGGCGCGATGAAGAACCAGTTCCCTCCCCACGCGACATCACCCCGCAATCCGAGGACTTCCACATCCGCATCGCCAAGGTAGGAGGCAACATTCCGAATCGCGACCCGGCCATCGGGCAAAACCTTCGCACTGACCGAGCCAACTGGCGTCTCCAGTCGCACTTCGTCCGAAGGCAACCGACCCAAGTGTTGCAGGGTGCGAACGACCCCAATCGTTCCGTGGCCACACATTCCCAAGGGGCCCGCATTGTTGACAAACAAAACCCCCGCGTCGTGCCCCGGCTCGGTCGGCTCTTGCAGGATCGCCGCCACCCAAGCATCGTGCCCTCTCGGTTCCAGCACGAGCATGCGACGGTAGGCATCGAACTCCTCGCCGAGCCTTCGCAAGCGCGCCGCCATGTCGCCCGGGCCCAAATCCGGCAATCCCCCGATCACCACCCGCGTCGGCTCACCCTCGGTATGGGAATCAATCACCTGGATGCGTCTCACCCATCCATTTTGGCTGAGCGAGCGGGCAGGGTAGTGTCCTGCGGCTGAATGTGCTACACATGGCTCGTCTAAGGATTACTTCTTGATGATCAGTCGATAGACCGAAAGTGCGAGGACAAAAGCACCTATCAGGGTCACCCAGCCCCAAATTCGCCAACTTTCCCACTGTTGCCTTTCTGGTGTCGTGCCGGTGCGCTGTAAAGACCCATCGGATTGGGTTCGATAGTCCACTCCCTCTTCCATATCCCGGAGACGTGAATGGGCTGGCATCTTGACTGCTGTTGCTGATTCTGGGAGGGGTTTCCTCTCCCATACCTCTACACGATACTCCGATTCACTCCAGGGCTCCCTATCGGATGAACGAGCCAATTGGCTATAGACACTTCCCGCCTTGACTGGACCTGGTGTATCAAGCTGGCGCTGCAACTGACCACCATCGGAAGCCGTGATCTGCTGGTTCACTACTACGAGGCTACCACCTCGGTCCTCAAGCGCAACAGTAAACCGGACTTCGGGGTTAAGCTCTCCACGGACGATTACTTTCCCACCGACGTTTTCAATACTCTTGGCTGAAGCTACTCTTTGCCACAAGGGCTGATCTTCCAGAATATCAAACATCGGACGTAGGGCCTCGGTACTCCTGGGCTTTTCCCGAGCCGCGCCAACAATTGGCCCCGTCTTCTTGTTTCCCGGCATGGCTGACATCGAAAGACTCTGGCTTGGCACATTGACGACCATAACCGCTGGATGGCGAAGGTTCGGCTTGCCATCCTCATCCAGTTCCTGACGCGTGAAGACCTCCCGGTCACCTTGCCATCCGGCGACTATACGTGTGGACCCTTTCGCCGATTTTGAGTGCAGTGTGTATGTCACTGCGTAGCCTTCCCGCGCCTCCTCCCTCAATCGATTTACGATCGCATCGCGATCGGCCGCTATCGCGGCGCTGTTAATCAATGCAAACAGAGCAAAGCTATAAGCCGCACGCATCTTGATAAGTGTCCGTGTCCGAAATCAGGGTTGTGCAGTAGAACGACACGTATTTCTTTGTGTTGTAGCAAAGAAGCGAGCGATTTTGGCAAGTGCCGTCAGAGAATGGCGAGTACACACAGGACGATTTGGGATAGTAGACAACCTTGAGCTTGCTAATGCCACTGTTGCATGAGATGGACGGGCCAGTGCACGTCGTTCCAACGCAGTCCCACCCACCAACTTGATTCCCGTCTGCCCACACAATGCGAGTTGAAGCAGCCAAGCCTGTAAGTCCCACAATCATGGGAAGAGCCGCAACTGCTAGCTTAGCTAGCAAAGTTCGAAACGCAAATTTTGTCTTCATTTTTCAAAGTCCAACCAGACGCCACGGCTAAGAATAGGTTCAATCCTATGCCAGCCGCGGCCGAAAGCGTGAAGAGAATGCCAAAGCAATGACAAGGAGCCGTCAGGCCCGTTAGCTGACGCCAGGCATGATAGCCAACGAATGTCACGGCCATCAAGTAGGAGAGGAGCAGTCCCCGTCTTCTTTGCCTCGGCAAGAACAAGAGCACCGAAGCTAGCACTTCGAAGCCTATGGCGATGACTGCGATGGGCGGCACTAGGCCAATCTCAGGAATGAGCCTCGAATACCAGTGGGCATCCAAGAATTCGCGCCACGCTAAAACCTTAGCAGCGGCAGAAATTGCCCACATAAGACCCAAGCCATTCACGAAATATTTTCCCAACACTTCACTTTCACAATACTACAGATTTATGACACGTGAGTCGATTTCCCTCCCCCCAAATAAACCTAGCTAAAATACTGGTATCCTTGTGGAGTCAAGTCGCGGCTGAGCCTATTCAGCTGGCATTACCCCGCGAAACCGGAATCAACGAGCCTGGAGCCAGTTTGAAGGCGTGGGATTTTAGGTGGTTAAGGTCCCAAAAGAGCAATGTTGGGCGGAACGTCGCTTGCGCGGAACAGCGAAGTTGCCCTCTGCACGCGCAGATTCAGGAAGTCGCGGGTTCGCTCGAACCGAGATTCGGCTTGGGCACCGCCATGCGGCGCGGGACCCAGATCGTCCCTTTCACATCGTCGGTCTCGATGCGCTCAGTGCCGATGGCCTGCAGTCCGCCCTGGATATGAACGGCAGACGCATCGCTCACGGCAATGCCGCCAGCGGGCGCTTGCTTCTGAATGTGGGCCGAAATATCGATCACGTGGGCAAAGTTCACCGAAGTGATGTCACCCGCCTGCGGGGTAACGACCTTGCCGGTGTGGACGCCGCAGCGCAACACAATCGGCTGGCCGATCTTGTTCCGATACGTGTTGAGCTCGATGATGCCAGTTTGGATGTTACGCGCCGCCGCAAACGCCTGCTGCGGATGGTCAAACGCCGCTGTCACGCCATCGCCCGCCGTGGAGTGGACTCGCCCGCCATGCTTCTGGGTGATCGTCTCAACAAACCGGTGGTACTCGGTGAAGGTGAACTCAACCGACAGCGGGTCGGCCATGGTCTTCATCCGGGTCGAGCCGACAATGTCCACGCTGAGGAAGGTGATGCTTTGTTCGCCGCTCCGCAGCTTGTCCTGGAGGTCAACCAACTGCTTCAGCAGGTCCTGCCGCTCCTTCGCCGGGTCCTTAAGGCCCACCGCATCGCGGAAACGACTTCCCAAACCGTGGAGCAAGAAGCCCACCAAGGCCCCACCAAAAACGCAAGGAATCAAGATCGCGGGATAGATCAACAGCGGCGGACGCAAAACCAATGAGAACAGCGCCAAGCAGACAAAGAACAATCCGCCCAAGACCGCGCCGGAGAAGCTGCTCGACTTGGCGTCTTTCGACATCGCGACATTGAAGAGCCCCAGCGCAAACGCGCCGAGGGAAACGATGCCAAAGAGGCCGTAGGTGACGTCGCCAAACTTGGCTTGCAGCGCGTACCCCAGCGCCGTGACCGCGCCCATGACGCCCGAAAAAACCATGCTCCGCACGAACGGATCAAGGGCGAGGTACTCAGCCCGAATCTGTTCGAGTTTCGACCGCTTTCGGTTCGCGGGCCCAAGCCGAACCGCAACCCGTACGACCTCAGTCGAGGTGCCCGTTGCCTCGGCCACCGCCGAAATCGCGGCCTCGTCGAGCGTGCCGCCGTTTGCCTCTCTCAGGCGCTCGGCCAAGAGAAGCATTTGCGTCACGCCATCCTCGGTCATGGACGCGGATTGGTGGTCGGTGGTGTTCTCCTGCACAGCTCCAAGAACATTGTACTACTCGCCCCTACCTCCAAGCGGAAAGGAATTTCTCGCGCAACGAAATCACGTGCTGAACGTGGTTTTCGACCGATCCATCCGAGCACAAATAGTTCAAGTGGCCCATCTTCCGTCCCGGACGTGACTCGGCCTTGCCGTACCAGTGAAGCCGGACATTCTCGTCCTCGATGTCATGCAGGGCCGTTCGCCACTCGTTGGCCCCCTCAACCCCAAGCAAGTTCGCCATGATGACAGGGCGAAACTCGACCAGACTGGGCAAAGCGAGCCCGACGACCGCCGCCACATGCACCTGGAACTGGCTCGCGCTCCAGCCATCCATCGTGTAATGCCCGCTGTTGTGGGGCCTCGGAGCGATCTCGTTGACCGAAAACTGGCCATCCTGATCCTCGAAAAGCTCCACCCCATAAAGTCCCTGACCACCGACCGCACGAACAGCCGCAATCGCAATGGCGGAAGCATCCGCCCCGCAAGGGAAGACCAAATCGCACACATGATTCGTCTGGACCGATTCCACCGTGGCAAAAGTCCGCTCGACCGCCCCCGACCGCACCACCATCACCGCCAACTCACGACGAAACGGCACAAAACTCTCCGCGAGCCAGCCGCCCGCGGCCCAAAGCGGCCGATATTGCTCAAAATCCTCTTCAGTCAGGGCCGTCCGAGTTCCCTTGCCATCGTAGCCACCAAACCGTGCCTTCAGCACCATTGGGAACCCAATCTCCGCCTTCGCCCGAACCCCGCCGTCACCAAGCGAAACCGCGTACGGCGAAGACACTCCGGCGCGGGCATAGGCCAGCCGCTGAGTCAACTTGTCTTGAATGACCTCAAGGGTCTCAACCCCAGGGATGAGCACAGACGCGGGGCGGCCCGCCTTCGAAAGGGCAGATCGAATGGCCGTCGCAGGGATGAATTCGTTCTCCAAGGTTACGAATTCGCAGGAGCTAAAGACTTCGGCAATCGCCGATGGATCATCCAATGCGCCCTGGATCGCCGGGGAAATTTGCGAGGCGGGAGTCACTTCGCCCGGATCAAGGCTGAGGCAGCGGAGCCCCATGCGCTGAGCGGCCTGGATGGACATCCGCGCCAACTGGCCCCCACCAAGGTATCCGAGATCGTACGTCGCCATCGAATGGGAATCGTGACACAAACAAGGGTTCAGACGAAGACGCTGACAACTTCTTCCAGAATCTCAAGCTGCTTCTTCGCCGGAATCACCGTGAAGGTCGGAACATGGAGAAAGCCGACCCGCCGATCCGGAAAGAGCCGCAAGGACCGATACAAAATGTAGTTGCAAAGGTAAGTCCCCGCGTTCGTACTCGCTTTCACACCATCTGGGAGTTGACCGTCGTCAAGCCGAGTGCCCAACCAAAGGGTCGTGGCCATGACTTCGGGACCGCCAGTTTCGATCTCACCCTCGCGAACCACACCTAAGGCGTCCGGCAAAGCTGCAACCTGGTTGCGGGCGATCCACTCCAAATGCATGCACTTCGCCGTCGAGTGGACTCCCAAAGATAGGAGCACAGGTGAATCCATCGTGGTCAAAAACTCGTCGACCGCCTCAAAGCTCACGGGAAGAATCTGGTGGCGGAGCCCGATGTTGCTGGCGAGCCATTCCGAGGGATTCTCTTTGATGCTCCCGAAGGGGCCGTATCCGGTAACCAAGAGTTCTGTAGTCATACGATCCTGACTGGAGGCAAGGTAACAGTGACTTGCCTCCAGAGGTGAGAGTTTAGCGCGCGTTTTTGCGTCGCTTCAACAAGGCCATGCCCGCGCAGAACACGGCGAGGGTCGTGGGTTCCGGAACGGCTTCGATGCCGACTCGGTCGACAAAGCTGGTCGCGTCAAGGCTGGTAGGGTCCAAACTCGTCGCGGTGAATGCAAGGTTCTGAACCCCTGTGTTAGTGGCGACAAAGTAGCCGCCTTGCGAAGTCCAACCGTTGGTACCGGTGACGGTGCCATTGACTTCGACGCCATCCACGGTCGCCGTGACAGCATTTGTTCCGCCGAATCCGACGCCTTGTCGCGAGGCAAGGTCGTAAGTCAGGTGATACTGTTGACCTGCAACCAGAGTGACGGCTTGGCTCACCGATGCTGTGCTCGTTGGCTCGTAGGTCTGAAGGAAGGCATAGGCGGACCCTTCAGAAGCGGAGCCGTTGAACGTGCTGCCATTGGTGGCGATTCCCGACCGGCTGGCGAAACTCCAAGGCGACGCGGCGACCGTTCCGCCCTGGTCAGCACTGTAATTGAAGCCACCGGGAAGGACGTTGCTCGTCTCGAAACCGTCGTTGTTGACAATACTGGCACTGGCGGCTGCAGCAAGCAGGCCCATTGCACTCAAAAGCAAGATAGATCTCATCTCCTTGAGGGTGGGGCTTGATGATGATGGATTTGTACAAGAATTACTATAATAAGCTAAATGCTTTTTATGTCACGCGCCTGCTGTCAGTGTGAACGCTCGCAGCCTTACGTCCGCGCTACCAAAGGAGGGCCAAGCAATTCCATCCCAAACCGACCATGGAGGGCGGCAATGGCGGGCATGTCCGGCTCAGCCGACGATTTCAGCAGCTCATCCAGTTCAACAAAGAACTCGTCCAAACCGGCGGGGGTGGTGACAATCAACATGCGTCCGGGTAGCTCGCCGACATTTTGGTAGAGGTGGACGACTCCAGGAAGAATCGTGATCGATTCGCCCACACCCAGCGTCCGAAGGACTCCGTCGAGTTCAAAGACAAACGATCCTTCCAGCACATAGAACGCTTCCGTGTCGGTGAGGTGCTTGTGAAGGGGGGGCCCACCCAATGGGGGCGTCACGTCATGCACCACCGCGAGCTTGCCGCCGGAATCTGCGCCCGAAACTTGAACCGTGACGGTATTGCCGAAGATGTTGAGGGGAGAATTGCCCAAACTCATGGAGGAGTCCACTATACCAATGCTGGGAGCACAGGGTGGAAATGACCCCAAACGCAGTATGCTCAAGAGCGTATAGCAACACCACGCCGTGGGAATGCTAACTCCGAAGGAACCGAAAGATGATGAATTGGAAACTGAGCATGGTTGCTCTCACGAGCGTTGCCGCCCTCGCCGTTTCGACCGCCCTGGTCGCCCGAACCCAGGATCAGACCGCCGTCGCCCTCAACGTGTCGGGCAAGGCTCCCGCTGGCGCGGTCGTTCTTCTCGATGGCTCGCCCGATGCCGCCGCAAAGAACTTCTACAAGCGATACACCAAGCAACCTTCCGGCTGGAAGCTCGGCAAGGAAGGCTACTCCAACGACAAGGTGGACATCACCAGCCGCCAGGAGTTCGGCGATGCCTACCTCCACGCCGAGTGGCGCACGCCGCTCACGGGCGACGGCAATGCCGGCATTGCATTCCAGGGTCGCTATGAGATCCAGATCTTCGACAACTTCGGCACGACCGCCGACAAGCACGGTGTCGCCGCTCTCTACGACCAGACGCCCGCCAAGATCAACGCCAGCAAAAAGCGTGGCGAATGGCAGACGTTCGACATTTACTTCCGAGCCCCTCGATTCGATGCGGCCGGTAAGGTCACTGAGCCTGCTCGCGCTACCGTGATCCACAACGGCGTCGTCGTCCACAACAACGCCAGCTTCACCGGCCCGACCGGCATCCAGTACGGCGAATACAAGGGCGAGGCCCCTCTCGGCCCGATCGTCCTCCAAGGCGACCACGGCAACGTGGAGTTCCGCAACGTTTGGGTTCTCCCCCTCTAAGGGAGAGCACCGCACATAGAACGTCCCTTCGCCCACTGGGTGGAGGGACGTTTCCATTCGTGGACAAACTGCCCGACACCAGACGCTTTTCCACGTATATTAGTAAGCATGGAACTGGTCCGGTACGACACGCCCTTTCAACTCTCGGGAGATTTTTCCCCCAAGGGTGACCAGGCGACGGCGATTGCCGGACTCTGCGATGGCCTCGATTCGGGCTACCGGTTCCAAACCCTCCTCGGCGCAACCGGCACGGGAAAAACCTACACGATGGCGAGCGTCATCGCCCAAAGCCAGCGCCCCGCCCTCATCCTGGCCCACAACAAAACCCTCGCGGCTCAGCTCTGCCAAGAGTTCCGCGCGTTCTTCGCCGAGAACTCGGTCCAGTACTTCATCAGCTACTACGACTACTACCAGCCCGAGGCGTACGTCCCCAGTGCCGACCTGTATATCGAAAAAGACTCCCAAGTCAACGATGAGATCGAGCGCCTTCGCCACGCCGCTACTCACGCCCTGCTCGAGCGCCGAGACGTCATCGTCGTCGCTTCCGTGTCGTGCATCTACGGCTTGGGTTCGCCAGATCGCTATTCCGAGGCGGTCGTCACCTTCCAGACCGGCCAAACGTTCGACCTGGACGCCGCCCTCGAAAAACTGATCCAGATGCAGTTCACCCGGAACAACGTCGTGCTCGAGCGCGGCACATTCCGAGTTCGCGGCGACACCTTGGAGATTCTTCCCAAGGACGAGGACGTCGTGACGAGGGTAGAGTTCTACGGCGACACCGTCGAGCGCATCCGACTCTTCGACCCGCTCACCCAAGACGTCCTCGACGAGCCAAGCCAGATCAGCATCTTCCCCGCCACCCATTACGTGACCCCCTGGGAGCAGCTTGAAGACGTGATGGTCTTGATCCGCCAAGAAATGGAGCAGCAATGCGAGCTATTCACCTCGCAAGGCAAGCTCATCGAGGCCCAGCGCCTGCGCCAGCGCGTCGATTTTGACCTCGAAATGATGAAGGAAGTCGGCTACTGCCAAGGCATCGAGAACTACTCGCGCTACTTCGATGGCCGCGAACCTGGCTCCGCACCTTATACGCTGCTCGACTTTCTCCCCAGCGATTCCATCGTCTTCATCGACGAGTCGCACCAAACCCTGCCCCAGATTCGGGCCATGTTCAACGGCGACAAGCAGCGCAAATCCGTCCTCGTGGACTACGGTTTCCGCCTACCCAGCGCCCTCGACAACCGCCCGCTCAAGTTCGAAGAGTTTCTCGAACGAGTGCCCCAGGTCATCTACGTGAGCGCGACGCCCGGGCCATTCGAAAAAGAAACTCAAGCCCAGCAGGTTGAGCAGATTATTCGCCCCACCTACGTTGTCGATCCAGAGATCTCCATTCGCCCCACCACCGGCCAAATCGACGACCTGATGAAGGAGATCCAAGACCGGGTCGCCCTCAAACAGCGGTGCCTCGTCACCACCCTCACCAAGAAGATGTCCGAGGACCTCACCGGGTACCTCCAGGACCTCGGAGTCAAGGTGCAATACATCCACTCCAACGTCCACTCCCTGGAGCGACCCGAGATTCTGCGCGACCTCCGACTCGGCGTCTACGATGTCCTCGTCGGCGTCAACCTCCTCCGCGAAGGTCTCGACCTCCCCGAGGTAACCCTTGTCGCCATTCTCGATGCCGACAAAGAAGGCTTCCTGCGGTCGGAGACTTCCTTGATCCAGACCATCGGCCGCGCCGCTCGAAACGTGAATGGAACCGTCATCATGTACGCCGACCACATCACTGGCTCCATGGAGCGCGCCATCGGCGAAACCAACCGCCGCCGAGCAACCCAGCAGCAATACAACGATTCCCACGGCACGTCGCCGACCACGGTTGCCAAGATGGTCCGCGAAACTGTCCGATCCTACGACGCCGTCAAAGACGTCGCCGCCCAGTACTCCGACGATGCCAACGCTGCCCTCAAAGATGGCCAGCCGATTCGAGTCGAGGATATCCCCATGCTGATCTCCTCGCTGGAGCGAGACATGAAAGACCTGGCGAAGGCGATGGAGTTCGAGAAGGCCGCTGGAGTGCGTGACGAAATCAACGCCCTGCGCAAGATTCTCGGCACCAGCGATGGAAAGCTAGGTTCGGACAAGCGGAAGCTAACGCGAATGCGACGATAGTGGTGTTTTCCTTCCTTCCAAAGAATGAGACTTAGGGACCCCGCGAATATTCTTGCCAGGTCCCATGAACAGAACGCCTATCCTCGCTAGTCTGGCTCTCCTCGCGCTCTGGTCCGTTGCTTCGGCCCAGTTCAACACCTAGCGCGGGGTCGGCAACAACCCTCAGCACACCGGAAGCAGTCTCAACTGAGCGCGGACGGCCGGATTGCCTGGTCCACCCCCGTCGACCTGAACCCAACGTACTCGGGGGCAACTCGCTAATCGCCCACTACGGATCGTCCGCCGTTACGAACCAAAACGAAAATCCTTAAGTTCATCCACTTTTTTCCGAGCGGACGAACCCAAAAACTCCCTGCATCGGCTAACCTAAATCCATGGTTATGTCTATGGTAATGACCGCCGCTTTCGGCTTACTCGCCTTCGCCGCGCTACCCTTGCTTCGCGTCTCCGAGAACAAACGGTTCCTTACCGAACAGGATGGAAAGCCATTCTTCTGGCTGGGCGACACTGCTTGGGAGCTCTTCCATCGACTATCCCGCGAAGAGGTCATCCACTACCTCGATAACCGCAAGAGCAAGGGCTTCACGGTGATCCAAGCCGTGGCCCTGGCTGAATTCGACGGCCTCAATACGCCCAACGCCTACGGCGACCGTCCGCTAACCAACAACGACCCGACGACCCCCGATCTGAGCGGGAAGTTTTGGGAGCACGTCGATTTCGTCGTCGAAGAAGCCAACAAGCGAGGGCTCTACATCGGCTTCCTCCCCAC
>JBMOJD010000040.1:0-29002 GCA_049317025.1 Fimbriimonas sp. | reverse complement strand
CCCTGCATCCAGTGGAATGCCACGAACTGTTCGCAAGCGGCACTGGATACGCCAGCGCAATCATCTGGCTATCCAGTGGCACCACATAAGACCTTAGGTCCTGGTCTTGGCGATGACGCTGTCGAGGAAGACGGCGTTCGACGGGGTCCGCTTGAGGAGCTTGATGACGTTCTCGGTCGCCTCGATCGAGTTCTGTTCCTTGGCGAGCAAGCGTCGCAGCTGGACCACGCCTTCTAGCTCTTCCTTATTGAAGAGCAGCTCTTCGTGGCGGGTCGAACTTCGGCGAACGTCGATGGCGGGCCAGATTCGGCGCTCGGACAGCTCGCGGTCGAGGACAATTTCGCTATTGCCGGTGCCCTTGAGTTCCTCGAAAATCGATTCGTCCATCTTGGAGCCGGTATCGACGAGGACCGAAGCCACGATGGTGAGCGAGCCGCCTTCCTCAATGTTGCGCGCGGCACCGAAGAATCGGCGCGGGCGGTAGAGGGCGGAGGGGTCGAGACCACCGGTGAGGGTGCGGCCCGATGGGTTGATCGTGAGGTTCGAGGCGCGCGAGAGTCGGGTGAGCGAGTCCAGCACAATCACGACATCGCGACCGGCTTCGACCAAACGTTTTGCCTGCTCCAAGCACATCTCGGCCACGCGCATGTGGTTTTCGGCGGGCTCGTCGAAGGTGGAGGAGATCACCTGGCCGCGAACGGAACGCCGCATGTCAGTGACTTCTTCCGGACGCTCATCCACCAGCAGCACCATCAAATAGACCTCGGGGTGGTTGGCGGTGATCGAGTTGGCGATGGTCTTCATCATCGTCGTCTTGCCTGCCTTGGGCGGCGAGACGATCAGGGCACGTTGGCCCTTGCCGATGGGTGAAATCAGATCGACGATGCGAGCGGGGACGTTCTCGGGCAGGGTCTCCATCTTCAACTTTTCATTGGGATAGAGGGGCGTGAGTTCGTCGAAATTCTTGCGGCGTTGCATCTCGGGCGCACCCGTGGCGATGCCATTGACGCTCTCGACCCGAAGCATGCCGGGGTACTTCTCGCCCTCTTTGGGCAATCGGATCTGGCCGAAAACGGTGTCGCCCGCGCGGAGCCCGAATCGCTTGGCTTGCGACTGCGAAACATAGACATCGCTGGGGGTGGGGACGTAATTGTCTTTGCGCAGGAAGCCCCAGCCATCATTCACAAGTTCCAAGATTCCCTTGGCGTAGGTGGCTTCGAGGGGTTGGTTCGCCAGGACGAGCATCTGCTCGAGCAACTCGGGGCGGGTCATCGACTGAATCTGGGCGGCCGCGATCTTTAGCTTTTTGGCCTCCTTCATCAGGTTCGGCCCGGTCATCTGGTCGAAGGAGTTGTAGTCAATTTCGGGAAGGTTTTCTAGGTCAGCTTGATCCTGTCGTGGCAAACCTTCGCGACTGCGGCCTCCGCTTCGGCGGCGACCGTCATTCTTACGTGGACGGAATTGGTGAGTCATACGGCTCCGGTTGGGAACGGGCAAAATTCGCCAAAAGAATGTAGCGAAATGCCAAGGCGATCCGTTCGATGTTTGGGATGAGGACTACGATTCGTGAAGAACCACGATGGCGGGAAGGTTTCGATACCTCTCCGCGTAATCCAGACCATATCCTACCACGAATTCATCCGGAATCTCGAAACCGATGTATTCGACGGGAACTTCGACCTTTCTACTCGCTTTTTTCGAGAGCAAAGCGACGGTGGCAAGCGATTTTGGCTTCCGGGTGCGGAGTAGGTCGTGGAGGTGGTGAAGCGTTAGTCCGGTATCCACGATGTCTTCCACCAGGATCACATCTTGATCTTCTATGCTGGCATCGAGGTCTTTGCCGATGCGGATGATGCCACTGGTCACTTGGGCGTTTCCGTAGCTAGAGACCCGCATGAAATCCAGGGTGGTTTCGAGTTGAATCTGCCGGGCGAGGTCGCTGAGGAAGTGGACGGAGCCCTTGAGAATTCCGACTAGGATTGGCTTGCGTCCGGCGTAGTCGCGATCAATTTCCGCGGCGATCTCGGCCACCCTTGCGCGCAAGGTATCCGTGTCGATCAGAGTCTCTAGCCGTGCCATCTAATGGCAACGATACCCACTAGATTCGCATCGAGCGCATGCGCTCGACTTCTCGCCGGGTGTCGTCTTTGGCGATCTGGTCGCGTTTGTCGTATTCCTTCTTGCCCCGGGCCATCGCGACTTGGACCTTTACCTTGCCGTTCTTGAAGTACATCGACGTGGGGATGAGGGCGAAGCCCTTCTCCATTGCCTTGCGCTCTAGGGTCACGATCTCGCGACGATGGGCCAGGAGCTTTCGGTCGCGCCGGCGTTCGGGGATGAAGGCAGCGGTGTTTTCGTACGGCTCGATATCGGCATTGATGAGCCAAAGCTCGCCACCGCGCACGATGCAAAACGAATCGGTCAGGTTCGCGCGGCCCTTGAAGACGCTCTTGACTTCCGATCCGACGAGGACCACGCCGGTCTCGATGGAGTCTTCGATGGCATAGTCAAACCGCGCCCGTCGATTTTGAATCGATTTGGGCGTCTCTCCTTCTTTTTTCTTCTGTTTGTCCTTTGCCATGACGGGGGCAAAGTGTACCAAGCTGGTTGGAGAGGGCTAGGACTTTGGCGAGACCAGAGATTCTGGTCTCGCCAAGCGGCGTTGTACTCAGGCGGCGACAGCCGCGTTGCTCGCGCGCACCTTTTCGATCTCGCGGCCATAGATCCACCTGTAGATCGGCGAGGCCATGAGGGTGGTGACGACGGCCATGATCACCATCATCGTGAACAGAGTTTCGGTGATGACCTTGTTCTGCAATCCGATGTTCAGAATGATCAGTTCCATCAGTCCACGCGAGTTCATCAGCGTGCCGATGGCCCAGCTTGCGCGCCAAGATTCGCCGCCCGCTCGGGCAGCAAGTGCACAGGCCACACCTTTGCCGACGATGGCAAGAACGCAGATGATGGCGGTGGTACCCCAGAGGGCGGGCGTGTTTAGCAGTCCGATCTTGGTGTTCAGGCCGCTGTAGACAAAGAACATCGGCAGCAGGGTCGTGGTGACCAGCAGCGTGCTCTTCTCTTGGACAAGCTCGTTGAACTTGCCCCGGGGCATGGCCGCGCCCACGATGAACGCACCGAAGACCGCATAGATGCCGATGGCGTCGGTGAACCAGGCCCCGATCATGAGACAGGTGGCCATGATGCCGAACTGGAGGTTCGAGACGGTTCCGGTCTTCTCGCTGTCATCGCCGAGGCGAGACAGCAGCTTCTTCCCCACCGTCATCATGAGGATGCCGAATAGGATTCCGCCGCCGATGGCCATGTAGGCGATCTGCATGGAGCCGCTGTTGACGGCGAGAACCACCGCAAGGATGGACCAAGCAATCGCGTCGTCGGTCGCGCCTGCGCCGAGCGCTAGGGTTCCCATCGACGTTTTGCTGAGGCCGTTTTCGTAGATGATTCGGGCGAGCATCGGGAAGGCGGTGATGCACATGGCCGCACCCATGTAGAGCGCCCCGATGTTCTGGGCCACGGTCGGCCCGAAGAAGCCACCCTCTTTGAAGAGGATTTGGGCGAACGCAAACCCGAGGATGAAAGGAGTGAGCACTCCCGCACCCGAAACGAGGATCGCCGTGCCCGCCTTTTTCTTGATCAGGTTCACATCGAACTCAAGACCGATGAGGAACATGTAGAGCACGAGGCCCAACTGTGCGGCCACGTACAAGATCTGCATCGAAGGGTGCTTGATCATGTGGGTCCCGCTGTCCACATTCAGCGCGTACATCTTGGGGAAGAGGCTCTGCTGCAGATCGGGGGCAAGAAGGCCGAAGAGGGAGGGTCCTAGCAGGACTCCGGCAACCATTTCGCAGACCACCTGGGTCTGGCCGAAAAACTTACCGATGTAGCCGACGACGCGGCACGCGAGGAGAATAATGGCGAGTTGAAGGAAAAATAGAACACCGAGATTCAGGTCACTCAACATTGGGTACCCAATCCATCAGTCTCCTGCTGGAAGACGGCGGATTGACACCATTCTAGCGTACAAAGTGGATCTTTGGATCATCAATTTGATCCAAAAGCATCAAACTAACGACTGGAAGAGGGCGGCCCTTGGCGATCTCGCGAGCCTCGTCGAAGGTCACTTCGAGCGTCTGCATGCCGCTGAGGTCGATGTGCTCGGAGAACCGGATGGCACCCACCTCGGAGCTGAAACAGGCCAGGCCATGGACTCCATCGTGGCAAAAGCAACCGAAGCGCCCGGTGGATGGGTGCGAAATGATGAACAGGACGTCGGGGAAAACGTCGTCCAATCCAAACAGCGGCAGCTCAAGCGTCTGTGACATTTCGGTCAGTGCAAACTACGGCTTGGTATACCCGCATCTTCGTCCTGGGCCCTGAAACGCAAAACTGTGCGACGGCGTCCTTTCTTGCGTTGGGATCGATTCTCGTAGCCTTCCGTGTCTTTCGCCGCCGCCCCGAGCTTTGGGGCTACGTTTGGCGGCCCATGCTGTGGTCCTTGGCGATCTTGGCCGCGTTACTCGTGGCGTCCTTTGCGTTCTTGGTGCCATGGCTCAGTGGGCTTGTGGCCGGGCCCGCAGTTCTGGCGGGAGTGGCTTCATTCTCCATCATCCTGCTGGTTTGGGTGTTTGTTGGCGGGCCAGTGTTCGTCACGGTTGCGATCACGGCGAGCGCGATGATGTGGGACTCTCTCAGTCGCGAGGTCGAGGCTTCTGTCTCCGGCCATGTCGCGAATCGGCCGCCGGGCCGCGTCGCGGGCTTTGTCGATACGCTCTTGCGGTTCGCCCTCGCTGGCTCCATGGCAGTTGTCGGTCTCGTCTTGAGCTTTTTCGTCCCGGTGGTGGTCCCGATTCTGATCGGCGCGTTTCTGGGACTGCATGACTTTACCGCCCCCTCGTTTGGCCGGCGGGGCGTCTTGATTGGTCAGCAGTTGAGGCTGGCTTGGCGACTGCCTGGCGCGCTGAGTTTTGGCATTGCGTGTGGCGTGATCGGGGTGGTCCCTGTCTTGAATCTGTTGATGTTGCCGATCTTGGTGGCGGCGGGGACGATTCTGCTGAACCGAGGCGTTTTGGCGCTCCCCGCTGAGGTCCGGCACTAAGTTTTTCGGGGTAACGTTCGCCCTATGAAACCGATCTCGATCCAGCTCTACACCGTTCGCGAAGAAGTCAAAGATGGCCGCCACTTGGACGTCCTGAAGCGGATTGCCGACATTGGCTACAAGGGCGTGGAGGGCGGCGCGGACTTTGGCTACACGAATACGGAGTTCCGGGCCGTGATCGAAGACCTCGGCATGGTCGTTTCCAGCACATGGGGACCGATGCCGGATAGCGACGAGAATGTCGAAAAGCTGATTCAGTCGGCGGAGGAACTCGGAACCACCAACCTCGTCGGCGGGCTTTGGGTTCAAGATTTCGAGTCACAGGACGCGATCAAGCGCACGGCCGAGAGGCTGAACTACGGCTTGCCTGCCTTGGCCCGCGCGGGTCTGACCTACGCGCTCCACAACCACTGGATCGAGTTCGAGCCGATGAACGGCGCCCTGCGGATCGACCACCTGATCGAGCTTTGCCCCGATCTTCAGCTGGAGATCGACGTCTACTGGTGCACGAACTTTGGCGCGAATGATCCAGCCGAGCAGGTCCGGCGATTCCGCGATCGCGCGCCGCTGCTGCACGTGAAGGACGGTTCGCAGGTTCGAGATGAGCCGATGGTAGCGGTTGGTTCGGGCTCGCTCGATATCCCCGGCGTTCTGGCCGCGGCCAATCCCGATGTTGTCCGCTGGCATATTGTGGAACTCGACCACTGTGCGACCGATATGTTGGATGCGGTCGAGGGTAGCTACCAATACTTGGTGGGCAATGGTCTGGCCCTTGGAAATAAGCCCGTTTGATACTGGGCATTCTTGGTTTCTTTGCGCCTGCTACGTTTGTTGATCAGACACAGGCACTTGGGCTTTCCCTTGGCGGTGAGCAGGCTTGTTGGGTTGACATTGACCAGGACGGCTGGCCCGACCTGTGTGCTTCGGGAACGGTTTGGCGCAACAACGCGGGTAAGTCGTTTACTCGCTTGGCGGATGTAGGCTTGGTTGTAGCGGCGGACTATGACAATGATGGGTTTTCGGATCTGTTCTCGTACTCTTTGCAAAAGCTGTATCGCAACAACGCAGGCAAGAGTTTCACGGAGATTCTTATTCCCGGTCTGCCCCCTACCCTTTCGCGCGGTGCCTGTTGGGCCGACCTGAATGGGGATCGATTTGTTGACCTATACATTGGCGGATACGAAGATTGGGATCGCGACATCACTTACCCGAGCATCAACTTGCTAAATGAGGAGGGCAAGGGATTTAGGGTCGTTCGAAATACGGCGCAGTTCCGCACTCGCGGAGTGACGGCCTGTGACTTCAATCGGAGTGGTGTCGCTAGCGTTTATGTCTCAAACTACCGGCTGCAACCGAACCAACTGATCTCCTACAGTCGGGGTTCCTTTTCCGACATTGCATCGGTGTTCAATGTTGTCGCGACTTCAACTGGCTTCGATGGTGGTCACTCGATTGGGGCTTGCTGGGGGGATTTTGACAATGACGGTGAGATCGACCTCTTCGCCGGGAACTTTGCCCACGTCGATTCGCGCGGGGACCAGCCAAAGTCACGCTTCCTGCGAAACCTCGGCAAGACCGGGGCGTATCACTTTGCTGACCTAGGCACCTGTGGGGTCTTTTACCAAGAATCGTATGCCTCTCCGGCGGCGGCCGACTTCGACAACGATGGGAAGCTTGATCTCTTCTTCACGACAGTTTATGGAACTGCTTCGTTTAACAAGCCAAACTTCCCTGTGCTCTTTCGCAACCAGGGCCAGTTCAAGTTCGAGGATCTTACCAGTGCTGTCCGGCTAGACAGACTAGCGCCGACATACCAGGCCGCCTGGGCAGATTTCAACCGAGATGGCTATCCCGACTTGGTGACCGCTGGGCGCCTATTTGTGAATCAAGGCCGGGGCAATCATTGGTTGGAGGTTTCACTCTCAGGCGACGGAAAACGGGTCAACCGATCCGCCATCGGCGCGCAAGTTCGCTTGCGTTATCGAACAAAGACTGATGGCAAGTGGCATGAACACATCCTGACCCGCCAAGTCGAAGCAGGCACGGGTGAGGGCAACCAGAATGACTTGGTTATGCACTTTGGTCTCGGTGACTATCAGGGCAAGGTGGATGTAGAAGTTAGCTGGCCAGATCGATCAGTACGCACCTATAGGCGGGTCCGGCTCGACCAACTCATTCAGATCGACCGTAGCCGAGGTGTCGTAAAACCTGTTGGGCGTAAATCCTAGCGAGGAAGTCGTTCGGGTGCAACGGGTCGCTGAGGAGGTCTTTTGGCTTCTTGCGCTTGTAAAGTTGCTCGCCAACGCTGTGCATATCCACAACCGCAACTCCTGCTCCTTTCAGATTCTGTAGGGCTGGCGCATAGGAGGCAAGCCTGAGCCGGTATTGCTCTTCGCTCGCGTATATGGGGTCAAACGGGATCGGGGCGATGAGGATGAACTCGCACTCAGGAGATTCTGACCGAACCGAAGCCATCATCTTCTCGGTATTCTCTCGGAGTAGCTCGGGTGGCATCCACCAAAAGTCATTCATTCCAAAGGCGATAATGACCAAATCCGGTTTCAGTGTCGCAACCATCGTGGGAGTGGTCTCTCTTCCCCAATCCGAGGTCATACCCCCCATCGCAGCGTTGGCTAGTTGTACTCGCGGATTGCGATAGTGCTTCTTCAAGCCATCGACCACAAGCTGGGGCCAAGTCGGCATATAGGGCGGGAGTTGGCCGTATCCAGATGTTCCGATTCCGAGAGTGATACTATCGCCAATAGCGGCGACTAAGACTGGTTGTTTGCTCGCCAGTCGCCTTTGGATTCGCGGCAAAGCTGAAGGTTCAGGTTGGCTGTCCGGTTTCCAATCAGCCTGGTGTTGGTACGTTACGACGACGTGCTTCCCAGTGAGGACGTTCCACTTGTACTCCCCCTTTTCCAAACTTGAATCGGGCACATGCGGCATCCTCGAATGGGGAAGCATAAGGATTTCCCGCCCTTTGACGGTGTAATCCACACCTTCCCGATAGGTCGTCTTGAGAGAATCGTCTTGCACTGAGACAACACGGGTCGGCGTGAAGAGGAGTTGGCCCGATAGTTGCGATGAATCAGGTCCAGAAATCAGGACAGGTTCAAGATATGACTCCCTTCCCTCCCAAGGCGCAACCAGGGCTCGCCCAAGGTCCACCTTCGATGGGTAGGTGCGGTGCCCATAGTCCTCCTGAGTTAGAGATACGGAGCTAATTGTCGTGGGTTTCGAGGAAGATACCTTCTCGATCACAACCTCGACAAAGGCCGTCCAGGCGTGTGACTTGGTGTAGATACCCGGTTTAGGGTCGTTTGCGCCTGCGGCTTGGGCTTGTTCGGCCAGTAGTCGCGACTTCCTATCTAGAAATCTAAGGCGAAGATTCGCCCCTTCGGGGCTATTTAGAGTCGTATGGAAGTACAGAACATGAGCACCCCCCAAGGTCAACTTTTGCCTGATCTTGCTTCCTGGTAAGGAAAGAACTGGCTTTCCGGCCGCAAGCGTAACTTTGCCCTCAACTTTCCAGCCGCTCAGTCCTTGGTTGAAGCTACTGTTAGCCAGCAACTCAACCGGCGGAACTGGTCCTTGCGCAAGTGCTAGTGCAAACAGCAGCGCGTTCAGCATTCAATCACACGGCGGCGTCTTGTCGGGTCCGAGGTGTGCGACGGGGCTTCTTTGGTTTGCTCAAGGGGTCAACCTCAAGGCCGACCGCCTGGCGCAATTGGCTAACTTCAACCTGACTAAGGAGGCGACACTCACCTGGGCGCAACTTCGACATCTTGAGCGGACCAACGCGCACTCGCTTCAGTGAAGTCACCTGGTGGCCCACCGCCTCGCACATCAGGCGAATCTGTCGCTTCCTTCCTTCGTGAAGAATGAACTTCAGCGTGGATTCCACGATAGGCACATCACTTCCGGCACGATTGCGCGAGAAAGCTGCCTTCGGGTCCTTGCGGTCGCCACGAGCCAGGCGCGACTTGCCGGCGAAGATAATTTCCACCTGAGCAGGCAAGGTTTTCGCTCCATCAATGAAGATTCCCCCACGCAAGCGCTGGATCGTCTTCTCATCCGGTATTCCCCGCACCGTAACCACATACTCCTTATCAATTGACCAGCGGGGATGCGAAATGCGATTTGCCAATTCACCATCATTCGTCAAAAGCAGCATGCCTTCGGAGTCCATATCCAACCGACCAATTGGCTTCAAGGTCACGCCAAGATCGGGAAGATAGCGCACAACCGTTACGCGGCGCTGGGGGTCGCTCATAGTGGTGACCACGCCCCGAGGTTTATTCAATAGGACGGTGAGCAGACGAGCGGGCCTGAGCGGCTGACCATCTACGCGCACTTCGTCATCTTCGGTGACCTTAGCGCCTAGTTCTGCCACCGTATCACCATTGACGGACACCCGACCTTCCAAGATCAGTTGCTCAGCAGCGCGCCTAGAGCAGAGCCCGCTATGAGCAATTCGCACGTGCAGACGTTCAGTTTCCAAGAGTAAAAATCCTCACTTTTCGTTTCAAATAGTAGAGTCCTGCCGCCATGCCGGCGCCGCCGAGGAGGAACGAGATGGATGATCGAGCCGGAGCCGGGCGAGCTTCGATGGATTCGTTCGCCAAAAGGTCCGCGGTTAGTTCTTGTTCTCCGTTGCGGATAGATACAGTACCCACAACTTGACCTTTCTGGATAGGTGCACTCAGTTTTGTGATATTCCAGGAGGGGGAGAGCGACGGATCCGAGGCAGAAATCACCGTCTGCACGTCCGCCGAGACCGTAACCGGAAGACTCGCCTTGACGCCTCCCTCGATCGGGGCCTGGTGCACCACCTCACCTTTGCGCAGGACGGTTTTAGGGGCAAAGTTGGCAAATGACCAATCGAGCAAGGTCTTGTGGTCTTGTTGCCAATTCTTGCTGTCCAAAAGAACCGTAATGACGCGAAACCCCTTGCGGGTCGCGCTGCCCACGTAGCAGTGTCCGGAGGGAACCGTCCACCCGGTCTTGATCCCATCGGCGGTCGCATCCTTTGCCAGCCACTTGTTCCGGTTCACCATCCAGGTGTCTTTTGTGTTGATGCTCCGCGAAATTTGGACCTTTCGAGTCCGAACCGCTTCGCGAAACTCAGGGTAGCGCATGGCCTCGCGCGCAATCAAAGCGAGGTCATGGGCGCTCGTCGTATGGAGGGTGTCATTGAGTCCGTTCGGATTGTTGAATCGGGTGTTGCGGCACCCCAGCGCCCTCGCGCGGGCATTCATCATCTCCACAAAGGCGGGCACGGAATCGGCGACATGCACGGCAAGGGCGACACATCCATCATTCGCACTCCGCATCATGATCGCGCGCAAGAGGTCGTGGGCCGTCAGCGTTTCGCCTGGCTTTAGATGAAGGCTTGAACCGGTGATCTTATCGATTTCGTCCGGCGCCGTGATGATTTCTTCCGGGCGTGTGCGCTCGACCAGAAGGAGTCCGGTCATGACCTTGGTGGTGCTGGCCGGATATCGCGGGGTGTCCGCGTCGAGCTGCCAAAGGATTCGCCCGCTCTCTGCATCGATCGCGATGGCACTCTTCGATTCGATGCTCGGCCCAGCCTGCGCGTGCAAGACTGCTGGAATCAGGCATATCAAACCAAAATAGCGCAATAGCCTCACTTCGCTTCAGTTTACATGAGGCGAGGTCAATCGCTGAACGTTGGTGTGCCCCAGGCTTCGGCAAGATCGCGCGGAAGTTCGTCGGCAAAGGGAATCTCCATCAGCGTCAGAACCGCCGAGGCCCACATCCGCGGCACCGTCGTGATCTCGTACCCCCCGCCCCCGACCGCCACGGTGGGCAGATCTAGGGCGCCAATATCAGCCACGGCTTCTAGCCAGCAGGCCTGCGAGACCAATAGATTTGCGAGAGGGTCGAGGTAGTGCGCATCGGCACCCATCTGCAGCACGACCGCCTGGGGATTGAACCGGAAGAGCGCGCTCATGATGCCCTCGCGGAACATCTCCAGCCACTCTTCCCCGTGGGTCCGTGGATCAACCGGAACGTTCACTATCGAGTTACCAGGGCCAGTTTCCCAGGCAAAACCAGTTCCGGGGAAGAGTGTCTGGGGGGTCTGGTGTATCGAACAAGTGAGTACGGTAGGGTCCTTGGCGAATAACCCTTGCACACCATCACCGTGGTGGACGTCGATATCCACGTAGGCGACTCGGTCGAACCGTTCGCGCAAGATATGGCAGGCAATCGCGGGGTCATCGAAGACACAAAATCCGCTTGCTCGGGCCCGGTGGGCGTGGTGCAGGCCCCCGCCAAGTCCGAATGCCAAACGACTTCCATCTCGAACCTCTTCGGCAGCGCGGGCAGTACCCGCTACATAGGCTAGTGATGCCTCGTAGATGCCTTCGAACGCGGGGGTATCGCCACCCGATAACCCGTAATCATCACCAATAGGGTCAGTCGGATCGAGCGAAAGCTCGCGCACGGCATCCACGTAGTCGGGAGCATGCAAGCGAAGCACATCCTTGACATCGCCAGCGCCGGGATCGACCGGCTCGACACCATATCGCTTCAGCAACTCGACCGCCCGGCGCAGACGCTCGGGCTTGAGGGGGTGGCGAGCCCCCAAGTTGTAGTTCAGCATCCGAGGATGGTAGTAGAACGCCATGTTGCCCTTCGGCCAGGTTAGCCTTTCGGTTTACCTTCGGTGGTTGCTTGCGATTCGCTACGGATGTCGATCTTCCACTCGGTCAGACGTGCGGCGAGACGGACGTTCTGTCCGCCCTTGCCAATCGCCAGCGAGAGCTGAGTATCGGGCACCACTACGAACGCGCTGCGCTCTTCGGCGTTGATCTTGATGTGATTCACCTTGGCCGGCGAAAGCGCATCCACGATGAAGGTCTTCGGGTCTTCGGAGAACGGCACGACGTCGATCTTCTCGCCGTAGAGCTCGTCCACGATGGTCTGCACGCGCGTACCGCGCTGTCCGATGCACGCACCGATCGGGTCCACGCGCTCATCGGTCGAGGCCACCGCAATCTTGCTTCGCTGGCCGGGCTCGCGGGCCACGCTCTTGATGATCACAACGCCCTGCTCGATCTCGGGGACTTCCCGCTCGAAAAGCTTTCGCAACAAGTTCGGGTGGGTTCGGCTCACGATGACGCGCAGACGGCGGGTGCTGTCGTCCACCTTGAAAACGAACACGGTGAGGCGGTCGTTCGGTCGATATGGCTCGGTCGGCACCTGTTCGCGCTTGGGCAACTCGGTTTCGATCTTGTTGACCAAAACGTAGACGCTCTGGCCTTCGCGTCGGGCGACCGTACCTGTCACGATATCACCCATTTTCTCGTGGAAAACATCATGAATTCGGCGCTGTTCGGCCTCGCGCAGCTTCTGGCTCAAGACCTGCTTGAATGTCTGGGCCGCGATGCGTCCGAAATCGTTCGGGTTCACCGCCATCTCGATGGTGTCGCCGATCTGGGCACCCGGCTGACGCTTCCGCGCGTCCTCAACGCTGATCTGGTAGCGAGTGTTGATGGGAGACACGACGATCTCCTTGGCCACTGATGCCGCCAGCGGGTCAAGCTTGATCTTGACCACGATCTCCGTATCGTTTGGAACCGCGATAAACTTCTTGTAGGCAATCGCGAGGGCCTCTTCGAGCTCGTGTTGAAGCTCATTGAGCGGAATATCGCGCTCCTGGGCGATCTGTTGCAACTGCTGCAGAACGTTCATATTTGGTTTCTCCCCGACCTTTTGGAACAAAAAAGGCGGCCTAGGGCCACCCTGAATCGCTCCGGCGGTCAAATCTGTTCCATCAAGTATAGCATCACGGTGACCCTGGAGGCCACCCTTTCGTGGGCCTCAGGTCCCACCCTCTTACCAACATGGTGGACACTATCACCCCAGATCATCTTGCCGATTGTCGACGATCCACCTCTCAACAACTGATTTGTTAAACAAGAGCCACTGAGAACTATGCCAATCAAGTTGAGCTTGACTCCTTCTCGCCTGGCCTTCGCGCTGACGCTCTTCATGGGAGTGTGCGTCCTTTGTCTAGCAAGTTACCTTGGCTACGGAATCCATCGGGATGAACTCTACTTCATTGATTGCGGAAGGTGTCTCGATTGGGGGTATGTCGATCATTCCCTGTTAGTTCCTCTCCTGGCTAGACTGCTTTCCTATAACCTCCTTCTCATGCACCTTGCGGTGGCTATTGCCGTTGCGCTGAAGGCTTCGGTGGCGACAAAGTGGTCCGAAGTGTTGGGTGGTTCCCGCGGGCAACAGTGGTTTGCAGCCTTACTTGTTGTTTCCCTGCCTGGCGTCGTCGGAGGAGCAACCACATTTGGCACGGTAGTTTTCGAGCAACTTGGTGCAATTCTCTTGGGCTACAGCGTAACGCTCCTACTGTGTAATTGTCCACGACATTCAACGCTTTCAGCCCTTGGCTCAGCCGCCCTTGTGGGGCTGATTAAGCCTTCGGGATGCTTGCTAGCTTTCGCCATCGCCATGTTCTTGGTCCTTCGGGATCGCAGCCATCTGCGCGCTGCCGCTGGAATCGTGCTGGCTAGCGCCCTTGGAGCCCTACCTTGGGTTGCATGGCAGGCAACACACCAATGGCCATTTCTCGAATTTGCAGCTGCGCAGCGAGCGGAGCGAGATTCAGCACTCACCTATCTGGTCATGAGCTTGATGATGCTTGGCCCCCTCGGCCTAGTTGCCTTGGCTACCGTCGCTCGAGAGAGATGGAGGCAGCCCGAGATTCTCCTCTCACTATCAGGAATTGCAATCTACCTCATCCTTCAGGGCAAGGCCTACTACACCGTGCCCTTTATGTTTCCCTTGGTGATCCAATTATCGATATGGATTAAGAACTCCGGCCGATGGCAGGCCGGTGGGATCGCCGCAGCTGTGATCAATTTGGGACTTCTTATGCCCATCTGGCCACCAACACTTCTTAGAAGCCCGTACCTGCCCCTTCAAGAAGCTTCCAAAGAGAGGATTGGCTGGCGGGCTTGGGTTGACGATATTGATAGGTTAGCTACGCAATACTCTGCCAGCCAGGTAATCACATCGAACTATGGGCAGGCCGCCGCCCTTCGGCAGATGTCGAGAGAATGCGTGATTCCGATTTGCGGTCACAACCAAAATGCCTTCTGGGATGTGAAGATCGACTTGAGTCGTCCATTCTTGGTGGTTGGATACTCGCGAGGATGGCTCGAGAAGCGGTTTGCCAATGTAAGGCAAGTCGGTAAAACTGCGAACCCCTATGGAGTCGAGAATGAGGAGGAGGGTCGGGATATTTGGCTTGTGGAAGGATTACTGCCCGGGGCAACCTTGTTATCTGACCTTCGTCATTTTGATTAGGTAGGAATCTGCTAGTGTCCTGCTGTGACTTTTGGGCCTCGCTATTGCGGCGCCGCGCTATAATCAAACTATGCTCCTATCGTCTGTTGCGCTTCTAATTGCTCTCGCTGATGCACCCTACGCCGCCAAGGTTGACGCCATTGCCGCCGAGGCACTCAAGTTGGGCTCCAAGCGATTCGCTATTGCCATCGCCCAGGACGGCAAGCTTGTGTATGCCAAGGGCTTCAGCGATGATGGCAAGACAGACGCCAACAGTGTGTTCCGGATTGCATCCATCACGAAACAGTTCACGGCTGCCCTAGTCGTGCTCTTGGTTCGTGAAAAGAAGCTTCGGTATCAGGATAAGCTTGGTACGTTCTTGCCGGAAGTGCCAGCTTCTTGGCGAACGGCTACCGTTCGCCAACTGCTCACACACACCTCGGGAATTCCCAGTTACACGGACCTCGCAACATTTGACACGGTCGTGAGCAAGGCCGTAACCCCAAGGGAGATTTGGGAATATGCCGCAACCAAGAAGGAGATGGACTTTGCCCCGGGGGGCGGCTGGCACTACAACAATACCGGCTATGCTCTTCTTGGTTTGATCATTGAGAAGGCCACTGGCAAGCCCTACTTTGCCGAGCTACAGACGAAGATCTTTGGCCCGCTGGGCATGAAGAGATCAGGCGAAGAATCTCGGCACAAAGTGGTGGAGAGCTACAGGGCCGACGGCAAGCCAAGCGACAAGATGAGCATGACTTGGCCGTTCTCTGCCGGTGCGATCGTTTCGACAGTTTACGATATGGCCCGCTGGGATGCCGCTCTTCGGGGCAAGTTCTTTACGCCTGAAGAGAAAGCCTTGATGTTTACTCCGGACCCGGTTGCGGTTAAGTATGGCAATCTCTATGGCTTTGGATGGGTGGCTCAAAAGGACAAGGAGAAGGTCATCTTGGTCGACCATGCGGGGGGAATCAATGGCTTCAGCACTATGATCATCCGCTCTTTGAAGAAGGGCGCAACCGTGATTGTCCTTGCTGCCAAGGAGGGCGATGTCGGCCCGAACCTAGGTCGGCGAGTGATGGCGGTGGTGGAGCCGGATCTCTATCCCAAATCCCAGCCTGCCAGTGCAGACAATGACGCGGCGGCGACTGGTTCCGACCGAGCACTCTTCGAGGATTTGCTTGGCGGCAAAGTCGATGTGGATCGATTCGATGAAGCGTTCGTTAAGAAGGTCTCGCCCGATCAACTGAAGCAGGTCAGTGGTCATTTGCGTTCATTGGGGGCGCTTTCGACCTTTGAATTTCTCAAGGAGGAGGAGAAGGATGGCACTCGGGGTCGGTCCTATGGCATCAAGCTGGGCCTCGCGGAGTTCAAGTTGATGGTTGCTAAGAATGCGGCGGGAAAAATCGTTGCGCTTTTGGTAACCCAAAGGTAGCTTCGTTCAGAGGGCCGGTCGGATATCCGTGAGCCGGAAGTCATCCCCGACAAAGAGGAGCGTCTGGTGCGAGACCTTGGCGAGAGCGTAGGCAATGCAGTCACCAAAGTTGAGCCCGGCCGGATGCCGTCCCTTACCAAATTGGTCAAAAGCCCTCGTAGCCTCGATCGCGTGCTCGGGCGTGAAGTCCACGATGGTGATTCTCCACCGTTCGAGTTCAGCCAAAATCGTGCTCTCGGTCGAGGCTCCCAGGTGCCTGCGCATGACCATGTAGGTCTCAAGCACCGATGGGGCAGCGATGGAGGTTGTGTTTGTCACAACCTTGGCAAGGAGGTCTGCCCTCGTGGGCTCACGCAGAAGGATTGCCACTACGGCAGAGGTGTCAATCACCATGGCTATTCGAAGAGGGCGTCGTATTCTTCCTTCGGAATTCGCTTTCCGCGTACTTCGGGGGGGAGTTTGGACCAGACGTCGCGCTCCAGACCCTCCATCAGGGTCTTGACCCTCTCCTCAACACTGGGCAAGCCCATCCGCGTTTTTCGATCCAGCAACGCCTGGCGGATCACTTCCGTCTTCGATTCGCCCGTCACGCGGGCAATATCGGCCGCCAGTTGCTCGACCTCAGGATTTTTGATGTTCAGCGCCATGGTGTAATTCTGACGAATTCTACCGTTGATGCGTTTCAGGTCATCTCCGAGCCTTGCTCCCGTCTGACACCCAAGTCCCTAACGCAATCTCTTATCATTCACCGGTGCCCGCGTTCCCGACGCTACACGCAAATCTGGTGACTGATCGTGCAGAATTGGGGAATAGGATGAGCGAAGTCGTAGGTAGCGAAAGAAGCGTTTCGAGTGGAGATCGGCGGCACGAGCTAGATGCTTTGCGGGCAGGGGCAATGCTGTTGGGGATCGCATTGCATGGGGCGTTGGCCTTCTATCCTTCGCCTTGGCCGGTTCATGACTCCCAGCAAAGCGCTGCTTTTGGAACCTTCGTCGCATTCGTCCATGGGTTCCGGATGCAATTGTTCTTCGTGCTGAGCGGGTTCTTCACGGCGATGATTTGGCGGCGGAAGGGGCTTCAATCGTTGGTGACGAATCGGGCGCAGCGTGTCCTCTTGCCTTGCTTGCTGGGACTTGTGACGGTGTTGCCGCTGTTTCGCTGGGTTTCCTCAGTCGTGACGCAGACTCCGGCGCCGGTGACTCGCGAGTTTCGGGCGGGACAAGATGCGAATGCGTGGGACCCGGAGTTTGGCGTCACGCCCCTCGGTTGGGCCGCGATGCAGGGCGATCTGGCGATGGCGGAGCGGCTGGTTGAGAACGGCGCGAAAGTCAACGGGCAAAACGTGGACGGCTCGACGCCCCTGCATGGGGCGGCCTTTTCCGGGCATGAAGCAGTGGGTCGCTTCCTTTTGGCCAAGGGCGCAGACCCCAAGATGCGCAACAACAGCGGGCAGATTCCTTCGGATGCTGCCTACGCGGATGCGGGGACGACGCAATTCCTTTACGGTCTCCTCCGACTTCCGGCCCGGCCTTTTGATGAGATTCAGGCGGGACGGGCGCGGCTTTTGCCCATGCTGCCAGCTTCCGCCGCACCGGTGCCCGCCGCTCCGAAGCCGTCAGGCGTTAGAGAGTCGTACCATGCGTTCTTGACGACGAGCCCGCTCGCGCCGTTGGTGGCGACGAACGTCTTCGATCACCTCTGGTTCCTTTGGCACCTGTGTTTCTTGGTCGGGTTGTTTGCAGTTTGGGCCTCTTTGGAGGGTCGGCGGGCGGTCGCGACAGGGATGCGCTTTCGCGCATGGGTCGTTTCGCCAAGGCGATTTCTATGGCTGGTTCCGCTGACGCTTGTGCCCCAAGCCTTTATGGGGATGTATGGCTACACTTTGGGTCCCGACACAGGAACAGGATGGCTGCCGCCACTCCACCTTTTGATCTACTACGGGGTGTTCTTCTTCTTTGGCGTGCTCTATTTCGATGCGGATGACAGCGAAGGCGAACTGGGCCGCCATTGGTACGTATCTCTGCCAACAGCGGCCTTAGTTGTATTTCCAATTGCGTTGGTAACGCAGCCCTTCTTGCGCCCGGTATCGGATTTCTTGCAGGTTAGCTATGCGTGGCTAATGGTGGCGGGCTCCGTCGGGCTATTTCGTCGGGTTCTTTCGAACGAAAGGCCACCGATTCGGTATGTATCGGATGCATCCTATTGGATGTACTTGATGCATTTGCCCTTGCTGGTTGCTCTCCAGGGGGTCATGGCGCCAATCCAGCTCGCCGCGCCCGTGAAGTTCTTGGGATTGATGGTCGTGAGTTTCGGCATTTTGCTTCTGACCTACCAGCTTTTGGTCCGGAACACCCTGATCGGGGTGCTCTTGAACGGTCGCCGGGCCGGAAAGGCTGGCTAGCGATTCGGTCGGAGTGGACGGTTGGAGCGAGTAAAATGGACAAAGATGGAGTCCAGGGTTCAAGTCGCATCACCTTGGGCCGACCTGCGGCCATTCGTCGCCAACTATCGCTACCGTGTGGGTAGCTTCGCGCCGGACAGTTCGCCTCTCATCTTTCCATCCCGGACGGCGCAGTTTCTCGAGTTCTACCTGGGTGACCCCATCCGCGTGAAGCAGGAAGGTCTGGTTGAAGACGTCCCCCGGATTGCGCTCGTAGGGACTCAAGCCGTGCGCCGACTAGAGCTCTTCATGGGGGCCAAGATCCAGACCTTTACGGTCACCTTTCACCCAACCGGGTTCTATCGACTATTTGGCATACCGTTGGCAGACCTAGCGGGAAAAGGAGTACCAGCCATTGATCTCTTAGGATTGCCTGTAGAGAATCTATATCAGCAGTTGGGTGACTGCACCAACTTCGATTCAATGACCGAAGCGGCCAACATCTGGCTTCGAAGTTTTGCGGCACGCGCGCACCCAGACCTTGCCGATCGATACCGACCGGTTGAAGACTCGCTCAAATCTATCGCACTTGGCCCAACACCCTTTGCGATTGACGACTTGGTTTCGGCTTCCATGGTGGGGCAGCGACACTTCGAGAGGATCTTCAAACAAGCCACCGGGGTGGCCCCGAAGCGCTACCTTCGGGTGATGCGCCTGAACCATGCTCTCGATATGAAGAGGATGACACCACACCTCTCTTGGAGCAAAATCGCGGCCGAACTTGGATATTTCGATCAGATGCACCTGGTGCATGACTTCAAGGCCCTTGGTGGCGAGTCGCCGTCCTCCCTGCTAACCTCGACCGCCAAAGCCGGCGACAATGTCGGATTCTTACTAGGCGTGGGTCCCCGACGCTAGACCATCATTCTCCTCGGAATGTTGCTCGCACCACTGTCACTCCTGATCGCCTATCACCAAACGCCCATGAAAGTCACCTACGCCAAATCATCCGCGCCAATCTCGAAGCAGGTGGAGACTGCCGTTGTTCACACTATCGCGGAACTCGAACGCTCTTGGAACATCCACGACATGGACCTCTACGCAACCTTGCTCACGGACGATTGCCAGTGGGTTAACGTAGTTGGCATGTGGTGGAACGGAAAGCCCTCGGTAGTCAAAGCCCACCAGGCATTTCATCACTCGATCTTTAAGAACGTTGAGTACGTCACCGAACAGGCTAGCCTGAGGCCGATTGCTAACTCGGTGGTTGGTGCCGTGTTAACGGTCAAGATGGGTGCCTATACGACGCCCGACGGCCAGAAGATTCCGAGTGGCCACACGCACCTCTCGCTCGTGCTTGTGAAGAAGGGGACCAAGTGGCTGATCTCTTCGGCTCAGAACACCCCGGTGGATCCGGTCGCGGCCCAGTTCGATCCTGGTAAGGATTGAGTTGACCTGACGGCGCTGGATGTCGGGATGCTGTCCCCGGCATCCAGCGCGCTCTGCCGAACCACTGCATGCGCCCGCACGTTCACCTGGCTTTGCAGTCTCACCATCACCCGCTGGCGATCCTGCGGTAAAGTCAAGGATGACGATGCGCCGTGATCGAATTCAATCTTGCCTTTTTTGGGTAGATTGAAAGAAGTCCTGTGATGACAAGGAAGTTCAGCTTTTCGGACCTGAAAATGGGGATGCGGGCCAGGGTGCTTGCGGTTGACTGCAAAGTCGAGGGAGCCGAGCGTCTCATGGAGCTTGGCCTGACCGCCGGAGCCATTTTTGAGGTCATCAAGGTCGCTCCCTTTGGCGATCCGGTTGAGATTTGCCTGCGCGGATACCGCCTTTGTCTGCGCAAGGATGAGACGAAGCACGTTGAGATCGAGCGACTCCCAGACTTCTGAGGTCCTCGCGCGGCCGCGAGTGATTGCGATTGTTGGCAACCCGAACGCGGGCAAGACGACCCTTTTCAACTCGCTCACTGGCTCGCACCAGAAGGTCGGCAACTATCCCGGCGTCACCGTAGAGCGCGTCAGCGGACTCGTCCAGCTCGAAAACGAAATCGTCGAGCTCCTCGATGTCCCCGGCCTCTATTCACTGGCCCCAGTTTCTGAGGATGAGCATGTGGCGGTCGATGCCTTGCTCGGGCGCAACGGGCCCAAGCCGGACCTCGTCGTTTGCGTCATTGACGCCTCGAACCTAGAGCGCAACCTTTTCCTCTTCACCCAGGTCGCCGAGACGCAACTACCCATGCTGGTCGTGCTCACCATGGTGGACCGGGTAGGCAAATCGGGCTTCGACCTGAACCTGGACCTGCTCGCTGACCGGCTGACCGTGGACGTGATCCCCGTGGTGGCGACCCGCGACCGAGATTGCCAAAAGCTGAAAGAAGCTTTCGCAAGGGCCCTGAGCGAGCCAAAAGTCGCGACTTTCATGCTCGACCTTCCTCCGCGGATTGAGCTGCATGTGGACGAACTGCTCGACCGGCTCGCTCGCGCCGGAGTCGATTACACCCGGGCCGAGGTGCGGCGACTTCTCATGCGCCAAGGCGATGGTGCCCTCGATGCGATCCCGAATTTCCCCGAATTTTCCGAGCCCTTCGCCGCCGCCCAGGCCGAACTCCGCGAAACGGTCGCAGCTTCGTCGGACGCCGACGCCCGCTATCACTGGACCCATCGCATCCAAGATGAAGTCCTGACCAAGCGAGCAACTCAGACCAAACAGCGTTCAACAAGCGACAAAATCGACGCGATTCTTATCCACCGTGTCTTTGGGCTAGTGGTGTTTGTTGCCACGATGTACGTGGTCTTCCAGTCGATCTACACGTTTGCCACGCCAATGATGGATTGGATTGAGGGTCTTTTCGGAGCCGCTGGGACTTGGGTAGGCGACCGCATCCAAAACGAAATCGTCCGCTCCATGGTGGTCGATGGCCTCATTGCTGGCGTGGGCGGCATGCTCGTCTTCTTGCCCCAGATTCTGATTCTGTTCTTCTTCATCGGCGTGCTCGAAGGCTCGGGGTATTTGGCCCGGGCCGCCTTCCTGATGGACCGATTGTTAGGATGGTGTGGGCTCAATGGGCGTGCATTCATACCGCTGCTCAGCAGCTTCGCCTGCGCAATACCCGGCATCATGGCCGCACGGGTGATGCCCGACCCGAAGAGTCGGCTTGGCACTATCCTCGTCGCGCCCCTGATGTCCTGCAGTGCGCGTCTTCCGGTCTACTTGCTTCTCATTGGCGCGTTTATCCAGCCAAAGTACGGAGCGTTTTGGGCCGGGTTTGCGCTTTTCGCCATGCACTTTCTTGGCCTGGCCGTCGCAATCCCCATCGCCTGGTTCTTCAACCGAAAGCTTCTGCGAGGCAAGAGGCTACCGTTCATGCTGGAACTACCGCCCTATCAATGGCCAAAGTGGCGCGATGTCTGGCTCGGCATGTTTTTCCGGGGCCAAGTCTTCGTCAAGACGGCGGGGACCATAATTGTCGCGATGTCGCTGCTCATCTGGGCGCTCTCGTACTTCCCCCGCATGGACGAGGCCGAGTTCGCCCGCGTAGCCGTCCACCGAGTCCAGGCCGACGCGACACCAGACCAAGTCACCCAGGTTCGCGACGAGTACCAGCTTGAGCAATCATTCCTGGGTCGTTTCGGCAAGGCGATTGAGCCGGTTTTCCGGCCTGCCGGGTTCGATTGGCGCATCACCACCGCGATCCTGGCGGCTTTCCCGGCCCGTGAGACCGTGGTGCCTTCGCTTGGAATCTTGTTCAGCTTGGGTGGCGATGTGGAACCTGGCTCCGGCTCGCTCCGCGAAGCGATCCAGCGGGCAACTTGGGCCGATAGCGACAAGCCGCTGTTTACGCCCTGGACTGCGGTCGGCCTGATGGTGTTCTTTGCCCTTTGCGCCCAGTGCATGGCGACCCTCGCAGCGGTGAAGCGCGAGACCAATTCTTGGAAGTGGGCGTTGTTTATGTTCACCTACATGACCGGTTTGGCCTACGTGGCCGCTGTGGCCGTCCATCAACTGTCCTTGCTGTTCGGCTAGGCTCCGATATACTGGCCGGAGTGCCGGAGAAAACAAAGACCGTGATGCGCGCGGGCAGCATCATGATGGTGGCGATCCTGCTGAGCCGAATCCTCGGCATGCTGCGCGATACGGTGATGGTCGCACAGTTCGGCATCGGACTCGACACCGATTCCTACCGGATTGCCGTCCAGATTCCCGATTTCATCTTCATGCTCATCGCGGGCGGGGGCCTTTCGTCGGCCTTCATTCCCGTTTTCAGTGAGCTGATCTACACCGACCGTGAGGATGAAGCTTGGAAGGTTTTTGGCTCAGTCGTGACGATCGTTTCGATGATTGCTCTGGTGCTCATCATCGGAGCGTGGGCTTTGACTCCCCAGATCGTGGGCTTCTTCCAAGGCGCGCATCCCGCTTCGGTCTTGCCGAAGGCGATCCTGATGAGCCGCATCATGCTCCCGGCCCAGTTCGCGTTCCTAGTCGGGTCACTTCTGCTCGCCACGCTCTACGCCCGCAAGCAGTTCATGGGACCGGCGTTGGCCCCAAATGTCTACAACTTGGGCATCATCGGCGCGGCGACAATTCTTCCCGGTTTGCTCGGCCTCGGCATCGAGAGCATGGCATGGGGCGCCTTGGCCGGAGCGATGGTCGGCAACCTCTTGCTGCCCGCAATCCAGATGGCGCGGATTGGCAGCCGATTCCAGCCTTCGTTCGACACCAGCCTAACCGGAGTCCGCAAGTTCTTCGTGCTGCTCTTGCCCGTGATCCTCGGCTTTTCGCTGCCGAGCATGGTGAACATCGTCACCCAGAAATTCGCGTCATCGTATGGCAGTGAGGGCGTGAACACCGTTCTTGCCCTCGCGAACAACCTAATGCAGGCCCCGCTGGGGATCTTCGGCCAATCCCTCGCGCTGGCGGCGTTCCCGGTTCTGGCCGAGTTCGTTGCGCGGGGCCAGATGGACCTTTACCGGGCGGAGGTCTCCAAGACCCTGCGCCAGGTGATCTTCCTGGGCTTTCCTTCGGCGGCGATTCTTGCCGGGCTCGCGCCCCAGATCGTCCGGTCGCTCTATGGCTACGGCGCGGCGGCGGGCAACGCCCGCGACCTCGCGTACACGGCCCAGTGCCTGCAAATCTACAGCGTCGCCATCTTCGCCTGGTGCATGCAGCCTGTACTGATGCGTGGCTTTTTCTCGCTGCACAAGACGTTCAAGCCCGTGCTGATCGGGACCATCATGACCGGGCTTTTCATCGCGCTCTGCGCGTGGGCGACCCATGCCTCGCCGGACTTTCGCTTGATCCCATGGGCCACCAATATTGCCGCGATTCTCTTGGCGGTGGTGCTCTTCTTTGCCCTGGAGGGCGATGTCGGCGCGCTGGACCGGAAGGGCATCGGCCTCACCATTCTCAAATCTGCGGGGGCAGCAGCATTGGCGGGCGCGGTGGCTTTCGGCTTGGCGCAATGGATTCCTGTCTCCAGCCGGGCCATCGAGATTCCCGCGACTTTGTTCGTGGCGCTCGTTGCGGCTTGGGTCTACTTCTTCGCGGGGAGGTCGCTACGAATGCCAGAGACCGATTATCTCGAGCGCGCCATGCGCCGTCTTGAACGTAAACCGAAGGGTTAAGTTCCAAAAGACCTAGGACGTACGTCCTGGCGGGCACTTTTGCTCGCAGTCTTGCCGTATCGTCTTGCACAGAACCCTGTGTCCCTTGGTGGAGGAATCAAATGGTATTCAAAACAATGTCTTACTTGGCAGCAACCGGCTTGGCCGGAGTGCTGGGCACTCTCTCGCAAGATGTCCGGCTCGACAACCCGTTCGGTGCACCCGAGCTCGCGGCGGCATTCAATGCTTCGGCCCAAACGATCCCGCCCCGGCCCGCCGACAAGGCCGTGACCGCGGAAACCACCACCCGACAAGAGAAACTCGTGTCCGTAAGTTTCAACTCGGCCCCGGTAAGCGAAGTCGTCGCCTGGATGACCAAGCAGGGCGTTAGCTACGTGATCGTCAGCACGGCCTATCCCAAGGATGCCACGATCACCTTGAACATCCAAGATCAGCCTCTGCGCGAAGTCGCGGATGCCGTCGCCGTGGCGCTCGGCGGTCGTTGGGAGCGCTCGGGCAACATCCTCGTTTTCAAAAAAGGTCAGGATGGGGTGTTCTTTAGCCGAGTCCAGCCGCTTGAGGGACTTGAGGGCCTCGGCCAGATGCCCGGACTAGATCCAAAAGAAATGGCCGAACTGCAAAAGGCGCTCGGCGATATCAAGATCCATTTGGGCCCCCTTGCGCAAGAAAAGATGCAACTCGATGCCCTAAGCGGACGCGATGGCGGTGGCTTGACCAAAGCCCAGCGGGCCGAGATGGACCGCGAACTAGCCAAGGCACGCAAGGAGATAGACCAAGCTCGCAAAGAGATGGAGAAGGCCCTCCGGGACGGCGGTCCTGGAAGCAAGCAGATGCAGGAAGAAATGGCCCGTGCGTTTAGGGACCGAGGCCAAGAGGGCGGCGGCATGACGAGGGCCCAGCGAGCCGAGATGGACCGCGCACTGGCCGATGCTCGCAAACAGATGGACGAGGCCCACCGAGAGATGGAAAAGGCGTTCAAAGAAGACGGCCCCGAGAGCAAGCGGATGCGCGAAGAAATGGATCGCGCATTCAAGGATATGGAGCGAACACACCAGGAAGAAGGAAAGTTCGAGTTCCGCGGACTTGGTGCTGAAGGAGCCCCGGCGCGGCCGCCAATCTCCATCCGAGTCCCTGAGTTCCGCTCGTTCGCTGGCTCGCTGACCCCTTCTCAGAAGGCGAAGCACAAGAAGCAGGGCTACCTGAAGCTCTCGGATCTGACCCCGGCACAACGCAAGAAGCTTGGTGTCACCGGTTCCGGCAAGTTCGAGATCAGGTTCAACGAGAACGGCACCCAGTTAGTCATCAAGAGCTGAGAACACATTCGCCCGGACGTCCACGTCCGGGCGACCTTGCTTGCCGAGAAGCATAGTGCGCGGCAAGAAGACGGATTTCGAATTGCCGCTTTAGCTCTCCCCTCCGTCCAGCAGCGGCCTGTGCAGATCGACCTACTTAAGTGGAAGCGTGATTGAAATCACAACTTGACCGCACCAATGAGTAGGATTGCGCATACAATGTTGCTTGGACGTCCTGTTGAGGACGGAATGGAGCTGCCCTGATGAAACTTTCTTTGAGCTTTGCTGGTGCCCTGATTTTGGCTTGCCTTGCCCACGCTTCGGACCCAACAAGTCTGTGCTACAAAGTCACGGACTTTGGTGGCGGAATTTACTTCTACGAATTCACGCTGACATTGGACAACAACGACTCTAGCTGGGTTGCTGGCCAATCTTGGGACTGGTTAGTGTTTGGAGAAGCCAAGTATGCGTCCTCGCCATTGACAGGCTGGTTCCCCGACGGGGATAGCTTTGAGGGAGGGCCCTGGACCACGTTTGGATACTCCTTCGGTGAGCATACGGGGCCGACTCTGATCACCGTCAGCACTCCTTGGAAACCCACCTTTGTGGGTGAGACGGTGAAGTTCTCCGGAACCTCGACTGCTAACCTCGTACAGGGAGAGCTTCTGTATAGCTTTCTTCAGTTTTCCCCAGGTGCCAATCGCCCCTACTTCAAGGAAGCGTGTCAGGTCGTGCCGGAACCAGTATCCATGACGGCCCTGGGCCTTGGCGTCGTGATCACCCTGCGAAAGCGTCGGTCCTGAGGTTCAGATAAAGGGTCCCGCCAAGCTTCTCTTAAAGGTGTTCTGGGCTCGGGGCCATGCTTTGGCAGGCACCGCTGGGCGCCGCACTTCGATTAAGCTGAGAATCCCTTTCCCAAGGGCCCGGCCGACGAGCAAGTAGGTCTCCGCGTTCCCAAACTCGTGATGACCGTGACCGGGATTGGGCGAGTCCTCTGGTTTCCGCACGAAGTCGTGGGTGGGCACAAAGAGGACATTGCCCATAGACTCAGGATTTTGTGCCGCTGCCGCTTGCGCCTTCCGCAAGGCGTCCCAGCCGCCTTCGGCCTTGACCCAAGGGCCCGTCAGTTCGCCGATCACCACCGGCAACTTGGGCGACTTGAACTCGCGACGGACGTCTCGGATCAGATTCACGAGGTTCCGCTCGTACTCGGGAACGGCGTTCACCGGGTCCACGCCATCGTTCCAACCTTGGTACCAAACGAAACCGGCCAGTTCGTACCCCCCGGCCTTCGGAAAGTCGCGCCCAATGCTTGCCAAGGCCTCACGAACTTGAGCGACCATCAGCCGGTAGTACGGACCCACTTCACCGCCCGACGAAGGCGGACGGAAGTCCTTGAAGAGGCTCTTCCCGCCCCATGCCGTCTTGATGAGCAAGACCGGCTCGGCGAAGTGGTCGCCTACGACATGTCCAAACTCGAGTTCCGGCCCGAAGTGGTGCTGGTCGCCGTAAACCGAGAAGCCGAGCCCCAAAGGACCCTTCAGAAGTGGCGCGCCCTCCCGCTGGTAGGTCACCCAGACGTCATCGCGCACAGTCCAAGCGCCGCTCGCACTCCGCAGGTGACCGATCATCCGACCCTTCGCGGGATCGGCAAGCAGCCTCGCCAGTGTTCCCTTCCCGTCGTTGTAGTCGGGGCCATCCAGGTCCGCCACCGCCTGGCCCTCCATGTTGGATTGCCCCGCGAGAATGAAAACCTTGACCTTCTTCCCCGGAGCACCGAAGGCCGATGCTGCGGCCAAGAACGCGACGAACAGGCAAGCAAAGCGAGTCATGATCCATTCTAGTGGCTCTGGGCCATAATCCGCCCATGAACATTCGCGCACCCAAACTCCGCTTGATGACCATGGCGGCCAGCCTAGCGTTGGCGAGCATCGGAACCGCCCAAGACGAGTACCTCGCCGGTTACCTGATCATTCCCACCGGTGAACGCGTCAATCCGTCGTACAACGCCGGGTTCTCGATGTATGTTGCCGCTTGGCCGCTCCTGAGGACGTACCCCGGTCACCAGTTCCAAACTGGACTGCCCAGCACCTGGATGTTTGCCCAATACGATGGCCAGCCACCCAAAGATATGTATTCCGACATCGAAGGCGGGCTTGGCTGGTGGCGCGATACTCGATTTCCAACGGAGACCCCGAAGTTCATCATGGGCGGCGTCGCCCCGAACTTTTCGGCCATCGCCAATGGCCCCGCCCACGGCTGGGGTACCTGGGAAGAGCCGCGCGGACTCTATGGTGTCGCCCAACTAAGCCCCTGGCTTCTATTTCCCATCGACGGCCTGAACATCAAGCAAGGAACCACGGGCGATCTCTTCGGCTATGGCTACCTGAAACTTCCGCTCGCCGAGCCCAAGAAGGGCACCGGCAGCAATTGCTGGACGCTCTTCCTCAACACAAACAACTTCAAGGGCCCGGTCGCCTTCTTCCTCCCCAATTTCTGGTCGCATGCCAGCATTGCCCAGCCGCAGCTGGCCGGCCAACTGCTCGACAGTCGGCCATCGGACCCCAACCGCCACGTGCAAATGGAGACTCAGTACATCCCATGCCGCATCGCTAAAGATGCCAAGGGAGACTCGTACGCGCGGATCGCTCCGACCTCGTTCCCCCGGTCGTCGGAGAAGACTTCGGTCTTGGTGCATCGCGACACCGTGTATAGCGATGACGCTTTGTGGAACTCCGTCAGTCGCTGGTTCGCGGGGGGCAGTTCGTCTACTGGTGAGGTGAAGGCGTCTGGCAGCTTTGTCCGCACCTTCCCTGGCCAGGGCTACGCGACCTGGGAGATCCGGGTGCCCGGTGAGAATAACAAGGAGGTCAAAGTTCCCATTGATTGGAACGCATTCGCAAAACCGATCTCCGTCGCTGGCACGACATATGGCTACTCTTGGAACGAGAATGTGGTGACAAAGACCACTACCCCTAATGGACTTCTGAACACGCTTCCTGAATACTTCCGACTAGATAGGAGCGTAGAGAATCAACCCAAATGGATTCCCGTCGCACCAGACCAAGTCCCCGACCATACGGGTCTGGCGAAACTGAAGTGGGACCGCCCCGTGGAGAAACCCGAAGAGCCCTATTCGACCCCAGATGCCCCGGCTAGCAGCTGGAAGACTCCGGGACCGAAGGCCGGTCCCTACCGAGCCCACCTCGGCGATGGTAGCGTCGTCACCTACTACTGGTACCGATTTGCCGATCAACCCGCCATGCTAAATTCCGGCCTCACGAAGGCCGAGCGTGAGGCCATGCAGGTCAAGGTCGAGAAACTCCACCGGTCTTGGCCAAAGAACCGCAACTACCTCGCGCCACCCACCACAGGCAAACTCGCCAACCTAGACCCCGCGCAGATCGTAAAGCCACCAAAGGGCTTGGAGGTTGGCTACGTCCCTATCGCTACTCGCCAAGAACTCAAACAGAAGTGAGGTCACAGGTCGCCGCGGATGACTTTTCCGCGGTGCCCAGGGGCCTCGCGACTGGGCACCACCAGAGTTCACGTAGAGATTCTATCTTCCACGTCGCTTCAAAACCGCGAGTACTCCAAGGGCAAGCACCGACATCGAAGCTGGCTCGGGAACCGTCGAGAATCCCTCAAAACCAGGGTTCGTGCCATGGACAAACGCCTCTGGCCCGTTATAGTCATTGCCCTTAGACCAGGCGAACCACTGAAACTGGGTGGGCAAAGTTGTCGCGGGAAGGTAGAGCACGAAGTTGTGACGAGAAACCCCGTAGGTGAGAGCACCTGCGTTGTCGTAATCACCAT
>JBMOJD010000039.1:0-29519 GCA_049317025.1 Fimbriimonas sp. | reverse complement strand
TCGATCAAGGGGTCCGAGACTGATCCAGGAAGCTGGACTACCTTGAAGGGGAATCCAGTGGGGGAGGCGCTGGGGTCGGTAAAGACCTCGATGGTGCCACCGATGCTCCTTTGGATGACCTCGGCCTTGATCTCAGGAGCAATGCCGGATTCTTCGCAGAAGGCGAACGCGGTGCCGACTTGGATTCCCTTCGCGCCGACTTCCAGAGCTTCGTCCAGGCGCTCCTTGGTTCCATAGCCGCCGGCGAGCCAAAATGGCAAGCCGAGTTCGCGATACTTGGCGAAATCGGGGAGGTCTCGCTCGCCGTAGAGGGGTTCGCCGCGCTCATTGAGTTGGAGTTGGCCACGGGGCGGGGCGTTGTGTCCGCCCGCAGTCGGACCCTCGACGATAAAGCCATCAACGGGCGGTGAGGCCTTCTTGGCGAGGACTTGAGCGAGCGAAGCCGAGGCGACGATGGCGAAGAATAGTGGTCGCTTGAGGGGTCCCGGAGCATAGTCGGCCGGGTCAAAGTGCGTGACGACGGGATCGCCACCGACCACGTCAATCTTCATTTCCACGGGGTGGCCCGCCGCCATTTGGTCGAGGAGGCCGGGGACTGCGCGCGGGATACCCGCGCCCATCAGGACGACATCGACCTCGGCGAGCATGGCGCCATAGAGAGTCGGGAGCGTGGGCAGCTGGATCTTTTCCAGGAGGTTGATACCAACCATGCCCGAATGGCCGAGTTTGGCGAGCCAGACCTCCACAAAGGATGCAACTACGGTGAGATCGATCAGGGCCTTGGTCGAGTCGACGGCGGCCAACGGGCGGGATTTGAACGCGACCCCTTCCCCTTTGCCACCCTCGACAAAGTACCGATGCCAGACGCGCTCGGCGACTTCTTTGATGGGAAAATGGTTCATGGCCTCGGCGATGTGGCCGCCGATATCGCCTAGCTGCAGGCGTCGGGCGAGCACGACATCAAGCGCGGTACCGCTGACGACGCCGAGTTGGCCGCGCGAGGACACGGCGCGGGCGAGTGGCCACGAAGAAACGGCGACCCCCATGCCGCCCTGGATGATGCGGGGATATTCCATGTTTAAGGTCAGTATAGGAAGCCCGAGATGGCCCCGCCTGTCGTTCGTTCTTATGACGCTGTACCGAACCCGAAGACTATGGGACTAACTCGGAATATGTATACACTAGAACTATGGCAACTAGCATCCAGCCCATTCTCTTTGTCCGGCAAGGATCGCGGGCGGTTGAGTTTTACAAGGCCGCCTTTGGGGCCATTGAGCTCTACCGGATTGAGGATCCGGGCGGGTCAGTACTTTGTGAGCTCTCGGCGGATGGAGCAAAGTTCTGGGTTTCGGACGAATCGCCGGATCATGCGAGCTTTAGCCCGGAGACCTTGCATGGAGGCTCCGTGCGGATGGTCCTGATGGTTGAGAATCCGGATTCAGCGTTTGAACGCGCGATCCTCGCCGGGGCAAGAGCAGTGGTGCCCATGGGCGATAGTTACGGCTGGCGTACGGGTCGAGTGGTAGACCCGTACGGTCACTACTAGGATATTGGGCGTCCGCTGGGCTAGGGGGTCTAGCGGAACTCTGCGTGAGTGATTTCGCAGCGAAAGAACTCGCCGGTGCTGAACCGATCCGTGCCGAAATGCCACCCCATCCGGACTTTTGAAGGGATGGTAAAGGCACCGAAAGTCCGCTCCTTCTCGATGATGCCGCCGAAGTTTTGGATGGCGCATGCGCCACCCTCGGGGTTGCCCCACCTGGGCATCATGATGGATTCGAGGCGGCCCGAATTGCCCAGGGTGAGCGCGAGCGGGAACTCCTCGGCCCCGACTTGGACGTGGGCAACCGGGTGGCCCGCTTCGGTACTCGACCACGTGACGTCATCTTCGGCAAGGGTGGTCGGGAGCAGGATGCTCTCACAAGCCATGCGACCGCCAGCAGACCTGGTGATATCCGGTCCCTTGGCGACCATCACGGGGATGAAGCCGAAGAGCTTCCATTGCATTTGCCCCTTGCCCTCGAAGAGCTGATCGAAACCAGAGATAGAGCCAACGGGCGAATGGGCGACCGCGGCCCAGTTGAAACCCTGGCCCAAACGGACGACCTGGGTCGCCGTGAACGGCATCCAGCGGCCAATCCGGATTTGCCCCGTCATTTGCACTCGCACCGCCGAGGCCATGGGGGTGCCCGTGCGGATGGCGTGGCTCAGATACTTCTGGGCCGACGGAGGGGCCTCCCCAAAGTTCTTCGGATCGAAGGTTCCTTGGGGGGCGGGAGTGGAGTCCCAGAGCTCATTTTCGGCTGACATCAGGGCTTGATCTCGAGCTTGTTGTCGATCTTCTGGGTTGCCGAGTTGTCTTTGAGGGTCTTGGTGGTGATATCGGTGGCGAGGGTCTTGAGTGCCGCACTGGTGACGTGGCCGGTGAGGGTCACGGTCTCGGCGGTGGAGTCGACATCGATCAGGTTCTTCGCATCACTCAGGCGAGAATCAGCGGTGAGGGCGACCTTGACCATCGGGGTGAGCTTGGTGGCAGCGCCCATGGCGGCTCCCGCATTCTTCGCGCCCTCGGCGACGTTCTGGGCCGAGTCGGCGGTCTTCTCTTTGGCATTGGCGGTGTCTTCCTTCATGCCAGCGGCGGTGTTGCCGCATCCGATGAGAAGAAGCATTGCGAGTCCAGCGAATAGGGTGTGAGTGAATTTCATTGGGTTTCCTGAACTGCGTGGGTTGGTTGGCGTCGTTTTCGCGATGCGACCAGCCCAGTTGATCCTGTTCAGGGTGTCCCAGTTTGGGGGCTGCTCACAAGTCAGTGGTTGATCGTCCTACGTTTGGCAGACAGGTGGTGACACGCCTGCTATCGTTTGTCTTGTCCGGTGGCACAGCGGTTCTTGTAGTACACCACGAGGTCGAAAAGGACTTGCGAACCTGGATCGATCCTTTTTGGCACCCTTTCCTGTAGCTTAGGTGGCAAGCCTGGCAAATGCACCTCCAGATATCCGCTTTGCTCCACGGTCAAACGGATGAATCGCTCGTCCCAGGTATCGAGGGTTTCAAGCGCTGAGCCATGGCACTCGGCCCGGAGAGTCTCAAGGGTAGCCCTCACACTCAGCCCGCGGGCAAAGTCCTCATACTGAACGACGGTGTCAGCTTCCAAGTATTGGATGAGTGTTTTCCACTCCTCAAATTGGTCTCGGAACCAGCGGTCACTCTCCCCTGGGTAGGAAAGGTACTCATCGTATCGCCCAAACAGATAAGCGAATAGAGAGACCTCACATTCTACATTCTGACGCAGGAGCACTTCAGGTACCGGCAGGAGGCCGCACGCCTCCAGGGCCTCAAAGAGTTCCGGCGACGCACCAAGATCCCGGGGACTGTAGACCTTTGCCATCCCATCATAGATGATATAGACCGGCACAAACCGGGAGATCAGGATGTAGGCGACTTCCCTTCCCCGCATCTCTGAATCCTCTTCCCAAAGTTGGTAACACCACGAGCAATCCCATTTCTCGGGCCAAAACCTTGACCAGTTCGTGAGAGGATCGATTTTTTGCATCATGCGGTCGAACCGTCTCGCAATCCACGAATGCTTCGCCCGGAAAGGGGCCGACTCTCGCCAGAGTATTCGGTTCCTGTGTGTCAGTTCAATGAGGTCTTCTAGCTTCAATTTGGTCCAATCCTACCCGACGTTTGAATTCGCCCATCCTCCCGTCGAATGCAAGATAATCTATATTCTATCGTTAGATTCTTATCAGTAGTCGTATGCAAAAAGCCGCTGACCATGTGCAATTCAGACAGCGCATTTGGGCCGTTCGATATAGGCAAAGGGTGTTCGCAAGTGCATTTTCATCTAGACCAAATCCTCACGAGATCCCAAAAACCTTATAGATTGGGGCTGACAGACCGTTCTCTTCCTCTAGCCCAGATGGCCTTGGGATCGGCGGCGTTTCGGGTGGCCATCGTAATACAGCAGGCAGGAGGTTCACTGCTTCAACCCACAAGAGAGCAGCGTTGGGATTGATATGGCGTAACAGCCGCATATGCTCAACAGCCAGCTTCATATTCGCACCTCAGGCCCTGCGGCAATGATGTTGAATACGTCTGGTTGCTCCAACCGATTCCGTTAGAAGCGCATTGCTCGCTTCTCCAAGCCCGAATCAGAAGCGTCGTCAACGCCTGGCGCGCCAGCGGTGCATGTCCTCTTCCATCAACTCAACTGCACCCACTGCTCGACCTTGTCCTTGAGCCAGTCGAGCAAAGCTCGACTTTCAAAATCCGGATCCTTTTTGGCGATGCGTGGCAGCCCTGTTTCCTCCAAAATCGCTATGATCATAGATCCGAACTTGGCCCTAAACTCCCTTGGGTCCGTGATGGGCGCCCACTCGCTTTCCAGAACGATCATATCCGTATGCAGTTCCTTGTTTCGGTACAGCACCTTGAATCCCATCGGAGCATTGGGCAACCAGTCCTTGGGTAGCCCCGACTCGTAAAGGATAATGCTAATGTGATTATCTCTGAAACAAGCAGGCCGCTCCTCGGGAATCACTTCGAGAAGGAACCGAGCCACCTCGCGACTAAATCCACACGAGTTCCACCAACCATGCTGGTAGAGAACAGCAGAAATGATCAGGGCTCGTTTAGTCATTGCCAGCCAAATCGAATTCGATCGACTATCCCCAGAAAGCTACTCCGCCAGGGTCGCCTCTCCCGGGATTAGAGTGATAAACCTACACACGTTCGCCGCCTGGCGACCTCCAGGGCGGGGCCATCACAGACCCAACAACTCTTTCCAACTGGCTAGTTCCTTCCCCTCATAGTTCAAGGTCACATGGTCCCAGACAGAGAACCCTTCCTCCGACACGGATCTAGGATTGGCTCCGTGGCGGACAAGGACCCTGGCGGTGGCAAAGTTATGACTGGACGCCGCGACGTGCAACGCGCTTATACCATGACCTAAGAGGTTTGGGTCACACCCATGAGACAACAGCTCATCAGTCAGCTTGAGGGATGCGCGCGAGTTAGCTTGAGCCGCCAGGCAAAGCAGGGATCCACCCGTGCGCTCGTGCTCAAGCACATCCGCGCCATGGGCGACCAGCAACCGCAAAATGGCTAAGTGTCCTCCTCGAACTGCGTCATGAACAGCGCTCCAACCCTGATCCGTATCGTAGAGATTCAGATCGGCACCTGACTCAAGCAGTATCCTGCACGCTCTTGCGTGTCCTTCGAACGCTGCCGCCATCAGAGGAGTGACACCCGAAAGCCAAGACGTGTTAGGGTCCGCACCTGCCTTAAGATGTGCCCTGAGATCGCGATTATCACCACACTCCGCAGCGTAAAGAATTCCGGGCTTCGGTTGATACTTCACGCGCATTATCCCTTCCACAGTTAGGCAATCGGTCCAGCTTATTGGTACTAAGCGAGAATACTCTTCATGAGGAGATTATGAACGTTGCTATGCTGATCTATCACCTTACATGGCAGATAAAACATACTGGCTTAAGGAGAGGCTGCTTTCTTCGTACGCGCCCTGTGGCGGAGGTACTCGATGACAGCGGGGATGATGGAGCAGAGCAGGATGAAGAGAATGACGTATTCGAACCGCTCGCGTACGAAGGGGATGTTGCCGAACAGGTGTCCGGCGAAGACGCAGACGCCGACCCAGAGGAACGCGCCGCTGACGGACCAGAGCGTGAACACTCGGTGCTGCATGCCGCCCATGCCCGCCACGAAGGGGGCCAGGGCGCGGACCACGGGGACGAAGCGCGCGAGGAGGACCGTCTTGGGACCGTGCTTTTCGTAAAATTCGTGCGTGAGCTTCAGGTTCGACGGCTTGAAGAACCGGGACTTTTCGTCTTTGAACAGCTTCTGGCCGAAGTATCGCCCGAATTGGTAGTTCACTTGGTCGCCGAGGATGGCGGCGGTGCTGAGGAGCCCGAAGATGGCATAGACGTTGAACGCAGGAGGACCGCCCGATTTGGGGGGCGTCGAGAACACGCCGAGCATGAAGAGGAGTGAGTCGCCGGGGAGGAATGGGAAGACAATGAACCCGGTTTCGGCGAAAATGACCCCAAACAGGATGCCATAGGCCCAGGGTCCGTGCTCCAGGACGAGCTTGGGCACCTCTCGATCCAAGTGAAGAATGAAGTCTAACATGCGTCTCTTCGGGCCTCAGGAAGGTACCCGACCCACCGTCAACGGTAGCGTCTTCTCATGGCATACGACCGGGTTTCGGCTGTCGTTGCATCCTCTGGTCCTTCCGGCTTAGCGGCACTATCCGCTTTTTGTACGCATCAAGATGAACGGGTAACCACGGACTATCGCCGAATTAGGATGAAGAGTAACCTGAAAGGCAATCTGCGCTTCCCTTCTCTACTGCCTGGTGCAGGGCAGGACCTCATCCAGCCCCGGCGCCTCGAGGGCAACCAGGCAGGAATCGGCGGGGCGGTCGTTGAATTTGTTCCCGAATGAGCGGCGGGGCCAAATACGATGCATTTCTGAGTTACGCACGGGTGGATGATCGAGCCGGAGATGTCTCGAAGTTTCATCAGGAACTGGAGTGGGAACTGGCGACGCTCTTGCCGAAGGGTTGCCACATCTTCATCGACCGAGAAATCCAGAGCGGGCACCGGTGGCGTCAGGTCCTGGAAACCCAGCTGAACGCATCCAACTTCATGGTCTGCATGCTCTCACCCAGGTTTCTCGGGAGCGTTGAATGCCGGGCCGAAGTTGACTTTTTTGTTGCCAGGGCACGTGGCTCTGGCCATGAGCCCTACATTTATCCCGTGATTCTCCAGGACATTAGTCAGGTGGATCACGATGAGTTTTTGGCAGAGATGCTTGATCGCCAGTGCAAGGACTTCACTCGCCTCAAGCTTGAAGACCCCAGGTCGAAGCCATTTCGTGAGTTCGTCAGCGAACTCGCCAGGCATATTCGTAGTGACTTGAAATCCGGCCCTGCCCCAAAGAAGGAGAGCATGAGCGAGTTGCGAGCAGCCCTCGACGGTGCCAAAAATCAGCGTCTCGCCGTCGAATTGCAGGCTGAAGAGCGAGCCCGTCAACTAGCAGACCAGGGTGCAAAAGCTCAGGCTTCCGTTCTTGATGCTACTAGGTTCAAAGGCGAACTGGTGAAGCTCAAAGCCGAGCGGGACCAGTTAGCCGCCCAAATGGTCACCTTGCAGAAGAAAGTCGAGGAGTTACAGACTCCATCGGTTCTGCCAGCCGCTCAGGCCCAGCCGATGCTGAATGAGTCGGACGTTGACCTCTTAGAGGCCGCTATGCGCAGCCTTGAAGCTGGTGAGGACACCGACCGCAACGAGGGTAGCTTCAAGAAGCTCCAGCGCGGCGACCGAATCGAGGCCACGATCATCCAGGTGGATAACGACAAGGTCTTCGTTGACTTGGGAACCAAGTCCGAAGGCATCATCCCCCTCGGTGAGCTCAGCGAGGAGAACCTCGAATCGGCCAAGGGCCACTTCAACATTGGCGACAAGATCAATGTTGTCGTCATTCGTCCAGAAGGCGCCGAAGGCAACCCGATCGTTTCGAAGCGACGGGCCGATTTCGAGGAAGTTTGGGATCGCATCGAGGAATCGTTCCGCGATAAGGTTACGATTCAGTCTCTCGTGGTTGACCGTGTCAAGGGCGGCCTCGTGGTCGATATTGGCGTGCGCGGATTCGTTCCCGCCTCCCACGTCGGCGACGGCAGGATTCGCAACATCGAGAAGTATGTTGGCACGGTTATCGGCCTTAAGATTATTGAATTTGATCGCGAGCGCAAGAAGGTTGTTCTTTCGAACCTAGGAATAGAAGTGCTACCTGGCGAGAGACCACGTGGCACGCTAAGAGAAAACTTACTCACGCTACGTGCTTACCCGTCCTATGCTTCCCACTATAGCCTAGTTGCCATGGCCTCGCGGGTGGAGATGATTCGGATTCCGGGTGGACCATTCATCATGGGTTCAGACTCGTATGGTGACGAGAAGCCGAGGCGAACGGTGGCACTGACGGACTTTTGTTTGTCCAGGACTCCGATCACGGTGGCTCAGTTCCGGGCGTACACGGATGCGGCCAAGGTGAAGTTTGATTGGGAGGGCCGAAAGCCGAGTTGGGGTTGGCAAGACGACCACCCGATGGTCCGGGTGACCTGGGAAGAGGCGCGGGCTTACTGCATTTGGGCAGGGGGCGACCTGCCGACCGAAGCCCAATGGGAAAAGGCAGCCCGGGGCACGGATGGACGCGATTACCCTTGGGGGAACGAGTGGAGAGCCGACCTTTGTGTCCACTCAGTCGGCATCGAGAGGAAGTCTACGGCTCCAGTTAACCGTCTTGATCAAGTCTACGCGACTTCCCTCGGCCACACGGATATGGCGGGCAATGTTTGGGAATGGTGCCGAGATTGGTACAGCTCGGATGGATACAAGGGACTACCAGACAAAGACCCGCAACGGGTACAAAATGGCACTAGTCGCGTGTTGCGCGGTGGTTCTTGGCTCAACTTCAGTCCGGGCTACTTCCGCTCGGCCTGTCGGTTCAGCGTCGATCCAGCAAGCGAGCTCAACGACGTCGGATTTCGTCTCTCCGGTCTTTAATTCCCCCTTTTCCCTTTTCTTTTTCCCCATTGCGCGAAGCGCTCGAGTTTTTGGAATTTCGCTTTTCCCCAGTTTGTTGCGAGAGCGTTCCTGGATACGCAATAGCCACACTGCCCAGGCCAGACAAACCCCGTCGGGCGGGAAGGATTTCGGGGTGGATGCCTCGAATTTGGGACGCAGATGAGCGGCGGGCAGCAATACGATGGGTTCCTGAGTTATGCGCGGAGGGACAAACAGCCGGAGGAACCCGGGGCACTGGGCGAAGTTGCGAGATTTCACGCGGCCCTAGAGGTGGAACTGAAGACCCTTTGGCAGCGACCGTGCCACATCTTCTTCGACCGCGATATTTCTTCGGGCAAGCGCTGGCGCGAGGTGCTGGAGCAGAGGCTGAATGAAGTCAGCTTCATGGTGTGCATGCTCTCGCCGCGCTTCTTCGCGAGCATGGAGTGCCGGGAGGAGGTCAACGGCTTTGTTGAGCGCGCCCTCGCGGTGGGGCATGAGCCCAAGCTTTACCCGGTGATCATTCAGGACGTCTCGGGCGTGCCTCAGGATGATTTCTACTTGTCGATGATGGATAGGCAATTCGTCGATCTCACGCAGATTAGGCTAGAGCCACTCGAGTCACCGGCCTACCGCGAGTTCATTACTTGGGTTGCCCAGCAGATTGCCGCAGGGCTCGAAGAGTTGCGTCCGCAAGCTTGAGGCTCTCGCTGTAGGATGCAATAGGAGGGAATTCGAGTACACGCCTCGAGATCCAATCAGGCAAGTGCTGGCGCGACGTCCCGGAGAGGCGACTGAATAAAGTCAACTTGATTGTCTGCATCAGTGGCATGATTTCTCATTGGAAGTCGAAAAAATCTAGCAAAAGTAAACAGGGGATTTTTCAGAGTTGCGCTTATAGTACTTGAAATGAGACTACGTTTTCTTTTGGGACTTGGACTTTTGGGTGGGGCTTCGCTCTCGATGGCGAACCTGGTGACCAACGGTGACTTTGAGGCGTTCTACTACACGGAGCATCAAGTTGGATCGAGCTCTCTGACTGGGTGGACCGTGCTGGGTGCCCCGACCGATGCGGTGTACGTATTTGGGGTCACGCCCGGAGTTGGACCCCAGTCTGCCGCGCTTGATTTGGGTGGGTTTACGGATAGCTTTGACCAAGGAGTGGAGCAGTTGGTTCCTACGTCGAGCGGCCAGCAGTACAAGTTGGCTTTTGACTATTGGACAGGCTCGGACGCTTTGAGTGGGACCATTGATGTTTATTTGAACGGGGTCCTGATTGAGGACGAACTGACCAGCGGGACCGGCGACTTTGCCCAAGGACTACAGTTACACGTTTACGGCGACCGGGCCGACAACCATCAAGTTCCTGACCGGTGATTCCGAAGGTCCAGTCGCCAACGACATCGACAACATCAGCGTTGAGGCCGTCCCTGAGCCTACGACGATGACCGCCTTGGCGCTAGGCGCACTGGCCATGGTCAAGCGGCGCCGCACTCGGTAAAGATTCTTGATGATGGAGAGAGGGTTTACTCTCTCCTGTCTCTCATTTCTCGATGGTTCGTTGTGATCTTGGAAACGCGATTTTTGGCGAGAACGTGAAGAGCTGAGCGAAACTCGGATCGCGGGAAGGACTTTGGGGTGGACGCCTCGAATTCGTGACACGGATGAGCGGCGAGGAAAGATACGATGCGTTTCTGAGCTACGCGCGCGTGGATGACGAGACCGCAGTTTTAGGCGCAAAGGGGGATGTATCGCAGTTCCACGCGGTCTTGGAGTTGGAACTGCGGAAGCACGGAAAGCGCGATCTCAAGATCTTCATTGACCGTGAGATCCGATCAGGGCTGCGGTGGCGCGACGTGCTCGAGAAGCAGCTGAATGAGGCCAACTTCATGGTATGCATGCTCTCGCCGAGCTTCTTCAAGAGCACCGAATGTCGGGCCGAAGTCAAGTACTTTGGTGAGCGCGCTCGAGCTGCGGGCCATAAGCCTAAGCTGCATCCAGTGGTGATTCAGGATCTTTCGGGGGTACCGCAAGACGAATTCTTCGCCGAGATGCTGGACCACCAGCTCGTCGATTTCACGGAAATCAAACTTGAAGCTCCGAATTCAAAGACATATCGACAATTCGTGATGGCCTTTGCAAAGCAGATCCATGCATCCGCGGACAAGGTCGTTCCGATGGTGCCGACCATGGACTCCATGCGGCGAGAACTGGCCGCCGCTGAGCAGGATCGCGCCGACCTGACCGAACGTGTGGCCGAACTGACAGCACGTCTTTCGCAGAGTACGGATGAGGTGCCAGAGCTCAGGGAAGCGCGAGACCAGTTGGCGCAGGACTTGGAGAATGCGCGGAGCATCAGCTTGGCGCAAGCGCGGGAGATTGAAAAACTGAAGCGATTGCTCAGCGCTCCTTCGCCTCCCTCTCCCGATGTCACTCGGTTGCAGAACGAGTTGGCGAGCTTGCACAGCGATCGCGAGCGCTTGACGGCTGACCTGGCTCGGTCGGCGGACTCGCTGTAGAAGGCCGTGCAAGAGGCCCGGGCTCAGAGTGCGGCGCTGGAGAAGGCGAACCGGGACTACCTGGCTTCGCAAGCGAAAAATGGGGAGCTCGTGGCCCAGGTCGGGGCTCTGGCGCAGAGCGAGGAGCGGCTGAAGTCGGATCTCCAGGATGCGACGAACAAGGCCCTGAGTCTGGCTCGGGACAAGAAGGCTCATGCGGAGGCTCTGAAGGCGGCGAAAGCGGAGCTGGAGCAGGAACGGCAGGCCGGGCTAGTTCGTGAGGGGGAGCTTTCGAAGGCATTGGCTGAGGTCGAGAAGCTGACAGCGCAAGTGAAAGCGCTACGAATAAAGGCAAACTCGACGACTCCGAGCCTAGCCCATCGTTGGGGCCAACTCATTTGTTTGCTTGCCATCGGGGGGAATGTTCTGCTCCTTCAATCGAACGAACTTCGGCTCCTACTCGCGCAGTGGAGTGCCGTCGGCTATGCTAGCTATCCGATTTACTGCGCGATAGCGCTCATCTTGCCTTCCTTGTTTCTTTTTGATAGTGACTCGAGTGACCAACTCATCTTCCAGGCGATAGCCTGGGGCGTCTCCTTGGTCGTGATTCTGGTCTCAGTCTTCCTGCCTGTTTCTGGCGTTCTGAACGTATTCTTCCTTGAGGGCTTTGGGCCGGGCCTATATAGTCTTTTTCGCATTCTCTATCTTGATTTGTGCATTTTGTCCGTGCCAGCTGTGCTGGCTCTTGCTTCTGTCGAGTTCCGTGACAGCAAGGCAATCCTTTCCTATACTGGTGGTCTTGTAGCGGCAGTATTGGCCTACTACTCAGGCGCTGGCTACACGATCGATCCGTATTTACCGCTCTATATCGCCCATCCTATGCCTCCCATCATTTTGGGATGTGCATCCATCCTCCTCTTTGCAACTTACGTCTATCTCGGCCCCTGCTGGACAGCTTCAGCTGATGATGTTGTGAGCGGACTTGGATTGATTCTCACGGTATTCATTGGCATCGCCATAACCTTCACATTCTTTGCAAACCCGACTGCCTACTCAGGCCGTGAGTGGTACTGGAATGTGCTGCAACTCGGCGCGGTCTATGGTGTCTTCGCGCTCGCCTGGAAGGGCGCGTTGAGTGCCGCGAGATAAGCTCAGCGAGTAAACTCGCTCCTCCATGGCTGTTGATTTGGCTTCTCTTTGGGATTTTGGTAACCCTCAGGTTAGTGAGGATCGGTTTCGGGATTTGCTGGCGGATGCCGACGCCGATGACGCTTGGGTTTTGCGGACTCAGATTGCCCGGACCTATGGGTTGAGGCGGGACTTTGAGGGCGCGCGGGCGCTTCTGAGGGATCTTGAGCCCGGGCTGGCAGACTCGAGTGCGGAGGGTCAGGTTCGGTACTGGCTGGAGCTTGGGCGGACGTATGCGTCGGCGGCCCACTCGCCGGAGTCTCAGACTGATGAGGCTAAGGCCACGGCGAAGGCGGCGTACCTGGAGGCATTTGAAGTTGCGCGGGCGGCCCGGCTGGATGGGCTGGCGGTGGATGCTCTGCACATGATGACGATGGTGGAGACATCGCCGAGCGACCAAATCAAGTGGAACCTGAGGGCCATTTCGTATATGGATGCTTCTGACCAGCGGGAGGCTAAGCAATGGGAGGCCTCACTGCGCAACAACTTGGGCTACGCCCTTTACCTGGCAGGCTCTTACGAAGAAGCTCTAACCCATTTTGAGATTGCACATTTTGTCCGGGAAAACGCGGGCAAGGACGGACCTACCCGCATAGCTGCGTGGATGGTTGCCTGGACTCTTCGCGCCCTGCATCGGTATGATGAAGCCCTCAGCATCCAGCATAGGCTCGAAAAGCAATGGGCAGATGATGGCCAAGAAGACCACTACGTCTTCGAGGAGCTCGAACACCTGTACCGGGCCAAGGGTGACGAAGAAAAGGCCAGCTACTACCGCAGTAAGCAGCCAGCCTCGTAAGTCTTACAGGGTCCGGCGACCTTGGATGAGGTTGAGGATCACCATCACGACTGCCACAAGAAGAAGCAAGTGAAGCAGTCCACCAGCGGTGGTGCTCGTCACCATACCAAGCACCCACAAAATCAAAAGAATCATCACAACAGTCCACAACATGATGTTCTTAGTGTAGACTGCTCGCTACGCAATGGCTTGTACCCATCTTGCTTGTCGGCACTGCCCCTGACAACTAAACCCTAGACTACACACGTTGGTGTTTGCGGTGTAGGCTTGGGGAGATGAGACTTACAAACCTGCAACACCAAAAGCTACGCAGCTTGGCCAGGCAATCAACTTCCCTCCTCGGACTTCTGATGCTCTGTGTCGCTGGATCGGCTTCGGACAATGTGATTTACGCGCGGGTAGACGGTGACCTCGTCAACTTCCCCGACGTTCAGCCCGTCATGGTCCGGAACCAAGTGATGGTTCCCGTGCGGGGGATCTTCGAGAAGATGAACGCCAGTGTTCTTTGGGACGCTAGTTCGAGTACAGTGATTGCCCGACGCGGTGCTGACCGCATTTATCTGCCGGTAAACTCTTACCGTGCCACGGTAAATGGCCGAGCAGTTGAGATGGACACTCCGGCGATCATGCGCCGAGGCCGGACCATGGTTCCCCTCCGATTCCTGACGGAAACCCTTGGGGGCTCAATTCAGTGGATTGAGGATACAAGCACGGTTGAAATCACTTCCGCGCGAATGGAAAACACCGCTTCCTATAACAACGTTTCCGACTCGCAGCTCCTTACCCAAGAGCAACGCGACCAGAACGAGCAGGCGCGACAAGATCGCCAGGCAAGACAAGATCGGCAGAACCGCAAGAACCAACAGAATCGCCAGAACAATTCCAATCGATTCAACTACATGCGAATCGAGGCAGGGACAGTTATTCCCTTCCGTATCAACCAGGCAGTCAGTTCGAACCGATCGCCAGTCGGCACCAAGTTCACAGCTGACCTCGATACCAGTTCTTCCGGATCGTATCAGGGCATCCCCGACGGTGCAATGCTACGAGGCCATGTCGCCATTGCCCGCCCGCGGAACGGGAAAACCCCCGGCGTTCTTGGCCTTGCCTTCGACCGAATCCGAATGCCGGATGGTCAGGAATACGCGATTTCCGGAAACCTCATTGGTCTGGACTCGAACAGTGTTGACAACAACAATGGTCGCCTGATCGCCAAGCCCGGGGCAAAGAACGACAACCTGAAATACGTGGGTTACGGAGCTGGAGCAGGTGCCTTAGTTGGCATCATCACAAAGGGCAACATGGTCAGTAACACGCTGATTGGCTCGGCACTTGGCTTTCTCTACGGAGAGACTCAGAAGAACCAGACAAAGCCACGCGATGTGCTCCTCAACGCTGGCACACGCTTTGGAGTGCGCTTGACCCGGGACCTCAACATTCGAAACAGCAACTAGGCGGAGGCTACTATGACAGAGACTTTGATTCCTACTGACCACAGTGTCGCAATCTTCCCTAGCCATGAGGAAGCCGACCGTGCAATCAAGAACTTGATCGAGCATGGCTTTAGTCCAAAGATGCTGAGCATCATCGGGCAAGACTACCGGACGGAGGAGAAGCCGATTGGCTTCATCAACACCGGTGCTCGAATGATGTCTTGGGGCAAGAATGGAGCCTTCTGGGGCACGATCTGGGGTCTCCTCTTCGGGTCAGCCTTCATGTTTGTGCCCGGGATTGGCTATCTCATGATGGCGGGCTACATCATTGGTGCCCTTGAGGGTGCGTTCATTGGCGGAAGCCTCGGCGTGCTCACGGCGGCTCTGATGAGCCTTGGTATTCCGGATCATACAATCATGGAGTACGAATCTGCCCTGCGCGCAAGCAATTTCCTCCTGATCATTCATGGTACGGCGGATGAGCTGACGAATGCCCAGGAGTTGCTATCAACTTCGGGCGCCAAGCGCTTCGATACCTTTTCGAACTTAGTGAAAAGTTCACGCTAGCTTTTGGAGAACAATATGAAACTCACATTAGTCACTTCTTGCATGGCCCTCAGTGCCATCGTCTTGTCGGCCTCGGTGGCGAACACCGGGGCTCTCCAGGCGTCCATCAACCAATCCACGACTCATGGCATGGCAGTTGCCTATCCTTGGGTCTTCCAAAAGGGGCACGACACCTCGAAGATCACGGCGATCACTTCGGTTGAAGAGATTGCACGAAAGGCGAACTATGCTTCCGTCCCTGCAGACGTGGCCAAGGCCGCATGGCTGAAGGCGGGATTGCCGACCCCGAGCATCGGGAACTTGCCCACCGCAGCTTCGCTGAAGAAATACGGCATGGCATTGCGCGCCAACCGAGTGCTGTATGGCTCTGTCTCCTGGCACACCCGGAGTATCTGGGTAAACGCAGGGCCGAAGACGATCTCCACGGCCACCGTCAATGTCTACGTGTTCGACCGTACGCACGGGCAAGATCGTCTTCTCGAAGCGCAACGTCAAGGGACGAAGCGATGAGAAATCGAACGGCTACAAGATTGCGGCTGCGGTTTTGTTCACACCACTAGTGACGGCGGTCAGCGGTGGGCCAGCAACGCCACAGGAGCAGCGAGCCGTCCAGATTGCCCTCGGGAACGCCTACCACACCTGGGTTGTAAAGTCAGAAGCTAAGTAAGCTGAAGATTGAAAAGGGCGCCTAGGAGTATTCCTAAGCGCCCTTCTTGCGTGCGCGATTAGCTTACTCACCTACCCGATTAAGGATGCTGATGCAGCCGATCGTCTCGGCCCCGGTTTCATCGGAAAGAGGAATAACACGAAGGAACATGTTCGAGAATTCACCTTCGAGACGGGCCGTGGTTTCCTTGCCTTGGAGGGCGGCCAAGTGGGCAGCAACCGCCAGGTTCTCGGGGTCGCGAGTCTTGAAGATGTCGTAAATCGACTTGCCCAACTCCCACGTCACGCCAAAGTGAGTCGAGGGAAATTGGCCATTTGCGATGATGTGGATATTGAGTTCGAGGTCAGTCGCCCACACGGTCGACTTGATTTGGTCCATCGCGAGATGGAGGAGGGCGAGAGCGGCACGCAGTTCCAAGACTCCCTTCTCTTTCTCGGTGACCAGGGCAGCAAGCTCCTTTCGCTCGACGTTCGCGTCGCGAAGGGCACGCTCGGCCCTTTCTTTGATGATGCGGACGACCGTTGCGGTCCGGCCCGATCCTCCAACTTTTAGTTTGATGCGCAACCAGTAGGTGTTGACTGTGCCTACGCTCAGGCCCAGTTTGTGGGCAATAGCATCGTTCGTCAGCCCCTCGACGCACAGTTCAACGATTTCTTCTTCTCGAGGCGATAGCTCTTTGGTAGCCATGGTTTCAACTCAGGGAGTCTAGATTGAGGCAAACAGCCTTTGCCAAGGCGGGAGCAAGTGCTCCCCTCGCAGGAATGGCACCAACCCGGCCCGCCAAGATCCACTGGTGGTAGGCCACGGCAAACCGTCGCTTCACAGGATCACGCAGGGACCGGATGTACTTTGCCGATTCAGATTCATTCATCACTTCAATACTATATTACTGCAATCTCGTCTGGTAACCATAGGTACACTTGCATCATGATGATTAAGTGTTAGTAAGAATCAATTAGTGTCAGAGAGTTTACTGACACACGATTTGCGCCACTGGGCTCATTATCGACCAATCTCAGAGTCATTCTAGGAGTTGGCCCCACTTCTTGCTTCGGTCAGGCGGGAATGCGAGTAGAGTGGAGAAGTGAAACTTGATACAAGAATTGTGAGATGCCACCATATGGCAACAACCGCCGGAGGCCACCGTGGGTGACAAGAAGCCGAAGAAGAACTCATCAGGTTCGGGTGATGCCCACAAGGCCAAGCAGGCGAAGGACCAAGCGAATCGCCCCCCGACACCACCCCGAGGCGACGAGAAGGGCAAAGGCAAGAAGTAGACCCATCCCGGTCGCCTAGCTTCGGGTAAACGTATCTTGGCCGGATGCGATCATGAATTTTGCCCAATTGAACCGAATCTTGAATTGGTCCTTGCCGGTGGGCAAGCTCTTCGATATTCCCATCCGGCTCCACATCAGTCTGGTCTTCTTCCTCATCCCCGTGTTTGTCGGCGGGTTGGAATGGTGGATTTCGCTGGAGTATGTGGTCTTGGTGGTGCTGAGCATTCTCGCCCACGAACTGGGCCATGGCCTGATGGCCAAGCACTATAACTTGTCGGGCCTATCCATCATGCTCCATGGGTTTGGAGGGTTTGCGACATCAGAGGGCGTCCGCTCTTGGCGTCAGGACCTCGCCATCATTCTTGCGGGGCCCGCAGTCACCTTTGCCCTCGGTACCATCTGCTTAATCGTTGGATTTGCTGGCCAATCGGCGCAGGTTGGTTCGGGGGCCTATTATCAGTTCTTCATCATCAAGTCGCTGGGTGACCTCAACATCCTGCTTGGCATTGTGAACCTGATTCCCCTGCTGCCATTCGATGGTGGCCAAGCTTTAAGGGCATGGCTAAGCCAGAGGCGATCGGAGTTTAGTAGCATTCGGTTGGTTTGCCACTTGGGCTTGGTGCTCGCCCCACTCTTGATCATCTATGGATACATGTCCGTCCATGATATCCTCAAAATCTTTGGATTTATCGGACTCATTACCTCGTATATGACTTTAGCTGGTAGCGGCGGCGTTCGCTTTGGTGAGATTTTTGCCGAGCGGAAATCCAAGAAGGAGATGGAGGAGGTTCGACGCCGCGAAGAGGCACGGAACCAGGCCTACCGCGACCAGGTTCAGGATCGAATCCGGGAGCGCGAGGAGCGCGAACGACTGCGCAAACTCTTTGAGGATAAGTGATGATCGCGTAGGTCCTGAACAAGTCGCACCTTCCAACGTCTATTGGAACATGTTCTCGCTCCTTGGCTTGTTGGCAATGGTGCCCGATGCAGGTCCTGCCTTGGTTCCCTACTCAGTTGACGTCGAAGGACGACAAAGGCAAGTTTTGGTTGCCAAGCCTCTTCTTCCCGACGTGGAAGCACCCCTGGTTTTTGCCTTCCATGGCCACGGGGGAAACGCACAATCTGCGGCCCGAAAGTTCCAGATCGAGAAGCACTGGCCCGAAGCGGTCGTGGTCTACATGCAGGGCCAGCCGTCGGTAGGACAATCGGACCCTAAGGGCCTTCGCAACGGTTGGCAAAAGTCAAAGGGGGACATTGATGACCGCGACCTGAAGTTCTTTAACAAAACCCTTGACTGGGCAAAGAAGGAGTTCAAGGTCGATCCCAACAGAATCTACTCCATGGGTCACTCCAACGGGGGCGGCTTCACCTACTTGCTTTGGGCTAACAATCCAGAACTCTTTGCAGCCATCGGAGTTGGCGCTGGCGGATTTAGGGGTGGAGTAAAGCTGAAGCCCGTGCCTGTAATGCATGTGGCTGGAGAGAAGGATACAACCGTGCCATATGCGAACCAAGTTCGCACTGTTTCCCGAGTAAGGGCAATCAACGGCTGCGATGTCACTGCAACTCGCTGGCAAGACACTCAATTTGACCTCTGGCCGTCGAAGCTGGGTGCGCCTGTAGTCTTCTACTCCTATCCCGGTACGCATAAGTTCCCGGACAATGGAGGCGAAATGATGGTCCGATTCTTCAAGGAACACAGTAAGCCTCGTGGATGACTCGTTGGCGGATACTTGGAGAGCAACGCTTCCTCATCGCGATTCAACTTATTTAGCTGAACAGGCCAGGGCAGTGCTCTGGCTAATCGCTGAGGGCGACACGAATCCCCTTGCTCGTTTGGACGCCGAGCCTTGGCAATGCCCCAACTGCGGCGGGCGATTCCTAGGTCCGAAGAGCCCCTATTGCTCCACGAATTGCCGTGAGGTCGCCGGGTGGGTGCGCCATTTTCGTAGTTGCCTCAGCGAGGGCCAGATCGAGATTCCCGAGCGCCAAGAGGCGTTGGGCCAGAATCTTTGGGTGCTTTTGGGCGGGGGACGGCCCTTGCGGCGGTCGCTGATCCCCGAAAAGACCGTCCAGAGCGTCTTGCGGCGCGAACACATGCGGTGCCAGGTATGCAATGGGGCCGCAACCCAAGTCGAACATATCACGACTGGATGCAATCGACCGATCAACCTACGCGCAATTTGTGAAAGTTGTTCCATTATTCATCCATTCTTCGCTCCGAAAGTGCTCCAATCACCCTCAGCGATATCCATTTTGGGTGAGTTGCGGGCGCGAGCACGCGGTTCGGTACCTCTCCGAATCTGTGACGATGCGGGCACTTGGGATTGGCGGGACTTCTTGCGGGTGCGCAAAACTGTGATTGCCAGCACAAAGTGAGAAGGAACTAAGGAAGTGGTGCCGAAACACACGGCACGATGAAGTTTGCCGCGTTGCTTGTTGGCCTTCTACTGAGCTCGATGCTCGCTCACGCCCAGGAGAGCTTCCAAGGGAGCGTCCGGGAGCGCGAAAGAGAAGAGCCGCTGCAAGAAAGGCCGGGCGTCCGCAACATGGGACGGCTGGGCTGGTGGCTGACCACCTCCGACGGGGCCCTAGAACTAGAAGAACGGGGGGAAGGCGACGAGCGCGTCGGGCCATTCATGAGCCAGTTTCCCCTCGGCATCGGATCGAGCGGTCCGAGCATCCAGGGCCTTTACCGTAGCGTTCAGGTGAATGTCGACCGATTCGGGCGTAACATCCTTGGGGATGCGGCCAACGAGCCCTCGATGGCAATGGACCCGAACAACCGCAATCGCCTCGCGGTCGGGTGGCGACAATTTAACTCCGTGCTTTCCAGTTTCCGCCAATCGGGCTACGGTTACTCGGCAAACGGCGGGACATCTTGGACTTTCCCCGGCCTGCTGGAGCGCGACGTCTTCCGATCTGACCCCGTTCTGGCATCCGATGCGGCCGGACAGTTTTACTACCTAAGCCTTCGCGACACCTTTTACGACGACTACTGGCGGTCGGTGACGGGCGGCTCGACCTGGGCGCGTCTCGGGTTTGCGACCGGCGGCGATAAGCAATGGCTTACCATCGACCGCACCAACAGCCCGGGCCGCGGGTTCTCGTACCAGTATTGGAGCACGGCGGGCAACAACTATGAGGGCCGCCAATTCAGCCGCTCGATCAATGGTCGCGATTGGATGGACCCAATCTACATCCCTGGTTCGCCGATCTGGGGAACTTTGGACGTGGCCAAGAATGGCGATCTTTACTTGGCCGGTCTCTCCGACCCGTTCTCGATCGTGCGATCTCGCGATGCCAAGAATGCCCTCGTCACACCGACTTTTGATCTGGTGCAGCCGGTCAATCTTGGTGGAGGGATGATCTATGGGGCGTTCCTGAATCCGGTTGGTTTGGCGGGGCAGGTCTGGGTCTGCGTCGACAAGAGCAACGGTCCCAATGCAGGCAATATCTATATGCTTTGCTCGGTAGGGGTGGATCAAGCCAACCCATGCCAAGTCAACTTCGTCCGGAGCACGGATGGCGGAAGGACTTGGAGTGCACCGATTGCGGTGAATGACGACGCCCCCGGGCGGGGGGCTTGGCACTGGTTCGGAACGATGTCGGTCGCGCCGAATGGTCGGATCGACGTCTGCTGGTACGACAACCGGGCGAACCCGACCCGGGCGAATTCCGCTCTCTACTACTCATCGAGTCGCGACGGCGGGCGGACTTGGACGAAGTCAAACCAGATTAGTAACTATTTCGACCCAACTATTGGCTATCCTCAGCAGGCAAAGATGGGTGACTATATGGCGATGGTCTCCGACAATGGTGGAGCCAACATTGCCTATGCCGCGACATTTAACAATGAAGAAGACATCTGGTTTGTTCGGGTTCCGTCAGTCCAGGCATTTCGCCCTGATTGGATTCAGCGGTACCAAGGGCGCACCTCGACTGGGTCCGTTATCGACGTTTGGGATATCGATAGCCGCGCCTACCGCGTCGAATCTACAACATTGAATGGCCTCGGGTTGGTCTCGGCGGCCGAAGCAGAGTTCACGGTGGGGGCCATCCAGCCCGACCAGATTTCGGTGAATCTTCGAGCGAAGACGAGTTTGCTTCCCTGCACGGGTGGAGTTTGGTTCTACAACTATCGCTATAGCCGATACGACGTGGGTACGCTCTTCCCGCTTGCTTTGAGCCTGACCGACGCGGTTGCCTCGCCTTCGGGGACTCTCGCCGACTACGTTTCTGCCCAAGGCAAGGTGAGAGTCGTGGTCCGGGGATTGATTCCTTCGCGGGTGCGACCGGGTTCCAGCCTATCGTTTGACGTTGACTTCTTATCCCTGAACATCGGATGATGTTTGGGGGCGGCGTGTGCCGTGGCGGTTGTACCGATCACGGCACAGCTTGGAGCACACCGGCCCCCACTTCTCCACGCACTCAGGGCAGGCGTAGTAGTCGCGGAAGCACCAGTCGCAATTTGCGATACTCGACGCCGGTAGACCGCAAGCCGGGCAGCAACCATACTGCTCAGTGGGTTTGAGGTCTGCGTCGAGCGCCACACGGTCGTCGAACACATAGCATTCGCCTTCGTAGAGACCATCGGGATACTCGGCGAGGTAGCCGAGAATTCCATCACGCAACTGGAAGACCTGATCGTAGCCCCGAGTGCGCATCTCCAGCATCACTTTCTCGCACCGGATGCCGCCAGTGCAATAGATGAGGACGGGCACATCGCGGGGGATCTCGGCCTGGTCCATGTATTGGCTCCACTCAGAGAATCCTTTGATGTTGGGGTCAACCGCCCCGCGAAACTTGCCGATGGCGGTCTCGTAAACGTTGCGGGTGTCGATCACGACCTTGGGCTGGTCGGAAAGCATGAATTCGTGCCACTCGCGAGGCGACAGGTGGTGATCCTCGGGCGAATCGGGCACCAGGTCGGTGCGCTTGAGGCCGACGATCTCGCGTCGGACCACGACGTCCCGGCGGTGAAATGGCTTTCGCTCGGTCACCGAGTCTTTGTATCGAATGTCGTTGAGCGACAACTGGGCATTGAGCCAAGATTTGAATTCATCAAGCGGGAGTTCTTCGCGCGCCACGGTCCCGTTCACGCCCTCCGGTGCATAGATGATGAGGCCTGAGACGCCATTTTCGAGCATGTGGGCCTCGGTCTCTTGGCGCAGGATTTCGGTCCGGTCTTCGGGGATCGGTGTGAAGCGGTAGAAGCTCGTCACGTGCCACACAAAAATAAAGGTACCCGAGCCACTTGGATGGGCTAACATGGTCTCATGGCGAGGCTCATTGTTGAAGCTGTTTCCGGTGAAACCACCGGCTCGGATGTTGTCTACACGCTGGTTGCTTACGTCTCGGTTAGCCGCGCGGATACCGGCGAATCGGTGACCGGATTGACGAAGGCAAACTTTCGCATTTGTTCAAGCATTGGATTGGTGATGGATCCAAAAGTAATCCAGGCTTACGAGCGCAAGTGGGAACCTGAGGACAACGAACTTTCCGGAGTCTATGCGATTCACATCCTGCGTGATCTTGGGACTCCGTTCGGGGACAATTGGACCAAGGGCCAGAACTACGGGTTTGGAATCCAAGTCCGCAATGGTGAGGACATCGGCCAAACCGTCATTTCTCTGGAGAGCCTAGGAACCTAATCATGGTCACGATTGATCTCAACCCTCAAGTCGCAATCGTCACCGGCGGGGCCGGTGAACTTGGCCGGGTCATGTGCCGAACGCTCGCGGCGGCGGGCGCTCGGGTTGCCGTCCACTACAGATCCAGCGAGGACAAAGCGCTGCGAACGGTCCAAGAGATTCGGGAGGCAGGCGGCTTTGCCCTCGCGTTCCAGGCCGATATCACCGTGGAAGCCGATGTCCTTCGCCTTCGCGACGAGATTGAGGCGGAGATGGGCACGCCGACGATTGTCGTCAACAATGCCGTCGCGCAATACGCCTGGGTCTCCGTGCTTGAGCAGAGCCTTGCCGACTACGAAAGCCAGTTCCAAAGCTGCGTGATCCAAAACGTGCTCATGGCCAAGGCTTTCGTGCCCGGCATGATCGAGAAGGAGGCGGGCGGTCGCATCATCGCCATCAACACCGAGTGCGCGATGCAGAATTTCACCTCGCAGTCGGCCTACGTAAGCGGAAAGCGGGGAATGGACGGCGTCTTGCGCGTGCTTGCCAAGGAGATCGGCGAGCACCAGATCACGGTGAACCAGGTGGCTCCCGGCTGGACCCAGTCAGAGCGAATTCGAGCGGGCGGCGTGGAGCAGCAAGATGGCTACGCCAAGAACGTTCCCCTGAAGCGGGCGGGCACCGACCAAGAGATCGCCAACGTTGTCCTGTTCCTCGCTTCGCACCTTTCGAGCTACATCACCGGCGCCTACATTCCCGTTTGCGGCGGAAACGTGATGCCGACGATCTAGTGCTTCCGCACGAGGGCGCTGCGGAACTGCTCCTCGTAGAGGTCGCGGTAAATGCCGGGACGACTGACCAGTTCTTCGTGCGGGCCGATGTCCACAATGCGCCCCTGTTCCAGCACGACGATGCGGTCGGCATCGACGACGCTGGATAGGCGGTGAGCGATGATGAAGGTGGTTCGCCCCTTCATCACTCGCTTCAGGGCGTCCTGCACTCGCGCTTCCGTCTCGCCATCCAACGCCGAGGTCACATCGTCGAGGATCAGGATCTTGGGGTCGGTGATGAGGGCCCGGGCAAGTGCGAGCCGCTGCTTCTGACCGCCGCTGAGCTTGATGCCTTCTTCCCCGATCATGGTCTGGTAACCATCCGGTAGCTCCTCGATGAAGGAATGGAGGTCGGACGCCTTGCTGGCGGCAATCGCCTCTTCGTCGGAAGCCTCGCGATTGCCGTACTTCACGTTCTCGAGGATACTGACGCTGAACAGGACGTTCTCCTGGGCGACCATGCTGACCTGGCGGCGCAAAGAATCCAGCCGGACATTGCGCAGGTCATGGCCATCAATCAGCACCTGGCCCTCGTGGGGGTCATAGAACCGCATCAGCAGGTTCATGAGCGTGGTCTTCCCTGCCCCCGAGTGGCCAACCAGGGCGATGACCTCGCCCGCCTTCACGGTTAGCTGCAGGTGGTCGATGGCGTTCTTGCCGTCGGTATAGCTGAAGCAGACGTTGGCAAACTTGACTTCACCATGGATCTGAGGCAAGACGATGGCGTCGGGTTTGTCCTCGATTTCCGGTCGCGTGTCGAGGGTTTGGAACACACGATCCATAGCGGAGACCGCCCACTGGAGGGCGTTGTTGAAGTCGATGACTCGCACGGCGGGGTTGAAAACAAACCCGATGTAAAACGTCATGGCGACGAGTTTGCCGGCCGTCATTTCGCCAGTTTGGACAAGGTAGCCACCGTAGGAATAGACCGCACCGGTCCCAAGGGCGCTCACTGCACCACTGACCAGGCCGAGGCGGCGGTTCAGGTGAACCTGCTTCATGTCCACCTTGAACTTGGCCCGGACGGATTGCATGAAGTTTTCGGCCTCGTACTCTTCCCGCACGAACGCCTTCACGACTTGGATGCCCGCGATCTTCTCGGCGAGCTTGCCAAGCATCTCATCCCAAAGCCGCCGCTGTTCGTTGCTGATCGCGCGGATGTGCTTCAGGAACATCAGGTAGCTGACTACATAGAAGGGCACGAGCGCAAGGATCATGGCCGCGAGCCGCCACTCAAGGAAGAAGAGCATGCCGACGACGGCGACCAAAGTGACGAGGTCGCTGATGAAGGTCACGAGCTGGCCTTGGATCAAACCCTGGATCAGCTCGATGTCGCCGGTGACGCGGGCCATCACCTTTCCGGTTTGGGTTTGGTTGTGGTAGGCGAGCGAGAGCCGGTGAAGGTGTCGCCAAGTGACAAATCGTAGGTCGAACACAAACCGGTGGCCGATCCAGTTCAGCAAGTAGGACTGAAGGTAGGCGAAGACGTTGCGGAGGGCGACCGTGGCAACCAATGCAATAGCGGCGATCTGGACCAGCTGGGAAGCTGACCTCTGGGTGTCGTCGCGCTTCTGCTGCTCGACGGGGACGATGTCGGGGCCGTTGTAGCCAGGCTCCGCGACCTTTTGCTCGGCCAGTTTCAGGTCTTTTGAGGCTTTGACGGCGGGGGCAATGCCTTGGTCGATCGCGTACTGATAGATCCGTGGAGGCAGAATCTGCAAGATCGTGACGAGTAGGGTGAGGATAACGGCGAACGCAACCCGCAGGCGGTAGGGTTTGAGAAAGACCAGAGTTCGGCGGAAAGATCTCACGCTCTATGAAGTTTCCCCGCTCGAGGGCCGGAGTCCTTCAAGAACTGGCGCCATTCTGCTGGCCGCCGTACTTGCGCACCTCACCGGTGACCATGAAGTTCACCCGCTCGGCGATGTTGACAGCATGGTCAGCAATGCGCTCGATGTGATGGATGGCCAGGAAGAGCCAGCCATCGGTGACAACGCCATCAGGGTTGATGCGCATATTCTCGAAGATCTCTGCCCGCAATTCGCGATATCGTTCGTCAACCGCGTCGTCTTGAGAGAGGATTCCCTGCACACGCTCGGCATCGCGCCGGACGAAGGCATCGAGGGCTTCGTGGAACATGGCCGCCGCCGGATAGCCGATACTGGGGATGTCGATGATGCGCGTGGAGCCCATCTCCTTCTCGACCTTCATCGCGATTTTGGCGAGGTCCACGGCGAGGTCGCCGACTCGTTCGATGTCGGTGATGATCTTCATCATGGTGCCGATGGCGCGGAGGTCGCTCCCGGTTGGTTGCTGCAAAGCAAGAAGCTTGAGGCAACGCGATTCGACTTCAAGGTCGCGTCGATCCACTTCGTCATCGCGGAGAATGACTTCCATAGCGAGTTCGACTTTGAGATCGTGGAGGGCCACAACCGCCTCGCGGACCATGCTCTCGGCGTGGCTGCCCATCTCAAGCACGACATGCTCTAGTTGCTGCATCTCAACGGCAAATGCATGGCGGGCGTAAACAGGGGATTCCATTGCACAAACGGAAAAAGTACCGTCTCTAGCCTAGAGTATGGCGAAAAGGCAAGGTCTGAACCCGCATTGTTAAGAATCCTTTACAGGAAAGTGGCAGAAGTACCTACGTTCGCCTTCGGTTGTCTCGGTTGGATCTTCCTTTTGGCAGCGATCTTGGGCGTGGACACAGCGGCCCGCGAACCGGCAGCCAACGAATCGAGTGCGCGGGTCAGGCAATTCACCGGCGAGGGGCTCGGGCAGGTGCATCAGGCGTTCGAGGGTCGGGGCTGAATCGAGCAGGGCGCGAGTGTAAGGATGCCTGGGGTCGGTGAAAATCTCCTCGGTTGGTCCCTCTTCGACAATCCGCCCCAGGTACATCACGGCAACCCGATCAGCAAGAAAACGAACGGTCGTGAGGTCGTGGGAGATGTACAGGAAGGCACAGTTGACGTTGCGCTGGACGTCCTTCAGCAAGTTCAGGATTTGGGCACGGATGCTAAGGTCAAGGGCCGCGGTGGGCTCATCGCAGATCACCAACGGCGGCTTGAGGGCGAGGGCCCGCCCAATGGCAACCCGCTGCCGCTGGCCGCCGCTGAGTTGATGCGGATAGCGATCGGCAAGTCGGGGGTCGAGACCGACTTCGGCAAAAATCTGGTTGGCGTCTGGGCTTTGGCCCGCGAGGTTGGCGGCTTCGACGACCGACCGCGAAACCTTCCACCTTGGGTTCAGACTCGCATAAGGATCCTGCCAAACCATGCCCACACGTTCGCCCATGCGCGGTTCAGTGCCAACGACTCGCTTTCCTAGAAGGTCAATTTCCCCACCAGCGAGGGGTTGGAGTCCCAAAACCGCGCGGGCAAGCGTCGTCTTTCCGCAACCAGACTCACCCACGACGGCGAGAATCTCCCCGGATCGGACTTCGAGCGAGACACCATCCAAGGCGCACACCGCGCCGAATTCGACCCGGATATCGCTGACGGTGAGAACGGGTTTGGTTTGAACAGGGCTAGTCGTCATCTACTTCTCCCAACACAAGGCCCTGGCTCCAAAGGAGTTTGTCGCTCAGTTTGACCAAGAAATCATTTTGCTCCACGCTAACGAGCTGGGTGATGCGCGGCGAGCGCCGGACCCGGACTACGTCGCCCGCGAGCGTGTGTAGGCGCGTTTGGCCATCGGCCGAAAGGACGGAATCGCCCTGGCTTTCGAGCCCCAGGCAAATCTCGGAATCCGGACCGAGAATCAGAGACCTTGCCGAAAGCGTGTGGGGGGCGATGGCCGTCAGGATCATCGCGGAGACATTCGGGTCCACGATTGGGCCTCCCGCCGACAGGTTGTAGGCGGTTGATCCCGTTGGCGTCGAGACAATGATGCCATCAGCGGGATACCGGGCGACCCGATGACCATCGACTTCGACTTCAAAGGTCAACATTCGCGCCGTCACCGCCCTTTGGAGGACGATTTCGTTGAGGGCGTGGAATGTCGCCACCAGATTGCCGCCGCGCACCAGTTCAGCCTGCAGCATCATGCGGTTTTCAAAGCGCGACCGTCCCGCAAGGAATTCGGTGAGGGTTTCTTCGAGGTCGTGGTCGCGCGCCTGGGTCACGAATCCAAATCGACCGAAGTAGACGCCCAAGATCGGCACGATCGACTCCGCGCCGAGGTGGGCGGCTTGGATGAGGGTGCCATCGCCGCCAAAGGCAATGATCAGCGACGCCTGTGCGAACTCCTCGGAGTTTAGCTTGGGAAGGTCAACGTGGCGGGCCGTTTCCGGGTCCACGCCAACAGCAATTCCCCGCTCCATCAGCCATACCGCCGTCCTCAGCGCTGCTTCGAGCGCATCGGGACGGTGGATGTTCGCAATGATGTGGATTCGCAAGTGGCTATTCCGTTTTGAGCCGTTGCAGGTTTGCTTTGACTTCGGCGTCGTCCGGGGCAATCTTCAGAGCTTGCTCGAGGATCGCAATGGCTTCTTTCCGACGGTTCATTTTGTCCAAGGTGATGGCGAGATTGTTGTAAGCCGGGATGAATCCCTTCTCGGCACTGATGGAGCCACGGAAGGCAGCCTCGGCCTGAGCGAACTTGCTATCACGAAGGTGGAAGAGGCCCATTCCGTTCATCGCTTCGTAGTTGTTTGGGTCCCGGCTGAGGACCTGGAGGTAGTGATACCGAGCGGTCGCGTAGTCGCCACTCTCCCAGAGTGCGTTGGCGAGGTCAAGCCGAACAGGGATGTCGTCGCCGTTGGCCTTGATGTACTCGCGCCAGTTCTCGATCGCCTTGCCCCAATTGCCGGATCGGGCGGCGGCGGCGGCCAGACTCAGGCGAGCGCTCTTGGAACTGGGGTTCAGCCCAACAAGCCTGTCGAACAAGGTCATCGCTTCGGCAAAGTCGCCCTTGCGGAAGACCAAGAGGCCGAGGTTGTTCATCGTGTCGAGGTCATTCGGGCTGATCGCCAGGGCTTTTCGGTATGCTTCTTCCGCGCCTTTGGGGTCCCCGGCTTGGTTGCGCAGAACGCCCAGATTGAACCAAAAAGTCGCGCTCTTGGCCAAAGTATCCTTCATCCCCTCGTAGTAGGGCAGGGCGAGGTCGGAGCGGCCCGCTTGGGTGTAGGCTTCGCCGAGGGCAAGGCTCACGCGGTCGTCACCAAGACCTCTGGCTGCGCGTTCAAGGTACGGGATGGCCTCGGCGGGGCGGCGCAATCGCATCAGAGCCATGCCCGCGTTGCGAGCAAAAGTTGCGTTTTCCGGGCGAAGATCAGCGGCGCGGCGGAAGGCGGTGGCGGCGGGTTCCTGCTTTTGGAGCCCCTCGTACGAGACTCCGAGGTTGTTCTGCACAAACGGTTCGTCCGGCTTCAATCGGCTTGCCCGCTCGAACGAGGCAACAGCGAGCGCAAAGTTTTTGCGCTTGAGGTGGATGTTCCCGACGTTGTAGTGCGGCTCGTAGAGCGTGGTGTTCAGCGAGGCCGCCGTGTTGAACTTGGCCAGCGCGTCGTCATCGCGTCCGGCGAGGGCGTAGGCGTTGCCCAAGTTGGTGACGATTTCCAAGTTCTTGGGCTGCTGAGCGATGGCTTTTTCGAGCAGGGGAATCGCGGCATTGGCCTTGTTGGCCTTGAGATACAAGAACCCGAGCCAAGCTTGGACATCCGAACTGCGGCTGTTTTGGCGATAGAGGCCTTCGAATTCGGCGGTTGCCTGGTCGGCCTTGCCGTCGCGATAAAGCTCGATGGCAGCGGATAGCTTCTGTTGGAACGTTCGCTCGTCCGGAGCCTGGGCGAGCGCAATCGAAAACGCCAAAAACGGAAGCAACCAAGTCAGTTTTCTCATCGCAAATTCATCCTTCCATGATGGCGGGGATTGCTCCCTCGTACGCGGTGTCCAGTTCGACGCGAGACCAGTGGAGGTGCTCGGTGGGCGTGGTCACGCGCAGGCCATCGGCGGAAGTCGCCTTTCCTAGAGATACGACAGCGAGGCCAGACTTGCGCCCGCTCTCGGCGAGAGCTTCAGGCTGGTTCGAGCCCACGACAACCCA
>JBMOJD010000038.1:0-30301 GCA_049317025.1 Fimbriimonas sp. | reverse complement strand
AACGGGACAACCACCGATTGGGTCGCAGAATTTCCTTGCCCCCCAGCACCTGCTTTCCCCCCAAAACCTGCTCGCCGCCCAACAAGTGCCCCAAATCACTTCCTCAACGAGCGCACCGGCTTCCTTCGTCACCCCGCCGGGCGATCACCAACTACCGCTCCATGCCCCCGGAACATCGCTTGCGGTGCCGCCAGTCACCCTGGGAAATCCCTTTGGAATCGGCGCCCCAGCATCAAACCGACCACCGACTGCTCCATTTTCGCCTCCCGCCCCAATTTCCCCGATAGCCCCAAATCGAGTTCCCCTGCCCGTGCCACAAAGCTTGCCCATCGGCGCGTCCAGTCTGGGCGGCTGGCCATCTCAGGGCCCGCTCACGGGACCATCACCAAGCGGAATGTTCGCGCCCGACACCCCTTCGTCGATCCCAACACCATCCGCCCGCCCATCCGCGCCCGCTTTGGGAATGCCCTCGATCTCACCAATGGCGACTGGTGCGACACCACCGGCCTTCTCCCGACCTTTCGGCCAGGGCCCGATTTCAGTTTCCGCCCCCTCGTCCATCGGAACCTCGGGTGCCCTAGGCAGCGGATCGCCTCAAGCTCACTTTGGGTCTAAGTTTCCGACGCCATTCGGCACTCTCCCGAGTGCCGAGGCGCCACATCTTGCCGCGCCCCTATCCCATTCGAAAATTCCCGACACAGCGACAGAAAGCGGCCTTCTTGGAAATGCATTGGGTGCCGTGCCACTTCTAAACTCAGTCCCCAGCGAGTCCATCGCCGCTGAGTTCAGTCCACGCGGCCCCCTCGGTCCACGATCGTCCAGAAGCCGCCCGCCAGGGCCATTGGACCAACGGACCCTCAAGTTCTCGCCCGAAATGCTCGGCCTTTCGCCTCTAAACCTTCGCCTCGGAGCCCCCGAGCCGAAGGTTCCCGCCCCATCGATGCCCGAGCCGCCCGAACTCGACAAGCCTCTTGTTTCCCTGCGGGGCCCCAAGCTGCCAGTGCCCCAAACAGAGCCTGTTGCGAGCCCCGATCCGATCTCGGCCGCGATGCTCATGGTCCCGCGCGTCCCGCCGATGCTCCTTGCGACCCCGCCTCCGTCGCAACGCTCAATGCGCGGGCCCGCCGTCTCAATCCAGCGCGCCGTAAGCGGAGAGTCACCGTCATCTGGTGTCAGCTCCAGCTCCCAGTTGGTCGTCGAAAGAGGCTTGCCCGCATCTGGCGACGACGCCAATATCCAAGAGCTAGCAGGCGAAGTTTGGTCCATCCTCAAGCGGCGCATTGCCGTCGAATCTCAACGCATGGGTAGGTAATCGATATGGAAAAAGTCACCATCCGCAATCTAGAGACAAACTCGGAGTTCAAGTGTCTCTTCAACCCGACCGAGTACACGATCGCCAAATCCATCAACTGGGATGCGCGCCAGCAGACCGGCAACGATGTAGGACAAGTGGACTTCACCGGAGGTTCACCCAGGACACTCAGTGTTGACCTCTTCTTCGATGTCTTCGAGACCGAAGGCGCAAACGTGCGTGACCATGTGAACAAGCTATGGGAGCTAGCTATGGTCAATGAAAGCAAAAAGAACGCAACCACCAAGCGTTCTCGCCCTCCCGTTTGCATTTTCGAGTGGGGCTCGACTTGGAGTTTCAAAGCAACCGTTACAAGCCTTTCTGTTCGCTACACGTTGTTCCGACCAGATGGAATACCTGCACGTGCGATCGCCTCGGTCCAGCTTCAAGAAGTCGATGATGCCCAAGAGGGCCAAAACCCGACCTCGCGAGCCGAGCCCGGCCTGAAAGCTCGAGAAGTCCGACCTCATGACTCCCTCCCACTCATCGCCTTCGAAGAATACGGGGATGCGACCCACTGGCGACTAATCGCAGATGCAAACAACATCCTGGACCCTCTAAGCCTTTCCGTAGGCCAGCTACTCTCGATCCCTCGAAAGTGAGACCCCATGCCAGAATACGTTAATGATATAGAGATTCAGGTTTCGGGAGCCAAGCTTACTGAGAAACTAGCCAACGATCTGGTGGAGTGTATCGTTGACGACAGCATTTCCTTGCCTTCCGCTTGCACGCTCCGATTCATCATCGACATGACCACTCCCGATGGAAGTGGACTCGAAGCTGTCGAATCCGCCACCTTCAAAGTTGGCAGCGAAGTAACAGTCAAGATGGGGACCCTCGCAAGGAAAGAGCAGGTCTTCAAAGGCGAGATCACGGGGCATGAAGTCGATTTCAACGGCATGGGAATTAGCTCCATTACGGTGCGCGCGTACCACAAAATCCATCGAATGATGCGCGGGAACAATTCTGCGGCCTTTCTGGATGTCAAAGACAGCAATGTCATCATTAAGCTAGCGAATTCGAACGGGCTGCGAAATGATGTTGATGCGACCAAAGTGCTTCACAAAAGCATCATCCAGAATAATCAGAGTGATTGGCAATTCGCCCAGTTCCTAGCGAAAAGAAACAGTTACCGCCTATATGGATCGGATTCTGGGGGGCTATGTTTCAAGAAACTTAATCGCTCCAGTCCGCCAGTTGCTGTCCTAGAATATGGCGAAACTCTTCGTGCCTTTCGACCCAAAACCAGCACGGCAAATCAGGTACAGCAAGTAAAGGTGAAAGGTTGGGACCCCGTATCAAAGTCGCCAATCACCGGTCAATCAGCTAACCCAGATGGAATCCCGATGGGACCTACGGATGGCAAGGCAGAGTCGAGAGTTTTTGGCACTAAGACCTTCACCGTTGTCCAACATGAAATTACTGACGCAACCCATGCTACAGCTCTTGCCCAGTCTGTCTTCGATGAACTGGGTGGCGAGTTCTTACAAGCCGAAGCGCTGATTTTTGGAGAGCCGAAAATCCGCGCCGGCGATATCGTGAAGATCAAAGGAGTTGGTGAGCGATTCTCTGGCGACTATATCGTCACCAGTGCGACCCACACCTTCTCTCAGTCTGGCGGCTTCATGACCGAGTTGGCTATGGACGGTCGCGGCGACTCGACAATGATCGGACACTTTGAAGAGCGCGAGTGGGGCTCAGCTATTGATGACAACTATGCGTGTATCGCGATAGTAACCTCCAACACGGACCCTGAGGATCGGGGTAGAGTTAAGGTTAACTATCCTTGGCTAGATGCGGAAGTTGAGAGCTTCTGGGCTCGCGTTGCTGCCCCGGGCGCAGGCGCAAAGCGGGGGATTTTCTTCTTACCCGAGGTTGGCGACGAAGTTGTCGTCGTCTTTGAACACGGCAACATCAATCAGCCTATCGTTATTGGGGGCCTATGGAACGGCAAGGATATCGTCGTCGAAAAGAACTCGCAGGCGGTAGACGGTGGCGTGAACCGACGTTTCATCACGAGCCGAACGGGCAACCAGATCTCGATGGACGATAAGCTTGAGTACATCGAGGTCCTAACTCCCGCCAAGAGCACCATCAAACTGGACGATAAGAACAAAGTCCTTGAGATGAAGGACTCCAGCGGGAATAGCGTCAAGATTGAGTCCACCCACGGCGACATCACGATCAAGGCTAATGGAGTGGTCACGATTGACGCCATGGGTGACATCATCTTAAAGTCGAAGGCGAACGTCAGTATTCAAGCAATGGCCAACATGGAGCTAAAGGCCACTGGTACAGGAAAGTTCGAAGCCATGGGGCAATTGGATATTCAAGGTACGGCCGGAACAAACGTCAAATCTGCCGCGATGGTCGTCGTCCAAGGTACATTGGTCAAAATCAACTAAGCAAGGAGACTATACAAAGTGCCACCAGCCGCTCGAATTGGAGACAATACCGCTCATGGTGGTGTCATTGTTGCCGGATTTCCCACTGTCCTTATCGGCGGCATGCCCGCCGCCAGACTCACCGACATGCACACTTGCCCTCAGGCAACGCCGGGAACACCGCCTATCCCGCATGTCGGGGGTCCTATCGTTGGCCCTGGGGTACCGACCGTACTCATCGGTGGCCTGCCTGCGGCCAAGGTTGGCGACAACTGTGTCTGCGTGGGCCCGCCGGACAGCATCCTCATGGGATGCCCGACGGTTATGGTTGGAGGCTAAGCCTGGGCTTCCAGCCCAGGCTTTTGATGCGCGTTAGAGTCCAGCTAGCTTCTTTTCCAGCTCGGCTTTAGCCGATGCGGCGAGGCCCTCGACCTCCAAGGCGTCCTGAAGAACCTTCTTAGCATCTGCCTTTCGGCTTGTCGCCAAGTAGAGGTCAGCCAATCTCAGGTAGGCCACGTGGTAGGTCGGGTCACCTTCCATGGAAACTGCGGCCAGGTACTTGGCTTCCGCTGCCTTCTTATCCGTGGCGAAGAGCCCGTCGCCTTCTTGACGCAAGGAAATGGCCGCGCCTCTCATCTCCTCAGGCGAAGGCAAGGCCCGAGTGCTGATCGAAGAGCGCGTCTCCTCCATGCCGTCGCGAATCTTTCGCACAAGTGTTCTCGCTAAGGCAGCGGGCTCCAATCCGCACTCGCGGGCAAACTCGGCATCGGCCGTGACGATGAAGCCGCCCGGCGCTCGTGGACTCGTCACCACGCTTTGCCCCTTGACCGAGCCAACGCCCAGTTTCATCCACCAGAGTGGGTCTGCATTGTTCAGCGCGAGGAATCGGGCTCGAATGACATCGGCGCGCTTGGCAACACCGAGCGAACCACCCGAAAGCACCTCTACCAAAGTCTTCCTGCGACCTTCAACGCTCAGATCGATGTACCCGATACTCTTGCCACCGGGTGCCGGGCGGGCACCAGCAATGAAGATCGGCTTCTTCTTGAGGGCGGTCAGCTTTGGCGGCTGGGCTGAGCGCTTGGGGGCCGGTTTCGGAGCGGGCGTGACCGGGGGAGGTGAAGGAGCCTTCTTGTTCGGCTTAGGCGCTGGCTTGGTCTCCCCCGGACCAAAGAGCCCCTCGCTGTCGCCACCACCAAACAACTCCGCCAGCTTCGCATCCTTGCCCTTGCTTCTCGATCCGAGCTTGAAGTCGGAAAGGAATGCAATGACGATCTCTCGCTCGCTATCCTTGAGCGAATCTGGATCCAAATAGTAGCGAGTGAGGACTGCCCGAATGGTGTCCTCATTTGCCTTGACCGCGGGCACCGACGCCGCTTGCTCCTTCAGAAAGGCGAGAGCTGCATTCAGCTCTTCCGTGCTAGAAGCCACCTGCCCAAAGGCAACCGAAACTGCCAGGAAACTGGCGAGAACAAGAGAGACAATTCGTATTTTCATCTTCATTAACTTCCTGAAACAGTATAGGCGACGATCTTGTAGGCCACCTTCAGCCGATTCGCTTTGATTGCATCAACCAAACTCTTCAGGTGCGGCACTAGACTTGCACGAAATGATTTAGGCGAGTCAGTCGCTAGTGCGGGTAGCCCAAGCTTCTCGGCTCCGCTAACCACAATAACCACATACTGAGATCTTCCAAGCGGGGAGCCAGCCACAAACTTCCACGCTCCCTTAGCGGGAATCCGAAGACCCTGATCCGCCTTCGTGATGTGACCATTCTGATCTCGACGGGGAACCTGCAGACTTAGCGAACCGACAAGGTCGCTCCGGTCGAACACGTAAGTGAACCCAGTTGCACCGCTAACCGTTGCGACAAACTCATCGCCTATCCGGTATTGCCCCTTCATCTCCACCGCCAAGGATTCACTCGGCAAGCCCGACTGAGTCACCAACCGGAAGAAGTGCTGGATAACTGCATCTTGCTGAATCAGGTCGCCGAGACCTGCCTCCATGACTTCATCAATAGTAGCACCAGAGAAGTCAATACCGTCCTGATCAATGCTTACTCGGTTCTCGCGAAGGACTCTCGCGGTCAGCTTCCCATCTACCTCACGGAAAGTCACAATCCGATCCGGCAAGTAGGAGTTCGGCTCAACACTGGCCACCAATTCCAAGTTTTTGGTCAGGTACTCGCGGAAGGGCTTTGAAGTCGCACGATAAATTCTCGCCCTCTCCTCAGGGTCAGTTACCGAGCTGTCGATATCAATCGCAACCCGATACAACTTCGCCTCTTCCCGCCGCCTTGCGATTAGTTGACCAATTGCCCCTTCAGTTTCGACCCTAAAGCTGCCGCCCAAAAAGCGATTTCCATTATCCCCTTGGATATAGGGCTCAAAGCCAGGCATATAACCTTGGCCCCGATACTGTGCCGTCTGGCGTCCCACCTCTCCGACCAAATCGGAAGCCGACGGACGCTCCCCTCGAATAGCCGTATTGGTCGCCGCCCCCAGTAGCATGGTCGTGAAAGCGCCAGCCCAAGTATCTTCCGTCACCTTCCACTCATAGGCAGCACCGCTCCCATTCGTGGCGGCGATTACGGTCGCTGGCCCCTTGAAGAGCTCTGGCCTCATTCCCAACTTGGAGTTGCGATCGAAGAATCGAACCGTCGGATTGTAGGGTCGCGCCTCCACCGATCTCGTCGCCAACTTGCCCCAGCAGGCATCCAGGATAAGGACGGCTCGGCATCCCTTCTCATCCAAGCTTTTGGACCAGGCCTCAAGCTCGGACATCAGAATGTCATTCGAGCCAGTATCCAATTGCGCGTCAAAAGGTGCCAGCGAAGGCTGGAGCAAGTCCTGCTCGAATCGTGCCCGCCCACCGCGTCCACTAAAGTAGAACACGACCGAATCACCCTTGCTAGCCCGACCTGCAATCGCAGTGAGCTCGGCAAGAATCTTCGCCTTAGTGGCCTCACCTTGGACCAACGATCTGATGTCATTTGCACCGTAGCCCGCCACGAAGGCCTGAGCAACCCGGAGGTCCTCCTTAGCTCCTGCCAACTTCGGCTGTGACTTAAGGGCTGGATAGTCGTCTACAGCCACCAGAAGTGCCCTGGTTTCAGACAGGCCAATTGAAGCAGCAGCGACCAGTAAAAGCGATATGAAACCTTTCACTTCGTACTAACCTCATAAACCGGTGCCTGGGCTACCCGCTGTCTTCCTCGCACGCTAAAGCGATAGTTGTTCCACAGAAGTCTTCCCGTCAATTCGTCAATCCGAACTCCCGGCCGAGCCGCATGGACCACCGCATTTGAAAACACTTTGTTCCCGTACTTCAGCCGCCCCGCATAGATACCTGTATGGCGAGAACCCGTCGCACCTGTCAGTCCTCGCTGGATGATAATCCGGTCACCTGGCTGCAAGTTGGCGAAAGTCTTTGGTGCCGTTGGCAGAGTAATTTGCTTTGCACCCTGAAGAGCAGGGCCACCAGGCTCCTTGTAGTGGACAATCGGCGTTTGCTCCTGAATACTCACAGGCGGGGGAGGGCAAGGTTGGGCCGTGCGACTAAAAACCGCCGCGACAAAGTGACTGCAATCGATTCCCGTCGTGAGACAGTTTCCGCCCCAGTTGTAAGGGGTACCCAGGTACCTCGTAGCCTCAATGATGATTCGCTTGCCCGCGGGAGTCGCTCCTGGCAACTCGGCTGGCGGCGCCGCTACCTCTTTGGTAATGCTAACATCCTCAAGCTCCGATTTCTTGACGTAACCAACGTACTTACTCTCAACAATCACTTGGTAGAAAGCACCGCCACTGACTTCATTTAGGATACTGACGGTGGAGCCATCCGGAATCGTAGCCAGTGTCTGACTCGACGCGACCAGGCTTTGCTTCAATGCCACTGAGCCCTTCGCAAACCCACTACCAACAATCGTGGACGGAACTGCCGGCACCGGCTTACTTGCCACCTTGGGTCCGATCTTGCGAACAAGATCGCCCGCTGCCAAACTAGTCCCCGGCACAAGCGCTGGATTCGCATCGAGAAGTTGCTCTTCGGTAACTCCCCATGCCTTCGCGAGACTCGCAAGCGTATCCCCGCCTTCGGTCACCACATTCCCTAGGTTCACATAGGTGTCCATGGGACCAAAGGGCACGATGTCGGCCATGGTCACCAGCTTCTGCCCAGGTCTCAGAACTTCACCGTCTCGCAGGCCATTGATTGCCTGGAGCAAGCTCAGATCCGTCTTTGTTCGGTCGGCAAACTTGACCAATGTCTCACCTGGCTCGAGTTTCACCGCCTCAAACTTTACTGGGCTCGCGGTAAAGCGTTGCCTCAAGCCCACGATGGCCACATCACCCAAGCCAATCGTCTGGTCCTCAATTGAATCCAGAAGGTCCTTCGTACCAGGATCCTTGCGTGATACGACGGCAACATAGCGGCCAAACCGACCAATGGTCCGCTCAAAGGCCTGAGTTTCTGCTCGCACCGGGGCGGCCGAATCGCTCCGGCGAGCCAGTGCGAAGTCGCCTCCCTCCACGTTCACGGGCTGCCCAGTCGAGTCCAAGCCGAGCATCGCCCGAGGAATTCCATCGGTTACCTTGTAGATCTGGACGAAGCTCTCGGCGGGCGGTCGGACCCACATCATCAGAACCTTCGCCGGGGGCGAAATCCCAAACTGGGGCACAAGGTGAAGAGGATTCGCGCCAAAGCCGCGAGTCAAACCAAGCTGTTGAGCCCAATAGCGCGGCGACATGATGTCGATCCGGGCTCCGTCAACGTCAACCGACGCCCCCAGGAGTCCCCCGAGAACCTCGATATCCACCATATGAAGCACGGCCCCGCTCGCCGTCTTCTCATCCCGAGGGACCGCACCCAATGCCACTTTCCGCGCTGGCGCTGCCGCACCCGGCGGCTCGAACACTTGGGCAACCGGGTTGATCGCTGCGCGCGAGTTCAGCGATTCATACGGCATCTGGACCGCAACTTTGCCATCAATGAGGATGCTGCACGAGTTGGGACCATCGACTCGAAAAGTAGCCAGTCCTGATGTCATCGCCGGGACGACCGACTCACCACTAAGCCAATACCCGTCCAATGAAACCAACACTGGCCCCAGATCTGCTTCCTTCCCATCTACAGCAGTGCCACTCCCAGTTTGGGATTGCTGAGCAGGCGCAGGACTGAGCACTAGCCCAAGGAGGCAAGCGGCAAAGAGTTGGAACACTCTCATGCTTTCTCGAATACCCCCGTGAGAATTGATCTCAAAACGGCGACATTCCGCTTGACCAAATCACTCTCTGGTTTGATATCCGGGAAGAGCTTCGCATCAATCGGCGAACTGTCCTGAACCAGACGATTCACCCAAAGCATCAGAACAGAATCCGTTTGCTTGCTTGGAGTGTCCATTGTCGAAAGCACCTCTTCCTCGGTCTGCAAAACCTTCAGTCGGTTAAGCAAGAAGGTAACCTTGGCGTCATTAGTACGCTTTAGGATCGACCAGAACTCCTTCGCACTCTTTAACTTCAATCCCCCAAGAAGGGTCGGCTCAACCCGGATCTGGATAGCAGAGGTCACAAGGTCCCAAGTCGCCTTCTCGGATCGAATGCGCTTAGTCAGACCACCAAGACCGAGCGAATCGCGAGGACAGGCGTCCATGACTGCTTGAGCCGCCGCCAAGCTCTTGAACAAATAGCCCTTGGCAAGCTCTGCTCCGACCTCATCCGAATACCCCGCTAAGAATGGTTTTGAACCTGGCTGAACTGCCGCAGCCGCCACATCGTCGGATTCGGGATACAAGCGGTAATACTCACCCCCCCGTTCTCCCAAGATCAAGAAGTAACCAGCTTCCTTGATTTCTGCAACGAGCTTAAATCCTTGACCAATCGGTACTTTCACTTCGTTAGGTTCTAAGTGAAGCTCCATTTTGGTCGAGTCCCGTCGCTGCGCGGTGAAGATCTGCAGCAAATCCGCAGGTGGAATCGGCGGTTCCGGTTTCACTTGGGCAGGAGCGGTGAAGATCGGTTTATCAACAAAGGCGGGAGTCACTTGTGGATTCTGCTGCCGACGAAAGATTTCGATTTCTTTCATGATGTCAGCTTGCACGCTCTGGACTACTTGCCCCCAAGGCTCCAGCTTTCCGTCAAGGCGCTTACTCAGGAAGTATGTGAACAGCCCCCGACGCTCACCATCAGGAAAACGAAGCTCAATGGCTTCTTGAGTCTTATCGGCCGCAAGGACATAGCAGATATCACTTTGGGCCGAAGGCGTAGTCGGCTGGGTAAAGACATCCGGGCCATCCGTTGGCTCCGGACCCTTGCTCGAAGCGAACTCCGGCTCGTAGAAGCGAGTGAAAATATTGATTGACTTCTGCATGCCCCCGGCAAAACAGGAGTCCAAGATAACTGTACGAGAAGCCGCCTTAACCGCCAAAACCTTCGCCTTTAGCTCGTCAGCCTTAATCCGCACCGCACCCGGCTTAGCATCCGTAGGCAGAATGCTCGGGGCTGGCTCACGAGCCCCGTGCCCGGCAAAATAGAACACGAAGCGCTCAGTCGGCTTCACCGTCTGCACCGCGTCATCCAAGGCTTTCAAAATGCCCGCCCGGCTCGCACCCTCACCGGTCAATGCGATGATCTTGTCAAACCCATAGAGCTTGAGCGCAACCTGCATCGATTCCATGTCCTTCTTCGCCCCCGGCAAGTTCCACTTTTCGCCAAGATTTGGATAGATTGCCGAGCCCACGATAATCGCGGTGTCAGCAAAGGCAAACGATGAAACCGCACCGAAAAGCACAAGAAAACTAAGCCGAAGTTTCATCAATTCTTCCCTACCTTCGCGATCGGAATATCGTCCTCTTTGGCCTTGGTCAGAATTGGAACCTGACGCACGCCCGCCTCATACTTCCCAAGCGAGACCAGCCGACTCAGGATCGATTTCACTTGCCTTTGAACGGGAATCTCCATCATGTTTAGGAGCACGAATCCATCCTCAACTGTTCCCGGCAATTTGCCCTGGAACGCTTCAAGAATCGCAAGAGTAAAGACACTGAGCTTGTCCGGCTCGGAAATCAGGCTCACTTCGTCGGCCTGGCAAGACGAGAACATCACCAAGTTCTTCTCCTTGGTGGAACGGTTGGCGATGTTCCGCGAGACAGTCAGTTCCGCCTGAGCAACTCGGACTCCGCCAGAATGGCAGGTGTCCTGCAGCAAAATCACATTCCGACAGTCCACTGCGCTGAGGTCGCGCAGGATATCGTCCCAGCCGATCGCGGTCCGCTCCAAGTCTGTCGCCACCGCGTCAAACGGCAGCATGTAGTACCGCTTGAAGTCCGCCCCTGGCGCACCGTGAGCCGAGAAGTAGACGAGCACGCTGTCGTTTGGCTCGACTGATTTCAAAAAGTCCTGGAACGCCCGCCAGACGTCATCCTTGCCCGTCTTGTCCGCCGCGACAACTGTCACCTTCACCGGGCCGAGCAGGCCGTCCTGACTCCGGAAGAAGTCGCCAATCGACTCCGCTTCCCGTTGGCTAAACGGCAACGACCGGATTTCGCTGCTCTTGTATGCCCCCACGCCAACCGCGAAAACCCGAAGTGTCGAGGTCTGCGGCGCTCCCGACAGGTAGTCAATCGGCACCGTGATCGAGTTGCTTTCGCCGAACTTGTTGCGCCCGACCAATCGGATGAAGTTCCGACCCGGCTTGAGCTGGGCCGTCACCGTCCGGCGGTCCGAGGCTCCGCCCACCTGAGTCGGCCGGATTCGCTTTATGAGATTGCCAACCCCGAGCGAGACATCATCGATCTCTTTCGTGACCCTAAGTACGATCTCGACCGTCGCCAAAGAGGCAACATACTTGCCATCCGGCTGCAGCATCGCCCCCTTGACCTCCTCCACTTTGAGCGAAGGGCACTCAGTCTGAGTCACCGCCGCCGAGGCAACGGCCACGGCCTCAGAGGGAAGAGAGCCGGTCGCGAACAGGGTCTGCAAGAACTCCGGCTTGTAGTAAGATTCGCGTCGGCTGAACACCCGGGCAAACCCAACATCAACGGCAGAGAGGTTTGATTGGAGCGAGAGGATGTTGTCGCCGTTCTGCGAAGCGGCATAGAAGCACTTCTCAGGGTTCCAAGCCACCCACTCGCCCAAAGAGTCGGCATAGAGGGTCAAAATCGGGGCCACCGGCTCTTTCGAGCCACTCACCACGCGTGGATCCTTCAGATTCCAAATCTGAATCGTCTGGTCCGAACCCGCGCCCGCCAAAAGTCGACCATCGGGCGAAACCGCCAATCCGAGAATGTATCCCTCGGACCCAATGAGGTTTACCGCTGGCGTGATCGATCCGGCTCGGAAGATCGCAAGACCCTCAGGCAAGGAAATCGCCGCTGCGTCCGAAGCCACCGAGCGGTACGCATTCGGCTCGGGAGACCCCGCCTTGCCATAGACCGGCTTTCCGCCAACGAGGACAAATCCATCTTTGAAGGTGGTCGGCGGCAGACTTTTCGGCTGCGAAACCATCGCCTTGGGCACGGCGACCTTGGCCATCAGCTTCAGATTCATGCCAAACGAAAGGGATGCCGCTGTCGGATTCTGGCGAATCTTTGCGTCCATCTCCGATCCCCAAGTCACCGAGGTCCCATCCTCCGACCAGGCCACCGTCCCCGCCGGGGTACCCGAGCCGTTCAGGCGTCGTACCTCTTGCGCCTTCGAGTCGAAGAATAGAATGTCACCGAAGACCGACCCACCGGCGATGGTTTGGCCATCCGCCGAGGTCGCGAGCGCCGTAATTGCCAACGCGGCCGAGGGTGAACTTGCCCGTAATGCGCCGGCATTCGTCCATATCTGGACTTCTGTCTTCTTCGTCCCCAGGTTCAAAACCGAAGCCACAACCTCATCCCGAAGCCAGGCAACAGCAAAAACCCACGAGCTCTTGCTCACCGGAAGCGACCGAAAGGCCTTGCCCGACCAGATTCCCAGCAAGCCATTGCCGCCGACTAACGTACCGTTCGGCCCAAACGCCGCACAGTTGGCCGATCCTGGAACCGATCCAGGATCGCCGACCGGCTTCAAGTCATCCACTCCAACCGAACCAATAACCATCTTGGAGCCGGCGTTGGCAACATAGGTCAGGCCCTTCCCATCGTTCCCCAAGAATGCCGAATCAAGGGCGTCGGCCACTTTGGAGGAGCGCTCCTCACCACCGCTTGAGTTCCAAATCGTGAGCTTTCCGCTCCGGTCCAAGGTAGAGAGTTTGGCGCCAGCGAAAGCAACTGCCGCACGACCCACCGTCTCCGGCAGCCGCAGACCGGCCTGCTCGGAGTCCCGATCAAACAAATAGACCGGGGAGCTAGCCTTCGCCGTGCCCGCCTCAACCCCGAGGGCGACTCGGCCCGCTGCGTCAACATCCATCGAAAATGGCATCGAAGCCGCGCCCGACTGGATGGGATAGCGCAGGACCCGAACCCGCGACCCGTCCGGATTCCAAATGCGAACGGTCTTATCCAGGCTGGCCGTGACCAGACTTCCGTCCGGTCCAAATCGACACGCCTGAATCTGTGACGTGTGACCTCGAGTTTCGAGGCGCAGAAAGGTCCCTTCCTGCGCCATGCAGAAAGATGCACCAAATGCCAACAGGCCAGTCAAAACAATTCGGTGCATCACCCTTCACTATAGGCTAGAAACGGATCTGAACGCCGACACCCAGACGATTCACGTCCACATTTCTATCCCTAAAGAACCAAAACGATCCAGTAAGGGAAATGTTTCCCCCCACGCCCACGCCAACTTGGGCATAGGTCGAGAGGTTCAGCGAGTGCTGCGGAGTCTGGTCGCCCGTCGCCAAGCTGATATTCGGAGTGAAATCGTTCAGCAACCCAACTCCGATCTCAACCGACCAAGGCGTCTTTGCGTTCGGGTCATAGTCGGTCGACGAAACCTGGAAGAATCCATGGTAAGTCGCCGTTGGAGCAGAGGTCGTGGTCGAGTTCAGATAGGCAACCTGCACACCGAATGAGCGGGTCACAAACTGGCGCAAGTGGATCTGATAAACGTCGTTGCCCCGCTTGTCTGGCCGGAAGTACCAACCACCAATGGAAAGAGGCAGAGCCAAGTTTCGCGGCGCCAGATACTTGGCCCGCTTGTCAAACGTTGTCCCCAACGTCAAAAGCGGACCCCAGACGGTTTTGGTGCCGCCCTTCAGAAGGCCATCCGATTGCTGGGTCGGCCCCGCAATGCTGAATGCGGCCCAATACTGAGCCAGCTCCGTGCGAGGCCCGCTGAACGGGAGGGTCACATCCTCGCCATTGACCTTGACCTTCGCGCCAATCGGCAAACGAGTGTGCTTCTGGACCGTGATCGTGAGTCCATTAGGAAACTCGATCTTGTCGCCCAGTTTGACAGTGACAGTCTTGCCCGAAGCCGTCACGAGGACGGCATTTTCGGCCATGACCTCGCCCTTGGTGACCGACGGGATGAACTGCGCACTCGCCACCGAAGCGACGACGAGAGCGGCAGCAATGATTGCGATTCGCATGTTGTTTCGTACCAAATCCATTTTCTCCAGGATCACACGAGGCTAGGGGGTTTCATCAAACAAGATCACGCCGTTGTTCGCGCCACCCGAGTAGGACACTAGAACCTTGCGAGCGGTCGCAGATCCTCGGACGGCTAGCCGTCGAACGCTGCCGCTCGGCGGAGTCAACGTCAATGTGGTCAACGGCGTCCCATCGTAGCGGAGCACCAAGACCTTGCTGCCCGTGCCATCAAGAACATAGACCAGCCTGCCGTCCGTGTCGACGTCGATCGCGTTCACCGTCGATAGCTCGATCCCGCTAGGGTCGGCCACCAACGCGGTCAAGTTCGGCTTATAGCGCTGAACCCGACCGGAGGTGGACGTCAAGTAGAAAACCGGCTTCGTCGGATCGGAAGCATCCGGTCCCACACCCAAGGAGACCGGCGCATCCGTCGACGTGAAGGCGTAAGACTTCGTCGCATCGACTGCGCCGGTCGTCAAAGAAACTGAAGTGACTGCGAAAGTGTTCGCCGCCGTTTCGTGCAACAACCACAGGTTCGAGTCTGTGTCGTTCACCGCGAGATCAAGAACCTTTCCATAGCGGGCCGGGGCTGGCAGAACCGGAGGAAGATTCAAGAACGTCGTAGTGGTGAACCGGTAGAGCAGGTCTTGCCCAACGCCGGTCGAGAACGGATGGGCCGCCCGCTTAACCACTGGAGGGGCAGGAAAGCTTGCATCGAAAGGAACCGGTAAGGCAAAGGCAACGCCAACAAGTGACGAGTAACGCGATCCGGCCGCAAGTCGGAAGACCGCACCCACCGACTGAGCATTCAGCCCGGCCGAAACGTCTTCGACAACATCGGCACCACTGTCGACATTGACGGCTGCCTTATAGAGCGGCTTCACGGTGATGGGGAGCGTAAAGATTCGGCCCGATTCACGGGCGGTGAACGTTACCGTCGAATCCCCCGGAGTGACAGGCCGAAGGCTAACACCCGTTGTCGTGACGGTCGCCGTGTTGCTAGTCGCCGAGCTAAGAATCGTGAGTTTGCTGTCCGCCGCAACCAGGATTTCTGGCGGGGTACCGGGGCCATTGTCCACAAGCACAAGCGTGTTGTCTTCTTGCGCGGGCTTCGCCGTCAGCGAAAAGTCGGAGTCAAACTTCACTGCGGGGTTCGCAACCACTGCGTTGCCCGCCGAGTCCAATAGCTCACTGGTGCCGTCATCCTTGAATCGGATTCGGTAGGTCGCCCCACCAATCACAACCTCAAAACGCTTGACCGTCGAGTTCATCGTCACGTTGAACGTCGTCGCCTGACCACCGGTGATGATGAACTTCGAGCTTCCCGTGGCCTGCACCGCACCGGTAGCCGCCGCATCGGGATAAGCGTTGGCAACTGCCGTCCATTCGCCTTCTTCCAGGTCGTCAAAGCTCGCCGTGGTGACCACGGGGTTGCCCGCCGAATCGCCGGTCGGGCGGGCCAGAGTCTGCGTGAAGGTGGTGGCTCCCTTGCTGATCGTGACCTTGATCCGGCTGGTCGCATTCGGGATGAGGCGCGACGCATCCGGCCAGGCAATGCTGACCGCCAGACGACCAGGGCTACCCGCCCCGGTCGAACTTGAGCCTCCGCACGAGGACGCCACCAAGGCGACCAAGAGGAGGAGAATCCAATAGAGTGATTTAAGCTTCATAATCATTTCCTCCTGACCTAGCCAATCCCGCCGGTGCCCGATCCCAGGTTCGGCAAGATCGTGATGCGAATGAACTTCACCCGCTTCGGCAGGTTCGCCGGCGTGTAGTCCGAGAAACCGTTCAGAACGCCAGGCGCATATTCATTGGCCGCCCGCTCGTAGGCGATGGCCAAGAGCACCGTTCGCTCTGTCTTGCTGCTCGGAACCGAATTGCCGATGGTCAACACTCCATTGGCATCAACCGAAACTCTCGATTGGTCGGCCTGGACAACGCCCGCCACCAAGGGCGCTCCACCGGTGGCTGCTCCGATCGAGGCGACGTTCAGGCTGCCGGTTTCGAACCTAAAGTTCGAAGGCTCCAGCTTCACGTCTACCCCCGCCGGATTCTGTAGATTCACAAAGGCGTCGAGCGGAATTCGGTCCCCTCGCTTAACCTTCACCGTTGCCAGTTCGGCCGTTCCCGCGTTGACTTTCGTCAACTCGGTGACACGATTGAGGGTCGGGTCGAAAGCCACCGTCGCTGAACTAGCGGCAAAAGTTGCCGCTGGCGTAGTCGAGAGCGGAACACCTGATCCACCCGGGCCGGAGTAGGCGATACCGATCGCATTGAACTCGTAGCCTCGATCCACCACGGCGACACTCTGGAGGTCCGAGAACGGAGCCACAAGGGTCTTCGGATAGGATCGGTCGCCCGCGCCCGTCTCGCTTACCGTGACAATCACCGACCCGGCGCGAGGCGGAACCGACGAGGCCGCAACCTGGAAGCCAAGTCCGAGCGTGGGCAACCGAACTTCACCCTCCGCGCTCGCCGTGTCTGTGGCCGTCGTCTGCAGGTCAATGCCCACATATACCTGGGCAAGCAAGTCAACTGACGATGCCGCCGAGTAGGTTCCCGCACTTCCCGAAATAAGGGTCGAAGGAACATTGCCCGGCTTGGTAAATGGGCTACCAAAGGTCAAGTAGCTGTTCGGAATCTCAAAATTCTGGTCCGCAACCGGCTCCGAACTGAGAATCTGCTTCAGCTTCGCCGACACCTTGAACGAGGCGGACGATCCACCGAACACAACGGTCAGCGGACTGGTGGCAAGCGAACCAACCACAACACGAGTAGCAACCGCTACGGATTGACCGGTAACGGCGGTCTGGTTCACACCAATGGCGATCGGAGTCGTGTCCAAGCCGCTGGCAATCGAAGGAGTATCTGCATTCGAATCCAAGAACGACTGAACCTCAGTGGTAAATCCACGCAGTCGGTTGACCACGGTCAAATCAAAGTTCTGGCTCGCCGCGCCCGAAGTGATCGGATAAATCTGCTCGAAGATAACCTTCGTGGATCCGAGGTCATCCAGGTTCTTCTCAACCAACCGCACCTTCACGCTCTTCGCATTCGGAGCCAGATTCGTCACCGTGGTGGTCACCTTCGCCGCCTTTGCGTAGAGCAACGTCGGGTCACCACCGGAAACGAGCGGCTGAGCAAGGTAGAGGACGTTGTCCTTGATCTCGGCCTGGCCCTCGAAAAGCACACGCCAGAACGGCGGCTGAGGAACTGGAGCCCGGTTTGGCGAATCCTGCAGATCCTTGGTCACCGAGTAAAAGTTCACGATGACGTCGTACTTGCCCGAGGTCCGCAGGGCGACATTGTTCGAGTTGATATAGCGGTAGATGAAGAGTGCTTTGGCCCTGGTGTTCGTAGGATCGGCCGCGACCACCTCACCGGTGTTGGCGTTGCGGAAAGTAGCGCCATCCTCAAAGACCGTGATCGGCTTCACGTCCGTGGCCAACTTCTTGATCGGGTTGTTGGCCGCATCGTACGCGTCGTACAGTTGCTGGCCGTCGTTCAGAGCCCCGGTCGGATTCGCCGAACTTCGAGCGGCCAAGTCGAAAGCCAAGCGCACGTCGCCACCCTCAACCCCAGCCCCCTTCAAAATGATCTCGAAGCTCTTGGCTGCCGCGCCGACCGAGTCGGAACCCGCCGCCGCAATCGCGCCGTCACGAATGGTGCTGAAGTCATCGCCAACGTTCAGCGTGACAACGTTCGTGCTGAGCCTAGCATTTGCAATCGCACCACCCAAGCCCGCTGGCAACCCGCCCGATTGACCACCGCAACCGGCCGACCCGAGCAAAAGCCCCGTCGCCCCCAGTGCGGTCGCGATCCAAAGACCGATTTTTCGAAAACCCATTACCAAACCATCCTCCGATCCCGCGCCGACACTGGCGCACCTTTCGCTAGATTACAGGATAGGAGGACGAAAGAGAAGGATCAAAGCCGACTTTCTAACGACTTGATCGCCGACTGTTCAGATTCGGTTAAGGTTCCAAGCTTTTTCGCCCGGGCAAGGATGCCTCGTGCTCCTACGGGGTCATTCTTAACATCCTTCAGGTAGGCCGCCATCGCCAAGATCGGGAAAACACGCCCCCCGCCTTCAGAAACTTCACCCACTTGCTTGAGAGCCTGGCGATACGATGCTTGCCCCTGGCTCGGGTCTCGCACTTCGGCAAGTTTTGCCGAAGCGGTCTGTACATAGACCTCATCCAGAGTGCTTTGCGATGCCTTCTTCGCATCCCCAATCAAGGCTTCTGCCTTGTCCGGCTTGCCCGCCGCCGCCAAAGCGAAGGCCTTCAGGGCCAACGACTGAGCCGTGCCCGACGAAGCCGCCAAAGCTGCATCCTCGAAACTGCGTCGAACACCACTTGCCACCGCAGTCAGCGTCTCCGGATACCCCGGAGCGACCACGGCCGCCGTTGTCGAGCCCGAGGACCCGCCTTCTGGCGTGGGCTTGGTGGGGTCACCCGAAGGCGTAGCCGGGCCACCTTCCGGAATCTCAATCGGGGTCGTAGGATTGCCGTTGGCATCGGTCGCTCCGCTAATCTCCGACCCGCCGCTGGCATCCGCCACCACGCGCACCTGGAACGATGCTCCGCGCCCATCCGGAAGTTCAATCTCCAGCGTTTGTGGGCCAACGGGCTGCGTCGGCGGCACTGTCACCTCGATTCTGCCCGCTGTCCACTTCACTCCCGATGTGATCGCATCACCACCCAAAAGCACCTTGCCCGCCGTCTCTCCGAACACAGCGTTCTTGCCGTTGATCTTAAAGGTGCCACCCGGCGCGACTTCGGAAATGCCCACGCTCGCCTCAATCGGAGCCTTAGCCCCCTGCGGCGAACCCACCACAATGCTCTTCTTCAGCTGCTTCTCCGGCATCAGCCACGTGCCAAGCACGGGGATGCGCCGCCGAGAAACGATCTGCGTGATCGTCAGGTCCTTCACGTCGGGGAAGTTCGCGAGGTCAACCGTGATCTCACCGTACTCCTGGCCATTGGGAATCGCGCGCTTGTCGATCTGGCGGAACGACTTCGAATCCGGTTCGAGGGTCAAATCAGGCGCTCCCGCGGCCTCTTTCTTGTTGAAATACAACTCCAGAACCGCACCCTTCAAGAAGGTCCCACCGACAATGAACTTGCCCCCGTTAGGAATAGCGTAGAGCCCATCCTTGTTGGTTCCCGGCGACGAGAGGATGAAGTTGTCGATCTTTCGCCACTCACGCTCATACACAGTGAGGGTCATCATGCCAATGAAGAACGTCCCGACAACCAAAAGGGCCAGGCCCTTGGCATTGCGGATGAGCGCGGCAATGAACTCGGTAAAGCTCGCCGGGATCGGCGGACAGTAGATCAGGTTCGGAATCTCAGCCGGAATCAGCTCTTCCTTGGTTGGGTCGAAAAGCACGTTGGCCCCAAGGTTGGCGGCCCCTCCCGACAATGCTTCCTCGGGTAAAGGCGGCACCGAAGGCGCCTCGACTCGAAAAACCTGGAACGGCAAAGCCGTCACATTCTGCTCGCCCCGAATGACCTTCAGCTTCGACGTCGCCGAAACGGGAACACTCCGCTCCGATTCCTTGCCCGGCTCCGCGGGCGGCACCGACACCTTGCCCAGCGGGACTGCGGGAATCAAAGTTTGCGACTTGCCCGCCCGAACCTCAGCATAAAGCCAATCGTTCCCTTGGCTGCGCACGACCACTTCGAAGTCGCCCGTCTTGCGGAAAATGCCAACCTTGCGCTCGACCGGCACATATTCCACCGTCGCCTCATAGAACGGACGAATGATCAGAACGCCAGGAATCTCGGTCAGCCGCTTCTGCCCCGCGCTCGCGTTCGCATCCGTCACCATCGACTCAATCACCACCCGAAAGGGGTAAGCACCGGCGCGAGCCTCGGCTGTTCGCGGCAACGTGAACGCGATCATCACGTTCCGAAAGCCATTGGTGCTGATGTATAGCTTCAGAGTCTGGTTCTTAGGCCCCGGCTGGTCCGGGCGTCCCACTGGCGGTCGATTCTCCGCCGGCCCCTCTGGCGGAAGAGCGGCAATCTGGTACCAACTCGCCTGCCAATAGGGGTGGTCACACTCAAGCCGGATGTTGTAAGCGTTTTCCAGCGGGGTCGTGTTGTGCAAGAAGAGCGTAGTGGTGCCGTCACCGACCCATCCTTCCGGTCTGGGGTTGCGATTGGGCCGTCCACCCGGGATACCGTTGATCTCGGTTTGCAGAAGTCTCATCGTGCCACCTTCAGGTTGAATCGAATGTAGGGATACTCGGCGTCCGTGGTCAACAAGTCCCAAGTCCCGTTCTGGACGTTCTGGTCGTCCAACCTAATTTTGGGGAAGAGCCTCGCCGCTGCAGTGAGTTCTTTGAATGGGTTCAGATCATTGTTGTAACCCGTCACCGCAAAGCCTTGTGGCCACTGTATCGTGACAAAGTCCACGCTGTAGCCCAGGGCCACCTTCGCGCGGTTCAGGATCACGATGGTCGTCATCGCCTTTCCATCTGCGGGGACCGCCACATCCATCACCTTGCACTTGCGGCTCACGCCCGCGATCTGCAGGTCTTCAATTCTCGACTCCAAAAGGCCCTGCTCCCCATTCGCCCGGGTGTAACCGAACAGAAGCATGTCCTTGGTTCGCAGGCCCAGCGCTGTCAGCGTCTTCCGCTCGCCACCACCCAAGAAACCACCCGGCAAAACGTACTCAAAAGTCTTCGTGTAGCTATCGCCAAGGTCAATCTCATGCGTGCCCTTGGAGACTTCAACCTGGCTCAGGACCCGCGCCTTGCTGTCCTTTTCGAGCCGGGTGACTTTCTTCGCCAGCGTGCCATCGACCCACTTCAAGTCGACCGGCAGCGCCGCCCGCTCACCCGCTGGGGTGTACTTGCTCGCCTGGATGTAGCTCACCCCGTCGATGTTGGCAAGTTCATTCTGAATTTCTAAGCTGTGCGAACTGCTACCAAAGAACACAAACAATGCCGCCAGCAGCGGGAAGAAAATCACCGCCGGAAGCGGCCATGGCCGATACCGCACTGCCGTCAGCGTGACTCGGTTGTCACCCTTGCCGCCATTGCTCGGGTCCGTCACCGGGTTCGCCGCTACCGTGAACTTGTGGCTTTCCCGGAATCCAAACCACCAGATTCCACGGCGTGTGGCCGTGATCTTGTGGACCTCCGGTGCAGGCTTACGCCCCGTCACCGGTGACGTTAGATTCTCAACTTCTCGGTCGATCACATAGCGCCAATTGGTCGTCTCGTAGATCTCCTCTGGCAGAGCCCCGAGCGTCAACGTTTCCGGCTCGGCGCTGGACCGAACGGAAAGCCGATAGGCCGTGTCCGCGTTGCCCGCCGTGTTCACCGTCACTTCCAAAGGAATGCGCGGATTGAACCAAGTCGATGAAGTCGGCTTCGCCGCCGTCACCGTCACCGCCGGCATTGGCTGAACCACCAAAATCAAGCTGCATGGCGTGAGCGGTTGCCCCAACGGTCCGGTCTGGACCGCAAACGGATAACTCGCCGGTTCGGCCGAGAGCGGCGGCTGCAGCAAGATCGAGACCTCACCGGAGCCTCCCGAGGTGATATTCACCTGGTCCTGAACCAAGACCGCCCAATCGCGCGGCAAAGCGCGGTCGTCCTGGATGATAAAGGTCCGTGTGCCCGTCAAAGCCCCCGGCGCCACGTCGTTGCGGAAACTGAACCGAACCAAGACGCGCTCGCCCGGGCGCGCATGGATCGCGGTGCCGTCTCTGGGGTCGACGACCGCTCGGTCAGATTGCACGACCTTTGGCTCATCGTAGGTTTGGGCCTGGGTGACCACCGGGTCCACGAAGTCCACAATCTTGGGGGCTGGCGGCTCCTCTTCCGGCGTAACCACCGGTTTGGGCTTCGGCGCTGGCTTCGGTCTTGGTGCCGCCTTGATCGCTTCCTTCACAATGACCGGCTCTGGTTCGGGCTCAGGTTCTGGTGCTGGAGCGGGCTCAGGCTCGATATCAGCGATATCGACAATCTTGGGTTCTGGGGTCGGTTCGGGCACGACCGGCTTCGGCTCAGGAGTAGCTTCCTTAACCTCAACCTTCGCCACCACCGGCTCAGGAATAGCAACCGGCTCAAGCACTTCAACGACCGGAGCGACCGGAACTTCCACAACAGGAACTTCCGCGACAGGTTCAACCACAACCGGTTCAACCACGGCGGGCACATCAACGACCGCAGGAGCAACAACCGCCGCACCAGCCGCTGGTTCGCTAACCTTCAGAATGAGTTGCCGGGGCGAATCCCAAACTTCCGACTTGCCTGCGAGAAGCTGAATAGAGAACGAGTACTCAGCCAGGCTCGCAAAGGCGGGCACCGAGATCACATGATGGATCTGGCCCTGGTCAAAAGGCGCGACCGCCACCTTCACCGGGTTCGCGGGCATCCATTCCGCCGGTAACCCCTCGATAACCGTCGAGTAGACCAACGGCCGATCATCGTTGTTCGTAACCCCGAAGACCAGTTCAATCGACTCGCCCGCCGGAAGCGTGCTGCCCGCACCCGAAGGCGGCTCAGCCCACATTCGCACCTTATTCGTATCCATAGATTAAATCTTCTCCAAGGCCGTTTGTCGCTGGCGTCGGTTGGCAAATGCCAACACATTGAGGCCAAATTCCAGACTCTGCCGAATGCGCTCGCGTGAATCCGCCGCCGCTTTCTTGCCAAATTTGCCCTGCCAGGCCCCGCCGTAATCCGCCGTGCTCAAGATGATGCCCGCCGCCTCATCCACCATGAGTCCACCATCGCTGGCTCCATTGGGTGAAGTCGCGAAGATATGGTGGCTACTCAGCAAGCTGCCCGAGGGATCAGCATTCTTCAGCTTTCCGCCGAGCTTTTCGGCCAGGGACTTCACGCCTGCCGCGAACGGCTCGCTGCCTTCGCTTGCCTCGGCAAACAAAGTTCCGCCTGCCTCCAAGAACGCCTTAAGCCCCTGAACCTGATCATCCGTCAGGGCCTGGAACTCCCCAACCGCCGAAACGTACAGCAAGAACGGCGACCGCCCCGAGGGAGCCCGCAGGTTATACAGCCCGCCGTAATCCACATGGAATCCCGCCCCATTTGCGAAGCGCAAAAGCGAAATCAAACCGCCTCGATTTGGCTTCCAAGCCGAGGGGTCGGCCTTCGGCAAGAAGCAAAGCTCGCCCACCGCGCCATCCGCATAGCAGTGCGGGAAAGCCAGTGGTCGGAACAGCAAGTTCAGCTCATCCTCTTCCGGATCGAGCGGGTTGACTGCCCGAGTCACTGGCTTGTCTTTGCCCGATCGATCCACCCGCGCCAACTCAATGTACGGCGTCTTCGGCAATTCCCGGGTCGCCACCACAGACCGGCCTTCAATCAGTCGGTAGTGCTTCTCGCCCGATGCAATCTTGATCGCCGAGCGACGATCCAAGTTGTCCTCGTAGGCGATGGTGATATAGGTCGTGCGATCCTCTTCCAAGGTGAACTTCGCCGGCTCCGAGAGCAAAATGGTTCGCCCCTCGGGGTCAATGGCAACGCCGGGAGCCACCGTCAAGGTGGCCTTCTTGCCGTCCTTGCCCGCAATCACTTCCAGGCCATAGACCACCCCTGGGCGGTGCATCGAAACCGCATGGATCTGGCGGTGCTGGTGGTGCTGACCGTGCGATTCCCTCCAGATTTCGGCATCAATCGGGAGTTCGTTAAACGGCTGGATACCGGTGATACGACGGGCAATCAGTTCTTCGATAGGCATGGCTTCTCCGGGATCAGGACTCCCTGCGGACGATATTCAAAGTGTAGGCCGTATGGGCGGGTTTGACCGACCGGATGATGTCGCGAACGACCGCTTCGTTGATAACCGAAGGGTCGGGAACGGCGAGGGTGACGACAAATGTGTGAGGCGGTACATCGCCCAGAACCGTTTGGTCGCTGCCCAGCAAAGCGTGCGACCCCAGACGCCAACCTTCTACCGGCTGGTCATCAATCATCGGCTCGTATCCAGTGTAGATCTGCAGGTACCGCTTGAGCCCGCGCGGAGTGCCTCGCCAACGGAAGAGCTCGACGGCCTCTTTCACCAAGCGCCGACGCCGCATTTCCGTCCAATGCTCATCCTGTGGCAGCGTCAACCAAGCCGCAAGCCAAACCAGATACTGCGGTGGCGTGGAATACGGCCCGAACAGCCGATCCAACTGGTCCAAAGTCTGCCGAATCGGATTGATCGCATCCTCAAACCCAATGAGGAATCGCTCAAAGAACGGCGGCCCCGGCGCTGGCTCTTCCCGCGCAAGCTCCAGCATCGCTTCCTGATAAATCGAAGGCAACATCCCCAACAACGAGGATTGCGGATGCCGCAAATTCAACGTTCCGCTAGCGCGCTGCTCGCCCACACCCTCTTCTGCGGCCACAACACGGAAGGGGTAGTCACCCGGCTGAGTTTCGCCGTCCAACGAGACGTCGAACGCAAGCGTCACCTCACGGGTCTCACCCGGAGCCAGCCACAAGACCAAAACTCGGTCCTGATCGAATAGCCCGTCCTGCGCATCGACCGCATCGCCACCCGCCAGCGCCGGTGCTTGACGCCGCACGAAGCTCCACTTCACCCACTTCGGGGCGAACGACTCCGAATCAGACTCAACCGAGAGACGAATCGACCGGTAATGATCACTTGTAGACACCACCCGGACCCGGCCATTCTGGGGATACGGACGCGGTGGCCTCAAACCAACTCCCGCTGGCGAAAGCCCCGCCGGTTCCACCCCGAGGATCACCTTGATCTCATCCGGAACGACCCGAATATCGAGACCTTCTAATCCTTGAGGTGCCTGCTGGTCCGCCACCGCCGCCATCCTAACCCTCTACCCCGGCATCCGCGCCGACCATCGACATCGGAACCACGCGGATCGTGTGCTGCCGAGTGGCAAAGAGCTGGGTTTCGCCAAGGCGAATACCCTCGGCATTCGAGACCAAAGTCTCCTTGCCCAACACGCCATCTTCCCGACTCAAAACCTCGGAAACGTAAATCTTGGCATCCAAGAGGAACGCCACCCCGTGGACCGAACCCACCTGGGCATAGATATCGGCCAAGGTCAAGCTCCGGCGGAACGGCCAGCCATTCTGCTGAGGCCCGCCGAACAGCGGGTGGATGTACCGGTTCAGAGCCGCCGTAACCCTCGCCCCGACCAAGTCGGCATCCGCCTTCGGATCAACCACCAGGCGAATATCCGTCGAGATGAATCGGTAGTCCGGCTCCTCAACCTCGATCACCGAAGTCAACAGCCGCCGCTGGTCCAGAAACTCGGCGACATCACGACGCACTCGCTCGGTCACCCGCAGGTCGGCCAACCGAGGAACCTGGAGTTCTTCCGACATCGTCGGCACCAGGAGCACCTTGATCACGCCAGGACGTACCTCCGTCCCCGAACTGGCTGGATAGGTCACCGGCTGAACGCACCGCGCTCGTCCGACGCCCGAAGACGCCTTCGCCGCCAGGAACTCGAAGTCCTCCGCCGTGACCGCCCGGTCCCGAACCTGGAGCTTTTCGCGCGCGCGCAGCTTGGCGCGGTCCAAAGTCTCCCGATCGCGCCCACCGGTGGCCGCCCGCGGGTTCGTCACATCGTCCACAAACGGGATCGGACGCTTCAACTGCCGAATCTTGTTCTCACGGACGTTGCCGCCCGTGCCGCCACCATGGCGATAAAGCGAAATCGCAATCGACAGGCCCTTCTCCGGAATCGCCCCGTACATGCGACCCGACCCATCCGGCTGGACAATGTTCGGCCCAAACGATATCTGGCCCGTCAAATAGTCAAGCGTGAAGTGCCGATCTGTCGGCAAGCTCTCGGCAAAGTCTTCCACCCAAGTCCAAGGCGTCCAACCGCTCAGGTCGGAATAGTCATCCCCCGGCTCGCCAACCAGAATCACCTCATCCGAACGCAACCGCAGCACCGGCGAATAGCGCAGGCTGAAAACCTGGCCCGGGGTGCCATCACTGACCCCAAGAATCTCGCTCGCAACCGTCGCACAATGCGCCGCACTCACCACGCCGCCAATCGTCAAGGCATTCACAGAAATCAGTTCCGGCGAACGCTGGTACTGCACCGGCCGAATGCCATCAATCCCTCGCGGAGGCAACTCCGCCGGATCATACGTGTAGCGCGACCGAACCCAAAACGCTCGCCGCCCGCCCAACACGCGGTCCGTCAGGGATTCAGGCATGGCAATCTCAACCCGGCCCGAACGGTTGAAGCCCCGAGTTTTGTCCTCAACCTCCAACCGCTCCCACTGACTCGTCAGGCCACTCCAATACTCCCAAACCTGCGAAGGATACTGCTCGTTCAAACCGGTCGCCGCCGCGGTCAAACACGCAACCTCCAACGCGACCAGGTTCATCGGAATCAAACCTTCGAAACCAAAGTAGACCGAATCGCCCGCGACCGGCACCCGGCTATAGATGCCAAAGCCCTCTTCCTCTTTCAGGTCAGTTCCCAAAGGAAACGCCCGTGCCCCGGCAAACCCTTCCAGGTCACCCTCGCTGGGAACCGCAACCATGTACGACAGCTTGGGCCGCACCAATCGCAACGGTCGCTCCGCCGCAAACTCAATCGCGTCTTCGCTCTCCGTCTGGGTCGTGGCCACCACGGTGCTCCGCGCTGGCAGCAGCATCTCAAGATCATCGCCTGCCAGGGTGTCAGGAATCGGACGCGAAAGGCGGAAATACAGGTCGGCCCGCGCCGGCTCTGGCGTCTCAAGCTCAATCCCCAGCAGCTCCAAGAACCGGATATGGTTCTTCTCCGGCACCTGGTTGATGCGATACAGCATCGTCTCGACCATGTAGGCAAAGAGCTCCAACAGGGTCACGCCGGGGTCAGAAACGTTGTGATCCGTCCAATCCGGACACCGCAGGCCGATCTGACGCTTGACGTCATCGACTATGTCCTGAAAGTTTCGATCATCGAGACTTGGGTATGGCAACGACATGGCGTCTAATCCTCTCCTGGAATCGTGTAGAACGGAAACACGAGGTTGCGCTCCGCATTGGTGCTCACCACTCGGTACGAAATGTCGATGAATAGCACCCCAGACTTCTCTTGATTGAAGTACGCATTGACGGCCTCAACCGCAATGCGAGGCTCCCAGAAGGCCAGGGCCTCCATCACAAACCGCTTGGCCAAGCCAATCGTGCCCGCATTACTAGGGGCGAAAACAAGCTGGTGCAGGTCACTGCCAAACTTCGGGCGCATCGGTCGCTCGCCCTTGCGGGTCATCAGGATCATCCGGATCGACTCCTCAATATCCTGCTCTTGATGCGAAAGCTCGATCCTCCCTCGCGAATCAAGACGAGGGGGGAACTTCCAACCCGAACCAATGAAGTTTTTGGTGACGTTCATGCCTCTCCCCTGCCGCCCATTTGAACTGCCAGTAAGAACTGGCAGTAAGACCTATCATAGCAACAAGGAGGCTCGAAAAGGTACGGGCATAGCGAACGGAATCCAAAGGGCCCCAAGATTCGCCACAATGATTTGTGGCAACTGCATCCGAGGTCGTGAACCAAGCTTTTGCCCGCCTCGCCGAGCGACCAGGATACAGCCACCGGGTGCACCAAACCCAACTCGCCCTGCTCCTCAGTGACCTCATCGAGCAAGGCTCCACCGGCGCCTTCGAAGCCCCCACTGGCCTCGGAAAGTCCCTCGCCGCCCTCATCCCCGCCCTCGCCAATGCCGCCATCAATGGCAAGCGTGTCGTGATCGCCACCTACACCAACATCCTCGCCGAACAGTACTGGCGGCAGGATTGGCCCCTCTGCCAAGCCCTCTTCGCCGAAATGGGCATCGAGGTCGATGCTAGCTTCCTGATTGGTCGCCAGCGCTATGCCTGCCTTGCGGCGATGGACGAAGCCGCACTCGAACTCATTGCCCCCTTCCGAGGCATCGCAACCCTGGGCATCGAAAGCGAATTCCGCCAGATCCCCGGCCGCAACGCCCGCGACCTCAGCCGCAAGTGGATGGCGATCTCGGCGCCCCCCGTGTGCCCTGCCCGCCTCTGCCCCCGCTACAACGAGTGCTTCTATTACAATGCCCGCAAGCGCGCGGCCACCGGCAAGGTCGTGATCACCAACCATAGCGTGGTCCTCACCGATGCCCTGATGTCCACCACCGCCGACTCCGAAGGCATGCTCGGCAAATACGACTACCTGATCCTCGACGAAGCCCACGACTTTGCCCAAGCCGCCCTCAATGGGCTCGAATTTGAGCTGAGCCCCACTTCCCTGCGGGCCATCGGCGGCATCGTCGGTCGGCTGGAAAGCATCTTTATCCCCCTCGTCGAACGCCACGGCAGCCCCCAGGCCTGGACCTCGCTTATTCGCGAATACCGGGGCCTGCTCGAACGCTCGGAAGGCAACCTCATCACCATGGGGACGACCTCGGAACCGTCGATTCTCGCCGTCAGCCCCGCTGAGGTCGCCGACCATCCCCAAGTGAAGATGCGCAAGGCCCCCGACCTCCAGGACCGGGCCTTCGCCTTCACCAACACTCTGCGGGAGGCAACCGCCGTCTTCCTCGATCGAATCCAGACTCAGATTGCCGACTGGAAGGCCGCATTCCCCGAAGAAACCCGGCCCCTGGCCGAGACCGCCCGCAACTACCTCTCGTACGTCTCATCGTTCGGGGCGAACTGCGAGGCCATGCCCCACCCGCGCGGGGTCGGCGTGAGCTACGTCGGCCGCAACGGCATCGAACCCATGCTTCGCACCGACACCGTCGGCCTCGCCGAGCCCCTGCGGGAGCTGATCTGGGACAAAGTGCCGACGTCCTGCCTCTCCGCCACCCTTGCCATCGATGGCGACTTCGAATACATGCGCCGGACCCTCGGCATCGAACCCGCCTTCGAAGAGGTCCTTCCGTCGCCGTTCGACTTCAGCACCCAAGCCGCCGTGTACGTCCCCAAGCAGGGCCGCATCATGGACCCGACCCAGGCCCGCAAGGAAGGCAACGAAGACGCCTATCACCAAGTCTTGGCCGATGAACTGAGTGATATCATCCGCACCGTCGGCGGCCGATGCCTGGTGCTCTTTCATTCCCGCAAAGAGATGGAAGGGACCCGGCCGTATATCCAGGTGCCGGATCACCTGCCGATCCTGATGCAAACCCGGACGGGGTTCGCATCCGTCGGCGACCAGTTCCGGAGGGAAATCCGGTCGTCCCTGTTTGCCTTGCGGTCGTTCTGGACCGGCTTCGATGCCCCCGGCGAGACCCTCAGCTGCGTCGTCCTCGTCCGGGTGCCGTTCGAGGTCCCGACCGATCCGCCCCAGATTGCCCGGCTAGCCTGGCTCCAGTCCATCGGCCTCGATGCCTTTGCCTACCACACCCTGCCCCAGGCCAAGATGATGATGCGCCAGGGCGCGGGCCGCCTCATCCGCCGCACCGGCGACCGAGGCGTCATCGCCCTCCTCGACCCCCGGCTAAGGTCGAAACGCTACGGCGAAGAGATCCTGGACAACCTGCCCAAAGACATGCGCACCTTCGACGACATCCGCGATGCCGCCGGCTGGGTCGGGCTGGAAGACGAGTGGGCGTAGTTAGTCCGAGATGGTTCCCCTTGGAGCAAAGCGGAAGGGGGAACCGTGGGGGAGGGGGTATCGTATTGCAGTAACTTTCTATTCGGATAGTAATTGTATATTGTTACACTTTATTCCGATCACTTTCCCAAGACAAAATCCACCGCAACGCGGCCCCCTCCCCCGCGGTTCCCCCCTTCGAGGGGCACCATGCCGGAATTTGACTTTCCGCGCCTGGAGTAAGGTATGTGACGGCGATCACTTGATTTTTCGCTTGATTTTAGTGCGCTCCGGGGGGTGCACAGTTAATTAAGTCAGGATTTCTGAATTATTGCCCAAGGTTGCCATCTTCGGACATTGTGGGCCGTAGGGTCAACCATGACAATGGTAAGAAGTGCTGCGCCGTAGCCGTCGGATGGCTCGTGCCGACGAGGTAGGTGTTAGACGATTGGGCAATAGCATTCTGGAAGCCCTTCTCCTTACGGCGATGATTTTGCGCCGTAGGGGGAAGGGTTGGGAT
>JBMOJD010000037.1:0-30353 GCA_049317025.1 Fimbriimonas sp. | reverse complement strand
CTCCACTTGGTCCGGTCGATGGTGCCGTCGAGCTTCTGGTTATCAAAGTACAGGCCATCGGCGTCCTGCAAGCGACCGATCCAAGCCATCAGGCGCTGGGCGTCCTTCAGGTAGGCAGGCTTCTTGGTGCGCTCATAGAGCTCGAGGGCGGCGACGATTGCGGGGGCGTTGATGCAAGTGTTCTTCTCGGTCTTCGGCTCTTCGTGCCAGTAGATGCCGCCGCCGAGGGCGCGGTCTTCCCCGCTGAAGACAAAACGGTAGGTCTCTTCGGCTCGCTGGAGGAGCTTGCGATTCGAAGTCCCGGCCTCGAGAAGGGCAAGGCAGATCCAGGCGTTGTCGTCGTAGAACCGGTCGGGCTTATCCTGGCCAGGGAGCACGGAGTAGCCGGGCTTGGACCAATAGCGATCCATCGAGGCAATCGCCCGATCCAGGATCGGGCGATACTTCTTCGGCTGGACGCGAGCGGCTCGGGCCAAGGATGTGAGTTGCACGGCGAGGTCCCAGGCGAAGGCAGGCTCATTTGCGAGTTCGCCGGACTCGGTTCGGTAGGCGGCATAGTGGGCCTTGGCCGGTTGCCAATAGGTGGCCTCGATGCGGCTGCTAAGCCGATCCGCCATCGCGCCAAAGTCGGGTTTGAGCATGGTCATCAACAAGCTAACTGCAATCATCTGGACCTCCCTGTCAAACCTTGACGAGCTTGGCGAATGTCTTCCAACCTGGTTCTCGAACGTAGCCAAGGCGGTCGTTGACGGCAAGCATGGGCGCATTCCGGGCGTCGTTGTTCGTCCGCACGGTCTTGCCGCCGAGGTCGCGAGCCTTCGCAAGCGCCACCACCTTTAGGGCGGTGGCCAATCCTTGACCTCGAAACTCCCGGCGAACGCACGTCGCACTATTGTAGAATTTGCCTTCTTCGATTTCGATGAGGCTCGCCATTCCGGCAACCACGCCATCTTTGAGGGCAAAAACCATGGCATTGGGGCGGTAGTGGGGTGAGGGCATCACAATCTCTTGATACTGATCCCAGGTCATGCGCTCGTCGGCATCCATCCCCGGAATGTCAAGATCGGTGAGATACTCGATTTCCCAGGCGGCTTTGGCCCAAGCAAGTTGCGACGAACCTTCCCGGGTGCCGAGCTCGGCCATGGTTGCGAATTCCAAGCCGCTCGCGCGAAGACCAATCACCACCGACTCGTAGGCCGACGTGTCGAGATTCGCCAGAGTCAGGACCGATTCGAACATCCAGTTGTGGAAGCCGTAGCCGCGACGACCAAGCGCATCGTGCGCCCCGACGTCCGAATCTCGAACCTCCACGCGAAGTTCGGTCGCCCCCAGGGCCAAGGCCTGACTCTCGAGCTTCTCTAGCAGGAAGCTACCGTAGCCCTTGCGACGGTGCTCCGGGGCCACCGCCAAGGTGGGTTGAAAAGTCAGCCGCTCGTCGTACCAGCGGTAAACGAGGCCCCAGCCGACGACCGTGCCTTCGACTTCCATGACCACTTCGTGGAGCATGGAGTTTCGGAAGCGGTTGCGCCGCTCCAGAAACCCGGCTAGGTCCACCGGATCGCTCCTCGTCAGATTGAAGAGAGGCAGAACCAAGGAGGGGTCCACTTCGACCGCCTCCCGGATCACCCAATCCGCGCTCACAAGGCCCATGGCGACTAGATTCCCACTCCGATGATCTCGTTGATCGCGGTTTGGCTCTGGACCAGCTTGTAGAACACGCCTTCCTTCGCCATCAGTTCCTCGTGGGTTCCGATCTCCGCGATCTCACCCTTCTCTAGCACTACAAGTCGCGATGCATTTCGCAGCGTGGAGAGGCGGTGAGCGATGGCAAACGTCGTTCGACCTTGGATCAGGCGACCGATGGCCTCCTGAATCTGCTTTTCGGTTTCCACGTCCACCGACGAAGTCGCTTCGTCGAGGATGAGGATTCGCGGGTTGTGCAGGATCGCGCGAGCAATCGAGATTCGCTGGCGCTCACCACCGGAGAGCTTGGCTCCGCGTTCGCCGACCATCGTGTCGTAGCCATCCGGCTTCGAAAGAACGAAGTTGTGGGCGTTCGCGGCGCGCGCAGCGGCGATGATTTCTTCAAAGTCCGCGCCCGGCTTGCCGTAGGCGATGTTGTCCGCAATCGTCCCGTTGAACAGGAACGGCTCTTGGAGCACGATTCCGATCTGGTGGCGAAGGTCTTGGAGCGCGAGGTCCTTGTAGTCGATGCCATCGATGCGCAGGGTGCCGCTGTCCGGCTCGTAGAACCGGCAGATCAGGTTGATCGTGGTGGACTTCCCTGCTCCCGACTTTCCGACGAGGCCGATCATCTCGCCTGCTTTGGCGGTGAACGTGATTCCCTTTAGGACCGGGTTCGACTTGTCGTAGCCAAATCGCACACCGTCGAATTCGACCTCGCCAACCACGGCGTGGTGCTTGCCACGATCGCCGTACTTTTCGGGATCGGTGTCCATGACTTCAAAGATTCGCTCCGCACCGGCCATGGCGCGCGAGAACCAGTTGTTGACCTGGGCGAACCACTGTAGCGGGCCGTATATCAGGCCCAAATAGGCATTGATCTTCCAGAAATCGCCGAGCGAGATGTCGCCTTTGTAGACCAAGTAGCCACCGACGCCCCAGTTGATGAGGCCACCCAGGGCGGTGAAGAAGGTCATTGCGCCAAAGATCGTGTACCAGCGCGCGTCGGCGCTGACGCCCGCATTGCGAAGCTCGTGGTTGCGAGTGGTGAACTTCTGGTACTCGACTTCTTCGGTCGCGAACGCCTTGACCACGCGGATGCCGCTGAGGGACTCGTTCAGGTGGACGTGGAATCGCGCCCACTTTTGGCCGACGCGGTGGAACATCTGGGACATTGGCTTCCAGAAGAACGCTCCGATACCGATGACGACGGGCACAGGCGCGAGGATGCATAGCGCCAAGAACCAATTCGTCGCGAACATGAAGCCAGTGATGCCCAGGATGAGCAGACCGTTCAGCAAGAGGTACGGAAGACCATCGACCAAGAAGCCCCAAACACGGTCGGTGTCGCTGGTCACGCGGCTGGCAATCGCACCCACCTGCTTCTTGTCGAAGAACGTGAGCTGCAGGAACTCGATGGCGCGGTAGACCGCACTTCGGAGGTCGGCGGCGATGTTGCCCGCGAGAAACGCGATGAGGCGTCCGGTCGCGATCTGGACAAAGGTCAGAAGCACAAGCGCTCCCAGCCACAGGCCGATCAGGAGCCACATGCGATCGAGGTCCTTTCTTGGCGTCAGGACTTGGTCGATGAGCGTTCCCTGGATGTAGGGCGGGGCCAGGTTGAGCACCGTCGTCACGAGCGAGAGCAGCGTCAGCAGGATCGCCTTGCTCTTGTAGGGCACCATGAACTTCGAAATTCGAAGCATGGTCTTGCCGCGATTGACACATGCCGGGCAGATGCCGTCCTTCTCGGGGAGCAAACGGTTGCACTTGGGGCAGCGGACCTTTTCCGCCTTCAGGTTGATGAGGAGCGGCTCTTTCTTGGCCAACTGCTCGATGCCGCGGGCGGCTTCGCTGAACTTGGCCGCGCTGCTCAGCGAGTAGCTGATGATGGGCAGAATCTCGCCCTTCGTGGTCGTGATCTCCAGTCGACCACCACCGACCAGTGGCTCGTTGCGAGCGGTCTTGATCTCGGCAATTGGAATCGTAAAGCACGTGACTCCGCCCGCTTCGAGGACGCGCACGTTGGCGGCATCGACTTCGAGAGTTCTTTTCCCGAATCGACCATCTTCATCAATATCGGCAACCAGCCTTATGAGCGGCTCGCTACCCTCAGCGCCGACCAAGCCGGTAGCGCTCGGTGTCATATCAACGGAATCCATGCGTCCTCCCCGGGCGCACCCGGCGGGTTTCTCGGGAGCCACTGCGATGGCTCGTAATTGGGTGTTCGCTCTTTCAGGCGCAGGGAGTTGCCCGAATTTGAAGCAAATCGGTGAGGGTTAGGACGCCTTTTCGGGGCCCGGCGGGAGGCAACGACCCAACAATCTGGAAAGATACCCAGGTTCGCGGGTTGTGTGCAAAGGAGGCCCAAAACCTTCACGATTCCTTAGCAATTGGCATCAGTTTACGTACAGAAGCGGGTCACCGGGCTGGACAATGTTTCCGCTCTGGGCGAGAACCTTGGTAACAATCCCACTAACGGGAGCGACGATCTCGTTGAAGACCTTCATCGCCTCGATGAGCCCCACCACTTGACCCGCGATCACGCTCTCGCCTTCCTTGACGAACGCGGGGGCGTTCGGGCTGGGCGAGCCGTAATAGATGCCCGTCATGGGGCTCGAAACTGGAATGCCGGACGGCACGGAAGGGGCGGCAACGCGGGCTTCGGGCTCAAATGCCTCTTCCAATTCGAAGGAGGCGACGCCGGAGTCGCTCGGGGCTACGGCAGTTTGTGCCTTGCGATGGCTGAACCGAACCGAAAAGGAACCTTCCTTGAGGTGAACTTCGCTCAGGCCAAACTCGGCGACGAGGGCGGCGACATCGCTCACTTGTTGAAGGCGATCCATTGGGATCAGTATATTCGCAAATTCTTGGTGGAAAAAAGCGGGCCTGCAGTCATCGAGGCTGCAGACCCAAGCCACAGAGTTCTTCCCTGTCTGTTTCGCCCTCTCGCGGGGCTTATGGAAACAAGGTATCCCCCAAATGTTAAGACAGAGTTACGGAACGGATTAAGATTTGCTTAAGGGCCGAAGGACCCGAGAGCCTTTGGGGCGAAAATGACCTCATGCTGCTCATAACGTTGCTTGGCTTGGCCCTGGGCTCTCAAGACATGGTTGTAGGAGAGGGGTCGGCTCAGGCGGGCATCCCCGTCGCGACCTATCAATTGTTGAAACCGGCGGGGACTTCGGTGACCATCCCCTCTCGGCCCGTCGATCTCGTGGTCCGGGGAGGATTTGCCTATCTGAAGGAGAACACTGGCGTCACCCGGCTCGACCTCAGCCAGGCGAAGCCGCCCCTCTCTCGCGCGCTTCCTGGCGGCACCTCTCTGACTGGGATCGCCCTCTCCGCCGACGGCAAGACCGTCTATGCCACCGGAGCAGGCTCACGGCTTCACGTTCTCTCGGCTGACACGCTGGCGACGATCAAGACCATCGAACTCCCCAAAGCAACCGTCGGCGGCGAAAGCTACCCCTGCGGGTTCGTGATTCAGGGGAACAGAGCTTTTGTCGCACTCTCGCGGGCCAATGCACTCGGGATTGTCAACCTCGAATCGGGCGAGACCAAGGTGATTCCCACTGACATCGCCCCCTTTGACGTGGCGATTAAGGGCAACACGGCTCTCGTCACCTGCTGGAGCCGCAAGCCAGCGAAGGGTGAAACCACGGCGCCCGCCTCAGGTAGTCCAGTGCCCGTCACAGGCCAAGGACGTGCCACCGGAGGAACCCTGATTTTTGTCGACCTCGAACAGGGCAAAAGTGTGGGTTCGGTCAGCGTCGGTTTGCAGCCATCGCAAATCCTGGTCGATGGCAATTCGGCCTATGTTGCGAACGCAAACAGCGACACGGTCAGCGTCATCGATATCGCCAAGCGACGGGTCCTGCGGTCGTTCGTGGTCAAGCCCGACTGGCGGTTGCCCTTTGGCAGCATGCCCAATGCGTTGGCGTTTGGTCCCAACAACACGTTGCTGATCGCTTGTGGCGGCAACAACGCCGTGGCGGTGGCAACCAAGGAAGGCAAGATCACGGGCTGGATTCCGACCGGTTGGTTTCCCGCTGGGCTGGTGATGGAAGGCGATTCGCTCTTTATTGCCAACGCCAAGGGCTTCGGATCGCGCCGGACGCCGAGAAGGCCGAACGCGCGCAATGTCTATGACTTCACGGGGACGCTTCAGCGAGTGCCCAAGCCCCTGGCGAACCTGGCTGAAAACACGAAAACGGTGTTGAAGCTTGTGGACGCCCCGTCGTTGCTAGGAGCTTACGCCCGTGAAAGCCAATCGGCCAAGCCTGCGCCGGTGCCCGTCAAACTGGGCCAGCCTTCCGTGTTCGAGCACGTCGTCTATATCCTCAAAGAAAACCGGACCTACGATGAGGTGTTTGCCGACCTCCCGCGCGGGCGGCGCGATCCCTCGCTCTTGCTGTTTGGTCGAGATGTGACCCCGAACCACCACGCGATTGCCGAGCAGTTCGTGCAGCTCGACAACTTCTATTGCAACGGCGTCCTTTCGGCCGATGGCCACGCCTGGGCGATGGAGGCGATGGCGACCAGCTACTTCGAGCGCTCGTTTGGCGGCTGGACGCGAAGCTATCCGTATGGCGATGACCCGCTCGCGATTGCTCAGAGCGGCTACATCTGGGACGCCGTGCTGGCCCGCGGGCTGTCGTTCCGCAACTACGGCGAATTCGATTATGCAACCCCAACCAAAGGCGAAACCTACCAGCAGATCGTGGATGACTTTCGGTCGGGCGCCAAAACGGTCAAGTATCGCCACAACATCGGCGTCGCGCGACTGAAGGCGTATTCGCATCCCGAGTATCCGGGTTGGAATATGGGCATCCCGGACGTCGTGCGAGCAGATATCTTCCTGAAGGACCTTGCCGAGATGGAAGCCAAGGGGACAATGCCGAACTTCTCGATCGTGTATCTCCCTCAAGACCACACCACGGGAACGGGCCGCAACGACCCCAGCCCGAGGGCCAACGTTGCCGACAACGACCTCGCCCTTGGCCGTGTGCTCGAAGGCATCAGCAAGAGCAAGTTCTGGCCCAAGACCTGCGTCTTCGTGGTGGAGGATGACCCTCAGGCAGGTCTTGACCACGTCGATGGCCACCGAACAGTTGCTTTGGTCGCCAGCCCCTACACCAAGCGGGGCGCACTGGTCTCGAAATTCTACAACCAGACGTCGATGGTCCACACGATGCTCCGAATTCTTGGCGTCTCGCCCCTCAACCAGATGGATGCGCGGTCGCCCTTGATGTCGGACTGCTTCACCCCGATTCCGAACTTTGCCCCCTACACGGCGCTCACTCCGAAGGTGGAGATCGACGAGAGGAACGGAATTCCGAAGACGGCCTTGGCAATGAAATGGGAAGCCGCGAGCCGAAAGCTCGACCTCAGCAAGCCCGACCTATGCGACGAAGATGTGCTGAATCGCATCGTCTGGCATTCGGTTCGGCCCACCACGACGTATCCCGCTCACAAAGCCGGGGCCCACGGAACGGGGCTCCGCAAGCTGGGACTGAAGGTGGTTGACAGCAAAGATGACGACGAGGACGAGGCAAAGGTGAAGCGTAGGAAGAAGTAATCATGAGCCTACATCTGACCAAGAACAGCCTCAGCGAGCCGACGCGAATGCGACTGGTGCCCTATTTGAACTCTCGACTCGCCGAGGCCCTCGACTTGGAAGGCCATGCCAAGCAAGCGCATTGGAACGTTCGCGGGATTCACTTTCGGCCCTTGCACGAGTTGTTTGATGCCATCTCGGCGGATGCGGTGGGCTATGCCGACCTCATCGCCGAGCGAGTTGTTCAGCTCGGCGGGACGGCGCACGGGACGGCTCGAATCGTCGCAGAAAGCTCCGATCTCAAGGCGTATCCCCAGGATATCTACAGCGGTCGCGAGCATCTGGAGGCGATCCTGGTGAGCCTCGCGCACTTTGCAAACAACGTCCGCGATGGCATCGCCCATGCGACAGAACTGAAGGACGCGGCGACCGCCGACATTCTCACCGAGGTCGTTCGTGGTCTCGATAAGTGGGTTTGGATGGTCGAAGCGCATCTGGCCGATTGATTCGTTCAAACAACCAGGAATGGACCCCGCCAATCTTTTGAGTGGGGTTCATTTGGGCCGTATCACCCATCGCACCATCCTTGGGGAACAAATCAGAGGGCGGGGTACTCTCCTCCAATAGGTCGCGACCTTCTGGGCCAGCCGAAACGTCCGTACGATACGGCTTGGCACTGAGGAACGTAGAACCAAGTTGTTGGCAGTCCTTGCCAACGGAAGGAACAAACGGAATGTGGCAACGCTTTACAGAACGCGCACGCAAGGTGGTTTTTTACGCCCAGGAAGAGGCGCAAAAGTTTGGGGAAGGATATGTCTCTACTGAGCACCTTCTGCTTGGACTTGTCCGAGAATCGGACAGCGTCGCTGCACGAGTCCTCGAAAAGCTTGGCGTCAGCCTGAATCGCATTCGGGCCGAGGTCGAGAAGCAGCTCCCCCGAGGAGATGCACGTCCCAGTCAGGATATGACCCTCACGCCCCGCGCGAAGCGAGTCATTGACCTGGCCTACGACGAGGCTCGGAACCTAAACAATAACTACATCGGAACCGAGCACCTTTTGCTCGGACTCATCCGTGAGGGAGACGGCCTCGCAGGCCGCGTCCTCGCGAAGCTTGGCGTTGAGCTAGAAAAGGCTCGCCGCGAAGTCATGGCTCTGCAAGACAGCGAATCGCAAACGAAGACCGGCGGCTCGCGCGCCAGCAGCAGCCAGCCATCGCCCACAGCGGCCAAGACTCAGACCCTGGACGAATTTGGCCGTGACCTGACCGAACTCGCGCGTGAAGGCAAACTGGACCCCGTGGTGGGCCGCCAGAACGAAATCGAGCGCGTGATGCAGATTCTTTGTCGAAGGACCAAGAACAACCCCTGCCTCATCGGCGACCCTGGCGTCGGCAAGACCGCCATCGCCGAGGGACTCGCCCTGCGCATCGTCAGTGGCGACATTCCCGACCTGCTTCGCAACAAGCGCATCGTTTCGCTGGACCTCGCTGGCCTCGTGGCCGGTACGAAGTACCGAGGCGAATTCGAAGAGCGCATGAAGAAGGTGATGGAGGAAGTCCGCAAGAGCGAAGGCAGCGTCATCCTGTTCATCGACGAACTCCACACGCTCGTCGGTGCCGGTGCTGCTGAGGGTGCCATCGACGCCAGCAACATCATGAAGCCCGCCTTGGCGCGCGGCGAACTGCAGTGCGTGGGTGCCACCACTCAGGATGAATTCCGCAAGTACATCGAGAAGGATGCCGCCCTTGAGCGCCGGTTCCAAGCCGTTAAGGTGAAGGCGCCGACCGAAGAGGAAGCGATTGATATCCTGCGCGGCCTTCGCGAGCGATACGAAGCCCACCACCAGGTGGAAATAACCGATGATGCGATCACGGCGGCGGTCACGCTCAGCCAGCGCTACATCAGCGACCGCAGCTTGCCCGACAAGGCCATTGACCTCATCGACGAAGCGGCCTCGCGAGTACGACTCCAAGAGAGTCTGCCGCCCGCCGACGTGCGCTCCGATCGAGTCAAGCTCGGCAAGCTGAAGAGCCAGCTTGAGCACTTGCAAAAGCGCACCGGCACGGAGGACCAGGCAATGCAGCTTCAGATGCAAGTGGACGACATCGAGAATTCGGTGATCGAGCGCGAGGAAATCTGGAGCGGACGCGAGAAAATCGAGCCCGTGGTCAACGAGCACGAGATCGCGCAAATCGTCCAGTCTTGGACGGGCATCCCGGTCATGAAGCTCGTCGAAGCCGAGAGCCAAAAGCTCCTCCGCATGGAAGAAGACCTCCACCGACGCATCATCGGCCAAGCCGATGCCGTCTCGGCGGTCAGCCGCGCCATTCGTCGCTCGCGCAGCGGCCTGAAGGATCCGAAGCGACCGATGGGTAGCTTCATCTTCCTCGGACCGACTGGCGTGGGCAAGACCGAACTCGCCAAGGCTTTGGCGGCTTACCTTTACGAGAAGGAAAGCAACATCGTCCGAATCGACATGTCCGAATACATGGAGCGCTTCTCGGTCAGCCGACTGGTTGGTGCCCCTCCCGGATACGTGGGTTACGATGAGGGCGGCCAGCTCACCGAGCAAGTGCGGCGCAATCCGTACTGCGTGGTGTTGCTCGACGAAATCGAGAAGGCGCACCCCGAGGTGTTCAATATCCTCCTCCAGGTCATGGAAGACGGTCAACTGACCGACAGCCAAGGCCGAACGGTGGACTTCCGCAACACCTTGATCATCATGACTTCGAACGTCGGTGTGAAGCCAATCGAACTCGACAAGGCCCTTGGCCTGCGCGATACGAAGCCGGACATCAACGATCCGAGAGTCTACGAGGGCATGAAGAACCGAATGGTGGACGAGATGAAGAAGCTCTTCCGCCCCGAGTTCCTCAACCGTGTGGACGAGGTCATCGTGTTCCAACACCTGAAGAAGGACGAGATTCTGCGCATTGCCGATCTCTACCTGCGAAGGGTGAACGAGCAGGCCGTGGCTCTGAACATCACGCTGGAACTCAGCGACGATGTGAAGAACATGCTGGTGGAACAGGGCTACGACCCGAACCTCGGTGCCCGACCTCTGCGCCGCGCTGTCCAGCGATTCATCGAGGATCCGCTCAGCGAAGAGTTCCTTCTGGGACGATTCGTCGCCGGGGATCACGTGATCGCCGAGCTGCCGGACAAGGAATCGAAGCAGGTGATCTTCCGCATTCTCGAGCGCGGCGAGACACCCGAGAAGGAACTGGTCACGAACTGACCAGCCTCCTAATCACGAATATGTCCTATGGGTCGAATAAGACCCATAGGACATATTCTTTTTGAAGGGTCAAAGAATGAGAATTGGGTTTGTCACACTGTTTCCGGGAATGATTCGGGCCTCATTGGGTCACAGCATCTTGGCCCGAGCACAGGCGACGGGCAAGGTGGAGTTCCAGACCTCAAACCCGCGTGACTTTTGCTACGACCGGCACCGCAAGGTGGACGACAACCCCTACGGCGGCGAGGCGGGCATGCTGATCCGGGCTGAACCAACCGCACTGGCGGTTTCGGCTTTGAAACCCATTGAGGGAGCCGCCGTAATCCTGACCGCCCCCACCGGCAAAAAATTCACCCAAGCAGATGCCCAGGCCCTCAGTCAACTGAATCAGGTGATCTTTCTCTGCGGCCACTACGAGGGCTTTGACCACCGGGTTGAAACTCAGCTCGCCACTCACGTCTTTAGCAACGGTGACTTTGTGCTCACCAATGGAGAGCTTCCTGCCCTGACGATGGCGGACGCGGTCGTGAGGCTCCTTCCCGGCGTACTCGGCAGTGCAGAAAGTCTGGCCGCTGACAGCCACAGCGACGGCCTGCTGAGCGCACCCAACTACACGCGCCCAGAAGTTTGGCGTGGCGAGGAAGTGCCCGCCGTCCTCCGCTCCGGCGACCATGGGGCGATCCGGAAGTGGCGGCGGGAGCAGTCGCTTTTGGTCACCCGTGAGCGGCGACCAGACCTGTTGGCTAAGGCCCCCCTAGCAAAAACCGATTGGAAGATGCTATCCTCTTCTCTTGCGTCCGATGAGCCGGAACCTTTCTGCTCCGAGGTTCAAAAGACGCCAGAAGGTTAGCAATGTCGAAAGCGGCGATTCTCGAAAGCGTGGTCAAGGACCTGCTCAAAACCGACCTCCCAAAGATTTGGCCGGGTGATACGGTGAAGGCTCATGTGAAAGTGCGTGAGGCCGGTAAGGAACGAATTCAGGTTTATGAAGGCGTCGTGCTGGCGGTCAAGCATGGCGGAATTGCGGAGACCATCACGGTCCGCAAGATTTCCGGTGGTGTTGGTGTGGAGAGGACTTTCCCGCTGCACTCGCCGAACGTGGCCAAGTTTGAAGTCGTCCGACGCGGTCGCGTCCGACGCGCCAAGCTTTACTATCTTCGAACGAAGGTCGGTAAGGACGCACGAATCAAAGAGCGCCGCTAATGCCCTTTTTGCCCTTGTTCGCTCAGGCACAGCCAGACGGCATGCGGACCACCATCGACAATCTCGCTCGCACACCGCTGAGCGAGATTGTTATTTTCGTGGTGATCCTCTCGGTCATTCGCCTGCTGCTGTATCCGTACCTGGCAAAGACCAAAGCCCACCAGCGCGGCGGCGCATACAAGGGAGCGAGATTCATCAACGAGGTCGTCGATGCGTTTGTTTACGCGGGCGTCTTCGTCTTCATGATCATCCGCCCGTTTGCTCTGCAAACGTTCTTGATCCCATCCGGATCGATGATCCCCACCCTGCTACTCAACGACTTCATAGTCGCGAACAAGTGGGTCTACCGGTTCTCGGACCCCAAGGTCGGCGACATTGTCGTCTTCCGTCCGCCGACGACGGCGGCGGACAAGACCCAGATTGATAAGGATGGCAACGTCACCGTTGACTTCATTAAGCGATGTATCGGTGTACCCGGCGAAGTCATCGAGATTCGCCAAGGCGTCCTGTATCGCAATGGCAAGGTCGACCCGGACACCTGGCGTAACTTTACGCTTGATCCAAACTCCGCTGTCGGCGTCACCAAAGACGGCGGGCGAATGCAAGACTTCAAGTTCGTCACTTACAGTGGCCCCTACGCGCCTTTGAACGGCAAGACGATTCCGGTGGTCAGCCCCGAGTTCGGCCAGTGGCCGAACTACCAGATTTCTGCCGTCTCGAAGAAATTCCAGGTTGGTCTCGAGAACGATGCGTCGAATTCGCCTTACCCCGGCATGGGCGACACATTCAAATCTGAAACCGATCTGAGTCAGGAAGAGATGGACGTTCTGAAGTATCTGAAGAACGCCCCGCCCGCCGCTATCCCGGCCGGCAACTACTTGATGATGGGCGACAACCGCAACGGCTCGTTCGACGGCCGTGGTTGGGGCTTGGTCCCGCGCACATCGATCATCGGCAAGAGCGAGGCCATCTGGCTTCCCCTCTCGCGCTTGCGCCTAACTCGTTAGGTCAGCAGCCCGCGGCTTGCTTTCTGGAAGCTGCTACCTAGGAGCGATACTAGATTTTTGCTTGCTGTGGTCTTTGATCTTGCATCTTAGAAATGCCTAAGGTATGTTCGCCCTAATGAAAGTCAATTTTCTCAAAGCGAAGGCGCTACTGCTCCTTTGCACTCTCTCTCTCGGCTCGATGGCGATTGCAAGCGGCAACCTACTGGCCAATCCCGGATTTGAAGATGGCAATCTCACGGGGTGGACTCTGTCCAGACCGTCCTACTTAACTACCGTGACGCCTAACCTCACCTACGTTCACTCCGGCAGCTTCGGATTGGAATCTGTGGAGTATGGTAGCGAAATCTATCTGAGCCAAAGCATTCCCACCGTCACCGGGGAAACTTACCGTGTTTCCCTCTGGTTAAGCACGCTTGAAACCGACGGATTCCTAAACTCAATCTCTGTCTGGTTTGACGGCGTGCAAATTGGTGCCGAAACCGAGGTGAGCTCTTCCGACTGGGTTCAAAAGTCCTACTATACGAAAGCAACTAGCGATACAACTGAGGTCAAGTACGGATTCCGGAACGATTCCGGCATCTTTCGCGCAGATGACTTTTCAGTCGAGGCCGTGCCCGAGCCTGCGACTATGTTCGGATTGGCCCTTGGTGGTCTCGCTCTGATCCGTCGCCGACGACAGCGGGCCTAAGCTCCGCTCCCCTCGGGCTCCTCGGCCCTACCCGATAATCTGCCGTTAAGAAGCGGTAGATTATCGGCATGAAGAGCCGAATTGGACTTCTTGCCCTTTTTCTCACTTGTACTTCCCTGTCGTTTGCCGACACCATCATCGGCGCCCGAAATCTTGCCCTCAGCCCCGATGGCAGCCGACTCGCGTTTAGCTATCTTTAACCCAACTCGTTAGTTCAGCAGCCCGCGGCTTGATTTCTGGAAGCTGCTACCTAGGAGCGATACTAGATTTTTGCTTGCTGTGGTCTTTGATCTTGCATCTTAGAAATGCCTAAGGTATGTTCGCCCTAATGAAAGTCAATTTTCTCAAAGCGAAGGCGCTACTGCTCCTTTGCACTCTCTCTCTCGGCTCGATGGCGATTGCAAGCGGCAACCTACTGGCCAATCCCGGATTTGAATCTGGCGGTCTCACCGGGTGGACTCTGTCCAGAACCGCCGAATATTCTTCTGTGACCAGTTACAACCTCTATGTTCACTCCGGCTACTACGGATTGGGTACTGGGGAGGTTGATAGCGAACTCTATCTGAGCCAAACCATTCCCACCGTCGTCGGGAAAACTTACCGTGTTTCCCTCTGGTTAAGTACTGCTTACGAAGCTATCCCAAACTCATTCTCTGTCTCGTTTGACGGCGTGCAACTTGGTGCCGAAACCGACGTGAACTATTCCGGCTGGGTTCAAAAGTCCTACTCTGCAACCGCAACTAGCGTTGCAACTGAGGTCAAGTATGGATTCCGGAACGAAGGGGATTACTTTGGCGCGGACGACTTCGCAGTCGAGGCCGTGCCCGAGCCGGCGACGATGTTCGGATTGGCCCTTGGAGGTCTCGCTCTGATCCGTCGCCGACGACAGCGAGCCTAAGCGCCGCTCCCCTCGGGCTCCTCGGCCCTACCCGATAATCTGCCGTTAAGAAGCGGTAGATTATCGGCATGAAGAGCCGAATTGGACTTCTTGCCCTTTTTCTCACTTGTACTTCCCTGTCGTTTGCCGACACCATCATCGGCGCCCGAAATCTGGCCCTCAGCCCCGATGGCAGCCGACTCGCGTTTAGCTATCTAGGGGATATCTGGGTTGTGCCTGCCACCGGCGGCCAAGCCACACCCGTCACCGACAACGTGGAGATGGACGATCTCCCCGTTTGGTCCCCGGACGGAACCAAGCTCGCCTTCGCCAGCAACCGCTTCGGTAGCAATGATGTATTCGTGGTGAATGCAAATGGCGGCAGGCCCAAGCGCATCACGTTCTTCAGCGGCCCGGATGTTCCCTCGAGCTGGAGTGCGGATGGCAAGTCGGTCTTGCTCGCGCGGACGCTGGACAACGCCTACCGGGGACTCTATTCGGTCGAGGTCGAATCCGGCAAAATCAAGCAGCTCTTGGTGGACAACTTCGCCACCGGAAGCCCACAAGCAAGCCCAGACGGTCAGCGCGTGGTCTTCACCCGCATCGGCTTCCCCTGGACTCGCCCCCGTTACCAGGGCTCGGCGGCTTCGCAGCTTTGGACCCTTGACACCAAGACCGGTGCCCGCAAGGAGCTTCGCAACAATGGCTACCAGCACCTCTGGCCCCAAGTCAGCGCGAGCGGCATCTATGCCGTGACCATGACCGACCCCGTGCCCAGCAGCAGCACCCTGAACCCGGACGGCTCGTTCAAGAGTGTTGGTAAGATCCAGTTCACCGTCGGTGGAACGCCAAACGTGTACCAAATCGACCTGGGCGGAAAGGCCAAGCGCCTCACCAGTTTTGCCGGCGATGGCACCCGGTTCCTGACCGCGGCCCGCGATGGCAAGTCACTTGCCTTCGAGCGTGACGGCGATGTTTACGTCCTCCCCGCTGGCGGCGAGCCGAAGAAGATTGCGATCACGGCGAGCATTGACGATAAGATCTCGACCGAAGAGCGGGTCGTCCTGACCGAAGGTGCCTCGTCGCCGACGCTAAGCGCAGACGGCAACACCTTGGTCTTCACCGCCGCCAGCGAGCTCTGGTCAGTCCCGGTCAAGAAGGGAGAAGGCCCGAACAAGGACGACGCCACTCAGTTGACCGAGTGGGCCGGTTTGGATGACCAGGCGTTATTCGTTCCCGACGGAAAGGCCGTGTTCTTCGTCAGCGACCGCGATGGTGCGAGCAAGCTCTACCGGCTCGATCTGGCGACCAAGAAAACCACCCGAATCACCAATGAGGAAGCCAACGTCGAAGACCTGGTCCTGACTCCGGACCGCAAGTTCGTGGCCTTCCAGCTATACGGCAAGAACGGCGGCATCTACAAAGTGCCAGTCGAGGGCGGGACGCCCACGGTGGTGCTCGCTCGACCTGGCCGCTCGAACTTGGACTTCCAGTTCAGTCCCGATGGTCGGTACCTTGCCTACGTCGAGGCTCTGCTGGGCAGCGGTTTCTATTATTGGGACGCGGGCAACAACGTGATCATCCTGGACACGACCACGGGCAAGAAGGTGAACGTCACCCAGCTAAATGCCCGTAACGGCGCGCCCATCTGGTCACCCGATGGCAAGTATCTGGTCTTCACGAGCAATCGGGGCGGCACCGATGCCCTGTACTACCTCCCGCTTCAGCCGGAGGACTTGCGCCCGAACGAGATCAAGCCCAAGTTCGAAAAGCCAAAGGAGACACCCAAAGTCGAGATCGACTTTGACGAGATCGAAACCCGAGCCCGCCGCGTGATTGATGGCGCAGTGCAGGCGTTCGCGTTTGACAGTGAGGACGGCTCGCTCTACTATATTGGTGCCGACGGAGTCTCAAAGGCCGATTACAGCGGCGAAAATCCTCGTCGAGTTACGGGACCTTCACAGTCAGCCGACCTGTCGTTCGACAACAAGACGCTCACCGTGGTCCAGGCGGGCCGCGTGTCGCTGATCAACGCCAAAGCCCCGAACTTCCCCGCCACGCCGGTGACGTTCCGGGCCGATTTCACCCGTGACCTGCAGAAGACGCGGCAAGCCGCGTTCCAACAGTTCTGGCGCGCCAACAACGATGGCTTCTACGACCCGAACTTCCATGGCCGAGACTGGGACGCCCTGAAGGCGAAGTACGAGAAGTTCTTGCCTTCGGTGGGACATCGAAATGAGATGGCCACCGTGCTCGGCATGATGGTGGGCGAGCTTGAGGCTTCGCACACCGAAGTCAGCGCCGCCCCGGGTGGGGCCGCCGGACAAACATCGGCCCATCTTGGGTTCACGTTCGATTACAGCTACGACGGCCCTGGCATCAAGATCAAGGAAGTGCCCAAGCGCGCTCCCGGCAGCTACGCCAAGACCAAGCTCTCGTCGGGCGAGATCGTCCTCAAGATCAACGGCAAGGATGTCGGGGTGAATGAAGGACTGTATCGTGACGTTCTGAACGAGCAGGTTGGCCGCGAAGTCACCTTGACCGTTCAAGGGGCGGACGGAAAGTCGCGCGAAGTCAAGTATCGAGCCATCTCGGGCGGAGAATTCAACGGGATTGTCAGCTCAAATCGGCTGGACTGGAACCGGAAGTATGTCGAGACCAAGTCAGGCGGCAAGGTCGGGTACGCCCAGATTGCCGCGATGAACGAGCCCTCGCTGCAACGATTCCAACAGCAAGTTTGGCAGTTCGCTCAGGAGAAGAAGGGCTTCATCATCGACGTGCGCGGCAACGGCGGCGGCAACACGGCCGACCGCATCATCGACATCCTCGAGCGCCAGCGCAACATGCAGTACGTTCCCCGAGACGAATCCCGCATTCTCGGCCCGGGTCAGGTGCTGGATATGCCGATCGTGGTGATCATGGGCGAGAACAGCTTCTCGAACGCGGAGATGTTCCCACAGGCGATGAAGACTCGCGGGCTCGCCAAGCTCGTCGGTCGCCGGACACCGGGTTACGTCATCTACACGGGCGGCTTGCCGCTGGTCGATGGCACGGTCGGACGAATGCCTGGCACCGGCGTTTGGCGCCTCGATGGGACCAGCCTGGAGAACAACGGCGTCGTGCCCGACTTCGATGTCGCGCTAAGCCCAGATCAGTTCTTCGGCGGGGTCATCGACCCCCAGCTCGACAAGGCGATTGCCGTCCTACTGCAGGGCCGCTGATTTGGTGCCCTTGCCGTTCAGGTTCGCCGTCCACGTGCGGTGACCCAGGATGGCGAGGGCAAGATAGATCCCGTAAAGCACGGCCGTGAGCCAGAGCCCACGGGAAAAATAGAGCGGGATATAGATCGCATTGACCAATATCCAAAGCGCCCAGTTCTCCAAATGCTTCCGCATCTGGAGGTACTGGGCGCCGAGGCTTATGGAGGTCGTGATCGCGTCGAGCAGAGGCGCGGAATTGTGGTTAGTGGTGAACCAAGCGTAGAAACCACCGGTCGCCAGCACCACGCCAATGAGACAAAGCGCAAGCTCATGCGGGGGTGTGCGTGTCATCGGCAGTTCTGCTTTGCCCTCACCGCCACGAAGCCACCAGTACCATCCGAGCGCGCAGAGGATGACGTAGAGGCCATTGAGGCCCATGTCGCCCCATAGCCGAGCCTGGGCAAAAACGACGACGTAGGCGGCGGATGTGATGATGCCCAAGGGCCAGTTCCACGGCTCCTCTTTGACAACCAGATAGACCGCCCAAACACCGAAGATGAAGCCAAAGGCCTCCATCGGCGAAGTGATCGAACCGGGCACAAAGCTCGCCGCGAACAGAGCGACCGCGACCACGCCTGCGGCCAGCCATTGCGCCAAGGTCAAATCCACCCACTTTCTGCTCATGCTGGATTGATTTTGGTCTATGCAGCACCAAACTGGCGCGTGAACGTCATGATAGTAAGAACGTTATGCTGGCAAGTCTCGCTTTTCTTCTTTCCGCCAACTCACCGAACCCAACCCCACAAATGGCACCAAAGTGGCAACTCACCCTGGCCGAAGAGTTCGATGGCCCTCGAGGGCAAGCGCCGAATCCAAAGATCTGGGGCCGCGACCTGGGGGCAAGCGGCTTTGGCAACAATGAATTGCAGCGATACACCGACGGCAATGCCAATGCGTTCATGGACGGTAAGGGCAACCTCATCATCGAAGCCCGTCGCGAGAAAACCCAAGGGTCGGAGTACACCTCGGCCCGGCTGATCACCAAGGGCAAGTGGGCCCAGGCGTACGGAAAGATCGAGGCCCGAATGAAGCTGCCCGCGGGCAAGGGCATCTGGCCCGCTTTCTGGATGATGGGTGAGAACATCGACAAAGCTGGCTGGCCGGTTTGCGGCGAGATCGATATCCTGGAGTTCATTGGCCATGAGCGCACGGTGGCGCACGGGACCGTGCACGGTCCCGGCTATTCGGGTGGCGATGGTAGGGGGGCTTCGTTCAAGAGTACGACCCCGCTTGACCTTGATTTTCACGTCTTTGGCGTCGAGTGGGAACCCGAGCGCATCCGGTGGTTTGTGGATGGCAAGGTTTTTCACACTATCACGCCGAACGAAATTGGGTCGTCCGAGTGGGTCTTCAACCAACCATTCTTCATACTATTGAACTTGGCGGTGGGGGGCAACTGGCCAGGTGCTCCGGATGCCACGACCGTTTTTCCTCGTCAACTCGTGGTGGATTACGTCCGCGTCTATCGTGATGCGAACCTGAAAGTAGACACCAAGGGCATTGCCCAACGGCGAAAGGCTCGCTTGGAGAAGTTCCAGGAGTACAAACCCAAAGGGCCTCTCGCTATCCCCGGCACATTGGCATTCGCCGACTTTCGCCCGGGCGGCTACAAGGATGCGGACCAGGGCAACATTGGCGGCGCATACCGTCCGCTTGAGGGAGTAGATATTGGCCGCTCGGGCGAAGCAAAGGTCCCCTATTCGGTCGGTTGGGTTTCGGCGGGCGAATGGCTTGGTTACGATGTGAATGTCGCGACCTCCGACAACTACAAGGTTGAGGTCACGGTGGCCAGCGAGGGTCTCGGTGGCACGTTCCACCTAGAGTTGGATGGCAAGCCCCTGGGCGGCAAGGTGCAGGTGCCGGATACAGGGGCCTGGCAGAAGTGGCAAACCATTGCTCTGCCGGATGTCCGACTGCCGGCGGGGCGTCATAGCCTCCGCGTGGTGATGGACACCGACGGGCCGAAGACGAAATCGGTCGGCAACTTGCTCGCGCTCCGCTTCACGAGGGGCTAAATGCAAAAGTCGGCTGATCTCAATGAGATCAGCCGACTTACCTGCCAGAAAGAGAGGACTAACCGCCCTTTTCTTTTTCCTTGGACTTCTGCATCGAATCGCCCATGGCCTTGCCGGCTTCCATTCGGGCCTTGATCTGACCGATCGCGGCATCCTTGGCCGCCTGGGGCATGTGTTTGTCTTCCTCGATTCGTTTGATTTCGCTTTCGGGGCTGTAGGTTGAACCAGCCTCGCCACCCTTCGTGCCGAGGTCGCCATCGGCACCACTGCAACCAACCACACCGAGGGCCAAAAGGGCCAAGAAGAGAATTCCTAGATTTTTCATGCTTTTTCACAGAAAAACCCCGGGCCATACTGGCCCAGGGTTAAGAGGTGGCTTTCCTTAGTAAGGAGCGCCGAACTGAGAGGCTTCCTTGATGTAGATATTCTTGAACCAGTTGATCTGAATACCCTTCTCGGAACGGCTAAAGGTCTTGGCGTGTCCGTCAAGGAACACGACAGGAGTGCTTCGGTTGTAGCGATAGCGCGGGAACATACCGCACTGAGCCCAGGTTCCGAAGCTGTCGAAGTCAGACATGCTGAATGCGAAGTCGCAGTCGCCCTTTCCTGGCTGAATCGAGTACTGAACTTCAGGGTTGTGCGTAGGCTCGCCGTTTGCATCCGGAGCGAGGTAGTCGATCCAGTCCCACTCCCAAGCAGCGAACTGAAGCCAACCGGCATAGCCCTTGTTGATACCCTTTTCGATGATGTAGATCTTGTCAGCAACGCCCTCAATGGCAGTGGTGCTGAAGGTCTTGGGAGCCGGATCCCAGTTGTTCCAAGGAGCCGAACCATCGCGAGCGAGGTCCTGGTGCATACCGTAGGAACCGTTCTCTTGCGTGGTTGGGTCGCCAGGAGCGCGGAAGATTCCACCGGCACCATAGATCGTTGCGGCGTCAATTGTGCTCTTGCCGTTTCCGTTCTTGATGTAGGGGTGAACCATCTTGGGCCAGCTAACCCAGTCCGTCTGCTCTCGGTTGCCATGGTACTGAAGCATCGGCAACGTATCGTCGTTGTCGGTGGTGTACATCATGATGCCGAGGCCGATGTTCTTGGTGTTGGAGAGGCTGGAGATCTTCTTAGCCGAAGCCTTGGCCTGGGCGAACACAGGGAACAGGATGGCGGCCAGGATCGCGATGATCGCGATGACGACGAGGAGTTCGATAAGCGTAAATGCTCGATTTCTCATATCTTTTCTACTTTGAAAGCTGAGTGCTCGGGTCGGGAGGCCAAACTGGCCAAATGATGAATCGTAGATGGAGTTAAATCAGGGCTGAATGAATCGATCCCTGCTTTTGAGACGGGAATCACTTCCCTTCTGTTCAGCAGTTCCTTTTTGAGAATGACTCTCCATCGTTTTTAAGACTGTTTCTGACCTGCGAAAGGTTTCGCAATCGAAACGAACAAAAAGATTATGGCGCATCTTCTGAGATTTTGTGAAAACAAAAAATGAAATTTCGCTGAACGCGAGCTGACCACCGCAAGCAAAAGTCGATCAAAAATGGGGTCTTTTCTTTCGAAAAGACCCCTAGCTTCATGGTCTGGTGTCCGGTTTGTTACCGGCCCTTGGCTTTATCCGCATCTGAGCCGTCTTTGAACGCTTCGAGCGGTCCCGATGGAGGCGGGGGAGGAGGACCGATTTTCTTTGCTTGCTCGGCCGTCATTCCCTGCTTAAAGTTCCTTTCTTCGTCCTTGCTGACGGATGCCTCATTTGAGCATCCGGCAGCGAGGATTCCGACAACGACGAGGAGGGACAATCCCTTGAAACTCAGCTTTTCCATCTTTCGACTTTCGCCTTACGACTTGCGCTGGGCGTCCCACTGGTTCTTTTCGGGGTTGAGCGACGGGTTCGGGTTGGTGGAAGCGGGCTTCTTCACCGACGCGTGACCATCGACCCAGGCGTAGATCGCATTGTCGGTGTAGGCCGAGATGCTGCCGCCCGTTCGGTTGTCCTTGGAGACAACTCGACCGTTGACCACATAAGGGTTGCCGTTTCGGGTGCCATCCGGAGCCAAGCCGCCGACGCCAACATAGCCGTCCCACCAAGAGACACCGGAGATGAAGCTATCTGGGCCCCAAACGTCGGTGCTGTTGTATCGAGTGGTGAGCATGATGGTGTCCGCCGATTGCGAAACCACGCTCTGGTTGATGACCTTGGGTCCGCTCATCCAGTTCTGGGCCATGCCCATCACGCCGTAGACGCCCCAACCGGAACCTCGATCGTCCATCCAGCCGTTCGAAACGTAGCTGATGAAGATCGCATCGCCGCCGGCTCCGAGTCGCTGCTGCAGATAGGTGTTGAGACCAGTCGCGCTCGGCGCATCGCTCGGGTCGCGAAGAATGCCCACGTTCTTGATGTACGGCTTGGTGGTCTGGGTCCAACCAGCGACCGGAGTCGTCGGGGTGGAAGTTGCATCAAGCTGCTTGTGCTGCCAGTCATCCGGGCATCCGACTGGGAAAGTGTCGTCGTAGTCGGTCAGATACATGAGGACGCCGAGAGCGCTCTGCTTGAGGTTGCTGAGGCTCTGGGTCTTCTTGGCCGAGGCCTTGGCCTGGGCGAAAACGGGGAACAGGATGGCGGCCAGAATTGCGATGATCGCAATGACGACCAACAGTTCGATCAGAGTAAAGGCACGATTCTTATGATTCATTTCTACACCTGCGGAGAAGGATTTCGTATTTGTGAGGCATGGGTCGGGGAATCGAGATCGGTAGAGCCCGCCGGGCCCGCCTGTTGGCGAGGGGTGGGAGATGGCAACCGTTTGGTCACCGTGACTGAGCTCGGTTCGTAGGGGGCATTGCTCCAGCGCTCTTGGGGAGCGCCACAAGACCCGCGGATGACGAGCTTCCCGGGCAAGACGACCTTGGCGTACCGGGAAGAAGGATGGGCAAGACGGTAGAAGAGGCGCTCCACGAGCTTTTCGGCGACCTGGTGCCAGTTCATGGAGATAGTGGTGAGGCCGACGTTGCCGATGGCGAACGGAAGGTCATTGCCAAAGCCAACCACGGCGACATCCTCGGGGACCCGCAGGCCCTCGCCGAGAATCGCGGAAACGACGGCGGGCACCGACATGTCGTGGCAGACAAAGACAGCATCTGGCCGGTCGGGTTGGTTCAGTCGGAACCTCAGCAGGCGAGTGTCCTCGACGTCGCGCTGGTTCGGCGAACTGAAGACGAAATCGTGGGCCTCGGGCATGAGCTTGTTCTCGAAGTGAGCGCACATGTAGCCGCTGAAGCGGAGGTGGAAGTCGTCCAGGTGGCTCATGTAGCCTGAGATCGCAATGCGCTTTCGGCCCAAATCAATCAAGTGGCGCACGATGTCTCGCGCCCCGGCCATGTGGTCAGTCATCACGAGGTCGGTGTCACAGAGGTCAAGGCCATGGTCAATGGCGATGACCGGCATCTGCGCCTGGATGCGCGCGACCGCCTCGGGGTCGGGGAAGGCCGTTTTCGGCCAGACCAGTGCAGCGGCAAAGCCCTGGTCGGCTGCCCACTCCATGGCTCCTTGGGTGCCGATTTCGCACGAATCCACCTGCACGAGGTGGTAACCGTTCGAGGCGAGGATTCTGCTCAATTCAAAAAACAGGGCCAGATGCACCCAGTTTTTGTCGTCGATGTAAGCAATCTGCTTAGAACCGCCGTTCGATGGACCGATCTTAGCCACGACTCCGCGATTGGGGACGGCCTCGGCCCAGCCGAGGCGAATGAGCTCGGCAAGAGCCCGCCGCACCGTCGTCCGGCTGACGTTGAACTCCTCCTGAAGGGCCTTCTCAGTGGGGAGCAGGCTGCCCACGGGAATCGACCGACCGCTGATCGCACCGCGCAAAGCGAGTGTGATCTCCTCGAACCGAAGGCGGCGGATCTGTCCCACGCCAAGATCGTATCACAGCTTGTGCTTTTTTGGAAATACATTTTGTATTTTTTCTTCAACCTGATTTGGTTTTTTGAGCCAAGACATCGAAGCATGTAGAATCCAGAAAATGGCAGAGGGCGTTGTGGTTCACAGGAAGCGATCAGTCCGCTTGCTCTTGGTGGCCGTGGTCCTCGTGGCGCTTCTCGCCTTCGGATGGTGGTCGCAGGGCGACGATATGGGATCAGACGCCGAGTTCGAACGCATCATTGCCCCCATCCTTCCCGATCCCCCGGTACCGGTGGCCCGAGAAGACAATTGGTACTACATCCTCATGGACCCGAGTCTGGAGGGGCTGGCCCCAGTTGACCCCGTCTGGTCATTCCCCGATGAAGCTCTCAAGCAGCGTGCTGTCCTTGCCGCGGAAAGGATTGGCAAAAAGCCAAACTTCCAGATTCCGCCGGACCGCACGGATGGAATGAATTCGGCCGACCGCGTTCGAATGACGGGCAATGCTATCGAACTCCGCGCTTTCGCACGGTTTAGATCCAGCGATTGGCGAGGAGGAATTGCCGATACCGACCTCATGAGGCACATCGCGAGGACCTATCGGGGAGGTACCGACCTATGGCAGTGGTGGACGGCCGACAAGATAGAGCTTACTAGCCTGAAAACCCTGCAGCGAGCTCTCTCGGAAGGGCGCATTCCTCGCGAAGGTGCCCTGAAACTCTCTCGGCATCTAGGCGATGATTCTCCGAGCGCGAATGCGCGAGAGTTCATTCAGGCGCATCGCCGGACGATTGCCGCCACTAGCATGAGAGACCTACGCTTGGGCCGGGAGAGATTGCGGCAAGAACTCGCATGGACCAACAAAGTCGGCCCCAACGGAGAGGTCTCGCTTTTCGACTTCCGCTTCCAACCCAAAGCGGACGGAATGATCTTTGGCCGCTATCAGCGTATCGCCACCGCGAAACTTTATGTCCAAATGGTCCAAGCCTTCGAGGAGGACATCGCCGACCCCAAGCCAAGATCTCTCCTGAGATCGACGGTAATCCAAGAGCGCGCGGTCCGGCAACTGCCCGCAATGCCGATCAAGACCCCGGGCGAACAGCCATGGATGACCAAAGCCAAGGCCATGCTCTATCGCCTCAATATCCGCTCGAAACCAAACGCCTTTGGCCTATCCGTTTGCAGCTTGGCTGACCTGCATATTGATCGCACACTTCAGACTTGGCGGGCCGCCCTACGAATCCTGGCGGCGATTAGCGTTTACCGCGCCGACTATGGCCGTGCACCTCGCACCCTTGACGACCTAGTGAAGACCAAGATTCTGCCCTCGGTTCCTGTCGATCCGCAGTTTGGTCTTCCCTTCGCTTACGACAGCAAGACCAACCGCCTCTCCGCCTCCGGGTTCGATGGCCGTGAACGCGACCTTTGGTGGTCAACCAAGCGGTAAACTTGTTTACGATGAAGCTCGGATTTGTCAGTGCCATCTTGGCCGAACTGCCCCTTGCCGACGTGTTGCGCACGGCCTCTGAACTCGGCTACGAATGCGTCGAACTGATGTGCTGGCCCGTGGGCAAGGCCGAGCGCCGCTACGCGGGAGTCACCCACATCGATGTCGCCAATCTCACCGATGCCGACGTGGCCGCCATCCGCGAGCTGACCCGAATTCACGGCGTTTCCATCAGCGGTCTGGGCTATTATCCGAACCCCCTCACCCCCGACCTCGAAGAAGCCGCGACCTACGTGGAGCACCTGAAGAAGGTCATCGACGCCAGCGCCAAGCTCAGCATTGGCGTGGTCAACACCTTCATTGGCCGCGACCCGGCAAAGTCGGTCGAAGGCAACTGGCCCCGGTTCCTGGAGACCTGGCTCCCCCTGGTGGAATACGCCGAGGAGAAGAGCGTGCGCATCGGCATCGAGAACTGCCCGATGTATTTCAGCCACGACGAGTGGCCGAGCGGCAAGAACCTCGCCGTCTCGCCCGCCATCTGGCGGCGCATGTTCGACGCCATCGACAGCCCCCACCTCGGCCTGAACTACGACCCCTCGCACCTGGTGTGGCAGATGATGGACCCGATCGCCCCCCTCTTCGAATTCCGCGAGAAGCTGTTCCACGTCCACGCCAAGGACGCGCGGGTGGACCGGTTCCGATTGAACGAGGTCGGCATCCTCGCGACACCGCTGGAATACCACCTGCCCAAGCTCCCCGGCCTCGGGGACGTCAATTGGGGCCAATTCTTCTCCGTCCTCACCGATGTGGGCTATCGCGGCCCCGTCTGCGTGGAAGTCGAAGACCGCGCCTACGAGAGCACCCTCAGCGGCCGAAAAGCCGCCCTCGCCCAGAGCCATCGCTACCTCAGTCAGTTCACCGCCAACCGGGAGGCCTGCTAACCATGTCCGTCACTTACCTCGATATCGCCAAAATGATCGACCACTCGTTGCTAAATCCGACCCTGAGCGAGGCCGATCTGGATGCGGGCATCGCGTTGGCCCTACGATACGACACGGGGAGTGTGTGCATCATGCCCCACGCCCTGCGCCGCTGCGCCGACATGCTGCGCGGCAGCACCGTGAAGGCCAGCACAACCATCGGCTTCCCCCACGGTGGCCACACCACTGCCATCAAGCTCGCCGAAACCAAAGTCGCCCTCGCCGACGGCGGCGAAGAGCTGGATATGGTCGTGAACATCAGCAAGGTCCTTAGCGGAGACTGGGACTACGTGCGCGAAGACATCCGGGTTGTGACCGAAGAGACCCACGCCCACGGCCAAAAGGTCAAGGTGATCTTCGAGAACTGCTACCTGAACGACGACCAAAAGATCCGCCTCTGCGAGATCTGTTCCGAGATCGGCGTGGACTGGGTGAAAACCTCCACCGGCTACGGCACCGGCGGCGCCACCGACGAAGACCTGCGCCTGATGCGCGCGCACAGCGCGCCGTCGGTTCAGGTGAAGGCGGCTGGCGGCGTTCGCGACTACCCGGCGATGCTGCGAGTCCGCGAGATCGGCGTCAGCCGAATCGGGGCCTCGCGGACTTCTCAGATGCTGGAAGAGTGCCGCGCTGCGCTAGGCTTGGAGCCTCTGGTGGATGGTCCGGTTGCAACGGCTACGGGCTACTGAGCGCTAGTCCCGGTCATTCTCGGCGGCTTCGTCTTCGTCCTTTTGGGCGTTGGCGAGGTCGCCCGTTGCACGGAAGAGTCGAGCTCTAATGCCTAGAGCCTTCGAATAGTTGAACTTGATTTCTCCGATCCACCATCCGCGACTCACCAAGTCCCTGCGCAGTTTGCGCCAGATCGAGATCGCATCGCCATAGTCCGCCACGGCCGAATCCAGGTTCTGCCCGCCTTGGTGGGCATTTCCACGGTTAATGTAGGCTTTTGCAAGGTCGTTTTGGAACTGGGGATGCCACTGGCCAAGCGGGAGAAGAAGATCACGTAGACCCGTCAGGATCGAGATCGCCTCACCATAGTCAGCCACCGCCGCATGCCGGTTCTCACCACCTTCGTGGGCGACTCCACGGTTCCCAAAGGTCGTAGCTAGGTCACTCTGAAATTGGGGATGCCATTGGCCAAGGGTTTTCAGAAGATCGCGAAGGACCGTGCGGATCCCGATCGCAATCCCATAGTCTTTGAGCGCCAGATCCCGGTTCTGACGCCGTTCATGTGCTAGGCCTCGGTTCGTAAATGCCATGGCAAGGTTATTCTGATACTCAGGATGCCACTGGCCCAGAGGGACTAAGAGATCCCGAAGGCCCGTCATGATCAAGATCGCCTCGTCAAAGTCAGCTATGCTGGCATCAAGTTTCTCCACGTTTTCCTGGGCGACCGAGCGGTTCATTAAAGCTATCGCAAGGTCATTTTGGTACGGAGGATGCCATTGCCCAAGAGGTCGAAAAAAATCTCGGAGACCGGTCATGAGCGAAATCGCATGGCCGTAATCTGAAACCGCCGCATCCAGATTCGGACCATTTTGGTGTACATTACCGCGGTTCATGTACGCTCCTGCTAGGTCGTTTTCGTACTCGGGATGCCACTGGCCAAGGGGGAGTTGAACATCTCGAAGGCCCGTCATGATAAAGATTGCATTGCCATAGTCCGCCATCGCGGCATCCAAGTTCTGCGTCTCTCGGTAGGCATTTCCACGGTTCATGTAAGCGGCAGCAAGGGTGTTTTGGGACTTTGGATCCCACTTCTTAAGCGGAAGCAGTTGATCACCAAGGCCCGTCAAGATTGAGATTGCATCGCCATAGTCCGACACCGCGGCATCCAGGTTCTGAGCACAGGCATTGGCAACGCCACGGTTCATGTACGCACCAGCATGCTCGCTTTGGCACTCGGCATGCCACTGGCCAAGAGGAAGCTGACGGTTACGAAGAATCCGCTGAATATGAATCGCAGCATCGAAGTCCACAACTGCCCCGATGAAGTCAAGGCCGTCGTAAGAATGGTTACCCCGAGCAATGTACCTTCGCGCTAGTTCGCGCAGGAAGGAAGAGTTACTGTCTAACGATTCAAGCAAGGCCCCAACTTGCGGCCGAATTTCAGAGGCAAATTTCGCGTCAAGCTTAACTTCCCTTGTCTCGGTCCACAAATCATAAATCCATTTGAGCTTGGTTGAAGCCGAAGCCGCGACGGTCTCAATGCGATAGCGAAGCTCCCTTATCCGATCGCGCTCTGGACTAGGCTGCATGGGGACCTCGATGGTTCCACTTCGGTACCGATACAAGTCCGGAGCATACAGGGCAAGTAGCCGCTCGACGTCTGGAGTAACCATGATCACAATGGGCCGGGCAAAGTCGCGAAGCCAGACCGGACGGCTCATGTTGAGGTCCTGCATCAACGGAATTTGCTCAGATGCGGCAAACAGCAAGTGCTCCAGCCCAAGCAGAATGATCGGGCTGCTTCCTTTGTCCTTGACCTTATCGCGTACCTGGTCGACAACTCCGCGTTGGATATCGAGAACGTCCACCCGCCGATAGCGTGTAGCTCGCCAGAGCCTTCGCATGAATTCGCGCTGATAACGCCAACTCTCGCAAGTGACGATAAACAGCTTGAAACCCTCACTCAGGCGCAGGCTGTTGATAAGCACCTGGAGCGCCTCTTCTGCCTCAGGCGGAAAGTTGGGGGAGTTCTCGGAGGACAGGATTCACCTCAAACCAGGAGCTACCGTTCATGTATTCGTAGGCAAATTGATAGTAGAGAGCACTTGTGAAGAGTGGGCTTCGCTCTGGGGTGGAAGTCGGATTCTTGAGGCTATTCAAGAGGTTCCAATATTCGGAATCAATGGTCCTGGCAAACGAGTTCGCCATCGACCGCACCGCCTTGTTAGCGGCCTCAATGCTGATCGGAAGCGCGTTTCCCCGCGCCACAGACTCTTGAATCAGCGTCATCAGGGCTGTTGGGCAGCCTCCAGACGCGAAGATGACACGCTCAAGAGATTCTTTTTCGAAGACCTCCTCCATTTTCTCCCCCGGCAAGCGCTTCGCCACTAGTTCCCTGAAGGCCTTGAATCCCTCGTGGGCGGCAGAATACTCTTCTTTGTTCTGCCCACGTAGGCTGGTCATCGGAAGCACGATCGCAGGCGCCCCTGACGTCGTGGCAAAGTTCATCGCATCCGGAGAATAGCAAAACGATAGAGGGACCGAATAGATGACATGACAGCCAAGGCTACAGAGCTGAGTTGCTCGCTGGGCGAAGATTTTTGTGTGCTGGCTGGTTCCATCACTACCAGCACGGTAAGGAACAATCTTGTCACCGCCATCAACCAGAAGTACCAGGCCACTGAATTGTTTCGTGATTTCCTTCTGCACTGCACGCAAAAGATCGGCAGTTGCGATAACCGCATCCCGTGCGAGAACTTCGTACTCCTCATCGAGGAGTTTGCGGCGACTTGTCGCCTCTTGAAAAGCAAAACTTAGTTCGGCTGCTCCGGCAGAAACCTTTGCCTCCTTTGTTTCAATTTTCGTGAAGAAGAATCGATGAATCTCATCAAGTTTCTGCTTGACGTAGCCTTCAATGGCCCGATAGCCAGGTGCGTTTTGCTCTCGAAGGCTGGACTCCACGCCGTAGGCAATGGCAATGAGGAAGTCGGCAAAGTCGCAGTTGTTGACATCGAGGGTTCGCTCAACATCAATGTAGATCGGATAGAAGCCATTGTCCCGAAGCTCTCGCTCAAACCGTCGGAGTTCGGTGGTCTTGCCAGCACCTCGCCCGCCCGCGAATAGCCGGGAAAAGGGCTGCTTGGAGTCGGCAAAGAGCAAGCTCCGAAGCAACGGTCCAAGCACCGACTCGCCTCGAACCGACTCAAGGTCGACGTACTCCTCCGCACTCGGCAACCGATGCGGGTCGAATCGATTGTAGATTCTCCGGAGACGGTCGAATTGCTTCACTCAACGAATTATACGCCAGTGCATTTTGTATTGAGGGCTTTGGCTTGACTTGGCGACACTGACACCATTCGGGTTGTGAAAGTCGGCCCGCTCCGCATTTTTTAAGGCTCAGAGTTGGGCTATTGGTTCCTAGAAGACGTGTCACCAAGGGCGCATCGAAAGCGGGAACAGGATGGTGTCGTACACGTTGACGCCATCCGGCGCGCTCAATGCGTGGACAATCGCGGCGGCGACGTCGGCAGGGTCCATTGCATGGGGCGCGGGCAGGCCCTCCGGGTTGGTCATGAGCGTATTCGTCTCGCCCGGCGAGATGAGGCCGACCGAAATCGGGAGCTTGCGCCAGTGCATCTCGCGAGCCACCGCCTCAGTCATGCCGCGCAAGCCGAACTTGCTGGCGGGATAGACGCCCGATTCGCCCGCCCACGCCCAATGCGACCTCACCGAGCCAATGTTGAGTATTTTGCCGGGCCGACCACCCTGCACCATCAACCGAATCGCGTGTTGCATGCACATATAGGGCGCAACAACATTGATTTCTAG
>JBMOJD010000036.1:0-30874 GCA_049317025.1 Fimbriimonas sp. | reverse complement strand
TCGATTGCCGACGGTACTGCCACGGGCTATCAGCAAGCCGTAGATCGAATCTCGGCTGTGATCGCTCGCCTCTCCGGCCCACGCCCCGCGCTCCCCGCCTCCGCGAGCGGGCAGCACCCGGTCGAATGCAACGTCACCCGCGAGCAGTACGAAGATTCGGTTCGTAAGATGGTCGAATACATTGGCGCGGGCGACGGCGTTCAGATGGTGCCGTCACTTCGCCTCAGCACCAAAGTCGACGCCCATCCGCTCACCATCTACCGCGCCCTCCGATCCATCAACCCGTCGCCCTACATGTTCCTCGTCCGGTTTGGCGATTTCGATCTGGTCGGGGCTTCACCCGAAATCCTCGTATCGCTCCACGGCGACACCGCCCGTGTGCGCCCGATCGCCGGCACCCGCAAACGAGGGGCCTCACCCGAAGAAGACAAAGCTCTCGCCACTGAACTGCTCGCCGACGAGAAAGAGCGGGCCGAACACGTGATGCTGGTCGACCTCGGACGCAACGACCTCGGACGCGTGTGCGAATTCGGCTCCGTGAAGGTGAACGAGCTGATGGTGGTGGAGAAATACAGCCACGTGATGCACATCGTCAGCGACGTCACCGGGACGCTGAAGTCGGGGCTGACCGTCTACGACCTGATCCGCGCCACCTTCCCCGCCGGAACGGTCTCCGGAGCGCCCAAGGTGCGCGCCATGCAGATCATCGACGAGCTTGAAACCACCCGTCGCGGCTCCTACGCGGGCGGAGTTGGCTTCTTCTCCGCCAGCGGCGAGCTCGATCTTTGCATAGCCCTGCGCACGATCCTCCTGCGTCACGGCAATGCCTACGTCCAGGCCGGGGCAGGTGTGGTCTACGACTCCGTGCCCAGCAAAGAGTACGAAGAGTGCCTGAACAAAGCCCGCGCATGCATGCGCGCTATCGAAATCGCCCAAGCTGGCCTTTAGGCCAGCTTGGTGAACTCAGGAATCCACTTCTCGTACTTGCGCCACCGCTCAACCGAAGTGTTGTAGACCGGCTGGCGTACCTGCCACATGCTCGGCGTCTTCACCACCCGCGTGTTGTCCTCGGGCCGCAAACATGCCTCATCCCAGTCCAAACCAAGGAACTCAATCATGTTCCGCGTGGTCGCTTCGGGGTTTTCGACAAGGGTTTCGTAGTCCACTTCGATCAATCGATCAGCAGGAATCACCTTGCGCCAATGCTCCATGAGCCGCAGGTACTCGCGGTAGACGAACGCAATGTTCGCCCGGTCGTGGGCAAAATCAAGCGGCGCTTGGTACGGCGTCATGTAGATCGAAAGGCAGTTGTCCACCGGATTCCGGCGGCAATGCACAAACTTCGCATTCGGAAACGCCGCGTGGATATGCCCGAGAAACATATAGTTGTGGGGCATCTTGTCCGTCACCCTCGGGGTCTCAGGCGAGATATCCCGAAGCAAAGCAAGATAATCAGCCTGGACGCGACGAATGACGGAGGCGGAAGCAAGCTCCCCGTGCACGCTCATGACCTCATATGCATGCTGGAACCAGTAGGGCAATTCCCCGCCACCACCGACCTCAGGATGCGCCGAAAGGATCTGCTCCACCAGCGAAGTGCCCGATCGAATCATCCCGATAATCAGCACCGGTACCTCGCTCGGGTTGCCCACCGACTCGTACCGCCGGAAGAACTCAGGGGTGAAGGTCTCAATCTTCTTGTCGAACTCGCGAGTGTGAATCTCGCGCTCGAACGGCTTGTTGCCGAGCAACTCACGCATGGCGCGGTTGGCCTCCACGTAATGGTCCATCGCGGGCTCGGTCTCTTTCAGGTCGTTGTACGCCTTGGCAAGGCCATAGTGCAGGTACCGCCGGTCCGGCCAATCCAGGGAGCCCTCGGCGAGCATGTGTTCCATGTGAACCAACGTCGGGCGGTCGTCCTCAGTGGCGCGACGGCAAGAGATCCGGTTGAAGTAGAGCCGCGACCGCTTGGGGTCCAGTTCAATCGCCCGGTTCAGGCTCGCAATAGCCTCATCGAAGAGCCCCATCTGCTGTTGGAGGTTGCTGACGCCTTCGAGCGCATCGACCGAGTCGGGCTCCAACTCGAGCGCACGGTGGAGAGCCGCTAAGCTGCCGTCCAAATCGCCCTCTTCGCGAAGTGCCCGGGCGAGCTGGATGTTCCCTCTGGCCGAGTCGGGGGCAATCGCATGAGCCCGCCGAAAGGCAGCAATGGCCTCGGTCCGCTTCGAGTGCTCAAGGTAGATGAGTCCCAAGCTGATCAGGCTGACCATCAGGTCCGGCTGAAGCTCAATGGCCCGCTCGAAGAACCGCTCGGCCCGGTCGCCTTCGCCCGTCTGCTGATAAGCCACACCGAGGTTGTGATAGAGCGTCGGGTCTTTGGGGTTCAGGCTCATCGCCCGTTCCAAGCTGGCAACTGCCTTCGCGCCCTGGTGCAGGTCGAGATAGGTCAGGCCCAGATTGGCGTGGGCTCCTGCGTGATCCGGCCAAATCCGCGTCGAACGACGAAAAATCGTGACCGCCTCGGCGAGATCGCCCGATTTACGAAGTGCGATCCCAAGCCAGAGAAGGGCCTCGAAGCACATCGGGTCAATCTGAATGGCTTCGCGGAGCGGTTGGAGGGCAGCATGAGGACTGTCGGTCCGGACGGCCACCATGCCCGACATCACGAGTGCGGGCAAGCTCTTTGGGTTGGTCGCCAGCACCTGCTGGCACAGCCGGAGGCACTCGGGAAAGTCACCTGCCTTGAAGGCAGATTCGGCAGCTTGCATCCCGGATCGGTTTGTTTCGTTCATGGAGTTCGTAGGTTCACTCGGAGTCTATCACCCCAAGTAATGAAAGAGTATTGACACAAAAAGACGCATCCCAACCACCTACTTGGTGCCAACCGCGATAGGTCACAAGTATAGGGAACGATGCCGCAACTTAGACGTGCACTAAGACGCCTGGTATTCGACAATGAAAATCAAATCTGGACTACTTGTTACGCTCCTCGCTTCCTCCCTTGCCGGTTCTGCTGTCGCCGCCGACGTTAGCGCCGTCTCCGGAACCCTTCTTCCAAGCTTCGAATCCGGTTTCGCCGTCTCGAGCACGGACCTGGTGAATACGGGCCAGGCAACGCTCGGCGCGGTCTCCCTGATTTCCGGGTTGGAGGAGTATGGCTCAACGATCAACGAGCTGAACAACGGCAGTGTCTTCGGCGCCCTAACCTACAACAACTCGGAAAACTCCTTGATCCCTTCCAACGGAGCGGTCGTCGAGTTCAGCCTGAACACCACGATCAACCAGCTCGGCTACACCATTACCTCCATCAAGTCGTTGGTCAGCTACAACGTCGCGCGCTACAACCAGCGGTACGACCTGAGCGTCTCCGTGGTCGGAAGCGACACCTTCACCACGATCACCGGCGATGGTGCCTACACCGTCAACCGATTCAACACCGCAGCGGTGCTTCCCGAGAAATGATGGTCACCCTCAGCAACCTCGAAGTCGCCACTGGCGTTGATGCTGTGCGTTTCACCTTCTACAGCGACGGCACGCCGTTCGGCTTGGACGTCTACCGAGAGATTGACATCATCGGTACTGCCACCCAGCCTGTCCCCGAACCGGCGACCTGTGTCGCCCTGGCCGCCGGCATCCTCGGCCTCGCCAAGAAGCGCCGAAAAGCCTAATCTCAAAACAAGAAGCATCCCGACTCATTCGAGTCGGGATGCTTCTATGAACTTAGCGGGCGCCGTTAGCTTTGCCGCGGGCGGGCTCGTCCATTCTTGCCACCTCTTCGGGGGTCTCCCCTCGATCAGCAGCAGCCTGAACCTTGGTCGCCTTGGTTTTGCTCAAGGGCGCATTCAGGTTGGCCTTCGGGTCTTCGTCTCCCCCGGAACATCCCACAATGAGGATGAGCCCGAGGAGACTAAGCAGCGCTAGTTTCCGCTCCAAAACGGCCCCCAGAACTTGTCAAGATCGCGGTCGCGGCGGGCTTGGCAGTAAGCAGCTCGGTTAGTAGCATCGCTCACGCCACCGATTCGCGAGTAACCAACGAACTTCTCGCGGCCAAACTTTCCGGCGTGACCATCGGCATAAGCACCGGTGAATCGGCCGCCCCATCGCTTGCGAGCGTCCCAGACCAGGTTGTTCCAGCTGAAGCCGTCGTAATACTCATCAATGTAAGGCCAAGAAGCTTCGTAGCTTCGGAAGTACATCCAGGAGAAAGGCAGGGTTCCGTACTGGGTCGGCGAGACCATCAGTCGGTCGGCGTTCGACTCGATCGCGGTCAGGCTTCGGGTCTGGTTGAATCGAGTCGCGCTCTCGCACGTACCGGTTCCGCCCTCGGCAAATCCGTCCGAGTTGATGCTGAAGTTCGTAACCCACTGCCATCGATAGGTGTAGGTTTGGCTGGCCGTTCCCGGGCAGTTGTGGTAGTAGCAGTCGGTGTAAAGGTCGCCGTTGGCGTCCTTGATGTCACCCTTCGGCTCGGCAATGGTCGGGTCGAAGAAGATGCTGCGGTTCTTGATGTACGGGAACACTTGACCAACCCAAGTGTCCGTGTTGTGGTACTGGTTGGGGTCGGCAGCGGTTCCGGTGCCATAGAAGTAAGGGGCGCGGTCGTCGTAGTCCGTCGAGTACATCAACAGACCAAGCGAAACCTGCTTGAGATTCGACACACCGGCGGCTTTCTTGGCCGAAGCCTTTGCCTGGGCGAAAACGGGGAATAGGATGGCTGCGAGGATTGCGATAATCGCAATGACAACTAGAAGTTCAATTAGCGTGAAGGCCTTTTTCATGAGACTCTCTCCTCCGACTCCCAATTATCCCAAGCCAACGTTTAGGGAATGTTAAGAAGCCGCCAAGCGGCATGATTCTTCCGACACCAGCCGAAATTGCCCACAATGTAACTGATGTCGAACATGATCGAGGTCAAAAAGCTCTCCCACCGGTTTGACACGCGCGACGTCCTCAAGGAAATCAGTCTGAGCGTGGCCGAGGGCGAGGTCCTCGCGGTGATGGGCAGCAGCGGCGGTGGAAAAACAACCCTCCTCCGCTGCATCGCTGGCCTCATCGTCGCGACCGCAGGCGAAATTGAAGTCGCTGGCCTCGACGTCCGCACGCATCCCGAGGAAGTCCGCCGACACATGGGCATGGTCTTCCAATCCGCCGCCCTGTTCGACTCCATGAGCGTCCTCGACAACGTCCTCTTCGGCCTCCGCCGCCACACCACCCTGAGCGCCAAGGACGCCGTCGCCAAAGCGAACGAGTCCCTCGCCAAAGTTGGCCTCGAATCCGCGGGCACGAAGCTCCCCAGCGAACTCAGCGGCGGCATGAGAAAACGTGTCGGCATCGCCCGGGCCATCGCCCTCGAGCCCCGAGTCCTTCTTTACGACGAACCCACCACCGGCCTCGACCCCGTCACCACCTACGCGATCGACTCGCTAATGGTCGAGCTGCAAAAGGAGCTCGGCGTGACCAGCATCATCGTCAGCCACGACCTGAACTCCGTGTTCCGCACCGCCCACCGGGTGGCCTTCCTGCACCAAGGTTCGCTTGTTTTCGACGGCCCCCCCGCCGATTTCGTCAAGTCCACCCACGAGGCCATCCAAGAACTCGTGCAAAAGGCCCAGGCAACCGTGCTTGCTGTCTAATTTTGTTTGGTCAGTGAACAACTTTGCTGGGCAAACGTTCAAGGACTCCGTAACCTGTGAAAGGGCGGACTTCAAATATGAAAAAATTCCTCACTCTGATGGCGCTCGCTGGCGCCATGATCGGCATGAATGCAGTCTCGATGGCCCAGGCTCCTGGCCCCCGCGGTGGCGGCGGCTTCCAGGGTGGACCTGGTGGCCAAGGTGGTCCTAGCGGCGGCTGGGGCGGACGAGCCAAGAAGATGCAGGAGATTCACGAGAAGATCCTTGGTCAGCTCGGACTCAACAAGGACCAGAAGACCAAGGTCAAGGCCCTCGATGAGAAGCGTGCCAAGAAGCGCGAAGAGACCATGAAGGAAATGATGGCCAAAGGCCCCGCCGGCATGGACCGCGACGCCATGCGCGCCAGCATGAAGAAGGAGCAAGACGCCTACAAGGAAGAGCTCGCCAAGATCCTTACCAAGCCCCAAATGAAGAAGTACGAAGAGCTCACCAAGGCCGAGCGCGAAAAGATGCGCAAGGAAATGGGCGGCATGGGCGGACCCGGAGGCCCTGGTCGCGGCGGAAAGGGCGGCGGTCGCTAAGTTTTAACCCAAAGCTACGGAGAGTAAAGACAAATGCATTTGGTCCGTCCCTTGAGGTTAGGGGACGGGCCATTTTTTATCAGCCACCAAATTCAGGATGGCAAGGGCACCCGACCAGGTGGTCGTTCACCAACCCCATCGACTGCATCCAAGCATAAATGATCGTCGATCCCACGAACTTCATGCCCCGCCGCTGAAGGTCCTTGCTCAGCGCATCCGAGATCTCCGTCTTCGCCGGAAGTTCATCGAGTCTCGCCCAGCGGTTCACAAGCGGCGCACCTCCGACAAACCCCCAAACGTAGGCGTCGAACGACCCGAACTCCGCCTGAATCGCCAGGAATGCCCGTGCATTCCCAATCGACGCGGCCACCTTTGACCGATTGCGAATAATCCCCGGGTCCGCAAGCAACCGCGCCACATCGTCATCCCCAAAAGCAGCCACCGTGGCCGGGTCGAAGCCAAGATACGCCCGCCGATACCCCTCGCGCCGCCGCAAAACGGTGATCCAACTCAGCCCCGCCTGCGCACCCTCCAGAATCAAGAATTCGAATAGGTGCCGGTCATCATGGCAAGGCGCGCCCCACTCTTCGTCGTGGTAGGCCACATAAAGTGGATCAGTCCCGCACCATTCGCACCGCCCCTCCAAATCACTTCTCCAGAAGATCAGGCACGATCTTCGCCGACCCATCCGCAAACGAAACGCAACTTCCCTTGCCAAAGCGCGGCGGATTCGGCAAGTTCGCCGGGTCGTCCACCGGCCCATCGCCAGGCAGGTCACTCTCGAAGAACAGCACGGTAGTCAGGGGAAGCTTGGTCACCGACTTGCCCACCGCAAACTTGCTGTACGCGTAGCCAAAACCCCGGAACTTAGGCGAAGTCATGACCTCTATCTTGGGATCGACCTTGTTCAGTTCTTGACGCCAGTTCGCCGCCAGCGGCAACTTGTCATCATTGTCTGCGCTGTAAGTCAGAGCCGCGAGCGCAAGCTGCTTCACATTCGTCAGCGACGCCGTCTTCTGGGCCGCGAGTCGCGCTTGGGCGAAAACCGGCAGCAGAATCGCCCCAAGAATCGGACCGCACAAGCAGAAAAGCCCCAATCCGCAGGCAATCAGCACGTAGGTCAACGTTTTATTCTTCTTCGGCGGAACCGTTCCATCGGGGAGGGCCATGATGCTCACTCTGCCACATTTAGCAACTTTCCTGCCAGACTGCGACCCCTGTCTTTTAGAAAAGGGATCAGCCGAGCGTTGCCGTCCAGGCACGAAATGACGTACTTATCGCCATACCGAGGGCGCCGAGCCAGCAAGTTTCTCGGCTCATCCACCGGACTATCGCCAGGCAAGTCGCTCTCCAAAAAGAGCACCGTCGTCTTCGGCAGCGCCGAGGTGGCCTTACCCGCCGCAAACTTACTGTAAGCAAATTCAGCGTTCCCCGGCTGCGACAACCCCGGATGAGCCCGACGCCATTTCTTCGCAAGCGGCAATCTCCCGTCATTGCCCTCACTATAAAGAAGGGCCGCGCCCGCAAGCACCTTCGCATTGGAAAACAGACCGACACGCCGAGCGACATCGTTCGACTGCTTCACCAGCACCCACCCGCCGAAGAGCGGACCCACCACACAAAACAGCCCCAAGTTCCACACGATCAGCACTTTAACAAGGGTGAAGCGCGTCTGGCGGGCCATCATGCCCACTGTTCCACATCCTGCAATGTTCCTGCAAGGATAGTAGGACCAAGAATGCTAAACTCACCAAGAAATGGCATTCACGGCAGCCCTCAGGAGCGATCTCATTTCGGTGGAAGCAGGAGCAACCTCCCCGTTTACCGTCGAGGTCTCAAACAAGGGTTCCGAAACCGAGCGCTACGAACTCGAAATCGAAGGCCTCGATCCCGAATGGACCGCCGTCCCCGTACCCGTGCTCGATGTCCACGGCTTCGAGACGATCTCCTCCAAGCTGTTCTTCAAACCCCCGCGCTCAAGCGAAAGTGCCGCCGGCAATTACCCCTTCGTGCTCCGCGTCCGGTCATTGGAAACCGGCGAAAGCCGGTCGCTCCAGGGCGTGCTCCAGATCAAGCCGTACCACTATCTGAGCATGGAAGTGAACCCAAAGAAGGGCCGCTTCTCCCCCACCAGCAAACAAAACAGCTTCGCCGTCACCATCGTCAACCTCGGCAACATCGAGCACACCATCCAGCTCAGCGGCAACGACCCCGAAGACGCCTGCACCTACGAATTCAGCGAGGAGCAATTGGCCCTGGGCCCCGGCCAACAACGCGAAGTCGAGGTCCTCGTCACCCCCAGCAGCAAGCCCCTACTCTCGGGCAGCCGCCTCATCGGGTTCTCGCTCACCGGACGCAGCCTCAACACCCCCCAAGTTGTCGCCACCGCCCAGGCGCAGCTCGAACAGCGGCCCCTTCTGACCCCAGGCACCCTCGCCGTGGTGATCATCCTCGCCGCCCTCATGAGTCTGTGGGTCCTCACCCTGCCCAAAACCCCGACGGCAAGATTGCGGCTAGACCCAAGGTCGCCCCAGGTGGGCCAATCTGTCAACATCCACTGGGACGCCCAGAATGCCACCGGCATCGAGATTCTCGCCAACGACGAAGTCATCAGCGACTCAAATGACCCCAGCGGCGACGTGACCTACCAGGTCAAAAGCGCAGGCGTCCTCACCATCGTCGGCATCCCCCGCCGCGACACCAAGAAGGGCGATCCCTACACGCTCAGGGTGCCGATCCTGACCCCCGAAGTCGTGCCCCTCCCCGTCATCACGATGGTCGAAGTGAACCCGAAGCAGGTCCGCCTCGGCCAACCCTTCGTCTTGCGCTATCAGTTTGGCGAATCCGTGGTCAAAGCCACACTCAGCCCAACAAACCAAGACCTCAACCTCTCGATGAAGCAAATCGAAGTCACGCCCCTGCGCGCAGGCAAGCTGGACTACGAGGTCGTGGTCGAGAACAAAGAAGGCAAAATCGCCCGCCGCGCCTTCTCGGTTGAAGCGATCGACACCAGCGATGCCACGATCCTTGCCTTCCAAACCGACACCCAGAACCTCCCCATCGGCGGCGGCCCCATCGCCGTCTCCTGGCAAGTGACCAACGCCGAGCGTGTCGAACTCCAAGTCGGGGGCGAGAACCAAAAGATGGTGCTCGACCCCCAAGGCACGACCACCGTCAATATCTCCGCCAAAACCATGCTGAAACTCATTGCCTACGACCAAAAGGGCCGCTCCATAAGCCGCATGATCACCATCAACGTGGAACCCTTCCCCACCCAATTGCCCGAAAACACCATCACGCCCTCCAAGCCCCCCACCACCGACCCCGGCAAGCAAGACCCGCCCAAGGGGAACGGACGATGAGAGCCCTGCTTTCCGTTACCGACAAGACGGGCGTCGTTGAGTTTGGCCAGGGCCTGGCCGCCCTTGGCTTCGAGCTCATATCCACCGGTGGCACCGCCAAAGCCCTCCGAGAGGCCGGACTAACAGTGCGTGACGTCGCCGAAATCACCGGCTTTCCCGAGATGCTCGATGGCCGAGTGAAGACCCTGCACCCGCTCGTCCACGGTGGACTCCTCGGCGATACCCGCCTAGAATCGCACCGCGAGGCCATGGCCGAGGCCGGAATCGCCCCGATCCAAGTCGTCGTCGTCAATCTGTACGCCTTCGAAAAGACCGTGAACGGCCCCCACACGTGGGAAGAGGCGGTCGAATCCATCGACATCGGCGGGCCCGCCATGATCCGCGCTGCCGCCAAGAACCACGCCAACGTCCATGTCGTCGTCGATCCCGGCGACTACGCCAGCATCCTGTCGGACTTGGCCGAAGGCGGATCGGATGCCCTCCGCACAAAGCTCGCCGCCAAGGCGTTCCGCCACACCGCATTCTATGATTCGATGATCGCCCGTTACCTCACCGAGGCCGTCGGCGAATCACCCTATTCCGAGACCCTCACCCTAGGCTATCGCCGGTCGGTCGCTCTCCGCTACGGTGAAAACCCCCACCAGAGTGGCGCGCTCTATCAAGATCCGCTCGGCTCCCCCGGCATCGCCCAGGCCAAGCGGCTTTGGGGATGGGAGGTTGGCTACAACAACCTGAACGACGCCGACGGCGCATGGGAGCTGGTCGCCGACCTGCCCCCGCTCGCCTGTGCCATCACCAAGCACGGCAACCCCTGCGGAGCCGCCGTGGGCGGTTCCTACGGCGAGAGCTTCCGGCTTGCCCGCGACGCCGACCCCATCTCTGCCTTCGGTGGCGTCGTCGCCATCAACGGAATTCTCGACGAAGAAGCCGCCCTCGCGATGGTCGAGAAGGGCAACAAACTCGACGTCGTCATCGCCACCGGCTACACGCCCGAGGCCCTCGCGCTTTTCCAGAACCGCAAAGGTTGGGGCCAAGAAGTCCGCTTACTCGAAGCTCCCTTGCCCCAAGCGGTCACGTCTCTCACCGTCAAATCCGTTCGAGGTGGCGTGTTGGCCCAGGATTCCGACGAAGACCAGGGCTACGAGTGGCGCGTCGTCACCGAGAAACAGCCGACCGAAGAGCAGATGGAAGCCATGCGCTTCCAATGGAAGGTCATCCCCCACGTGAAGTCAAACGCCATCGTGGTCGGGACCGTCAACCGGCTGCTCGGCGTCGGCGCCGGACAGATGAACCGAGTTCAGTCCGTACGCCTCGCCCTTGCCCAGGCGGGAGAGGCATCAAAGGGAGCCGTTTTGGCCAGCGATGCCTTCTTCCCCTTCTCCGACAACGTCGAAGTCGCGGCCGCGGCCGGAATCGCCGCCGTCGTCCAGCCCGGCGGCAGCAAGAAGGACGAAGAAGTGATCGCCAAAGCCAACGAGCTTGGCCTCGTGATGGTGTTCACCGGCGTCCGCCACTTCCGACATTAATCGGCTAGCAGGGACCTTGGGTTGCCTGACATAATCTCCTTGGCATCATCGCTGAGGAGACAAGCCATGAAGATTGGAATTTTCACCGCACTGTTTGGGGATAAGACCCTCACGGAAACACTAGACATCGTACAGGCCGAAGGCATTCAGGCCGTAGAATTCGGCGCCGGCGCATACCCTGGCGAAAGCCACCTCGCCGTCGACAAGCTCATCGAGAGCAAAGAGGCTCGCGACGCATTCCTGAAAGAAGTCGAGAGCCGCGGACTCACCATCTCGGCCATTTCTTGCCACGGCAACCCGATCCACCCCGTGAAGGAGATCGCTCAGGCTCACCACGATGCCTTCCGCAAGAGCGTCCGGGTCGCCAGCCTGCTCGGCGTCCCCTGCGTCAACGGCTTCAGCGGTTGCCCCGGCGACCACCCCGGCGCGATCAACCCGAACTGGGTGACCTGCGCATGGCCCGATGAGTTCCGCGACGTCCTCGATTGGCAGTGGAACAGCGTGGTCCTTCCCTACTGGACCGAGCAAGCCGCCTACCTGAAAGAGCACAACGTGAAGTTCTGCATCGAAATGCACCCCGGCTTCGTTTGCTACTCAAACGACACCCTCCTGAAGCTGCGCAACGGCGTGGGCGCAAATGGCGACGCCATCGGCGCGAACTTCGACCCCTCGCACCTCTGGTGGCAGGGCATCGACCCAATCGCCGCGATCCGCGAACTCGGCAAGGAAGGCGCGCTCTACCACGTCCACGCCAAGGACACCCGCATCGACCCCTACAACAGCGGCCGAAACGGCAACCTCGACACCAAGAGCTACGGCGATATCCTCAACCGCTCCTGGGTCTTCCGCTCCGTCGGCTACGGCCACGGCCTCGATTGGTGGAAGGACTTCTGCAGCAACCTCCGCATGGTCGGCTACGACTACGTCCTCTCGATCGAGCATGAGGACGGTCTGATGTCGCCCATGGAAGGCCTCCGCAAGGCTCTCAGCGTCCTAAAAGAAGCCGTGATCTTCGAAGACGCCGGCGAAATGTTCTGGGCGAAAGACTGAGGTCTTCAGTTCGGGTTGGTTCGGGACAGTTCGGGTTGTACGGGTTAGTTAGTTCGGATTGGTTCGGGTTTGTTCGGGATGGTTCGGCTTGCTTGGCAAGAGAAATTCTAGCCACTCGACAGGTCAACATTCCCGGCTAACCTCCCAACCAAACCGAACCAACCCGAACTAAGCCCGACTCACACGGAACAAACCCGAACCAATTCCGAACTAACCGAGCAACCCCTACCCGATGGTGCCACTAGAAAGCCAGATGATCGTGCTGGCGCATCCAGTGAACGCCCAGTGACACACTATCACGGGCTGTCGGGGAATCCGGCAGTGTATCTGTTGATCGTCCAGCCGCCTAGCTCGCCTGTAGCCCAATGTTCGTGCCGCCGTAACCAGCGGATGGCCCTCCGAGTACCACTCGGCACCGGGGCAAGAACCATCCCCGGCGACCAGTGGCACCATCAATCATAATCTGCGTTTTTGGTCGAGAGCGGCGGAGCCGTTCCACACCCAAAAGTCAGAGGTAACCACCAGTAGCACCATCAACCATGATCTGCGCGTCTGGTCGAGAACGGCGGAGCCGTTCCATACCCAAAAGCCAGGGGTAACCACCCCTGGATTTGGCATTAACCGCGATCAACCCCGGACGGGGTTGTATCCAGAGGCCACCTAGTAGGTTTTCAGCCCCAATACCCATACAACTCCGAACAAAACCCGAACCAACCCGAACTAAATCCGAACCAACCCAAACAAAAAAAACCTCAAAGCCGATAATCCGGCTCCCAGCCCGCCCAGCCATCTTTGAGCAGCGCAAGCAAGTGCCAGATCGGAGCGTAGTCGTCACCCTCGCCCAGCGAACTCTGGCGAATCCGCCAAATCTTGCCCTCGGCATCCTTGTAAAGACCAATCACCGCGGGCCAAACGCCGCCTTCTTCCTCCACGAGGTCAAGCGCCTTCGCAAAGCCGACCCCGTGGCCGGAGACGCAATCGAACCGCCACCCGCGCTCCGCGGCAAACGGGGCGAGAACCTCAATCGGATCGGCCGACACAAGGGCGAACCCAGCGCGACTCCGGAGCTCCGGAACGCATCCGTTCAGGCCATCGGCCCAAAGCGTGCAATACGCACAGCCACGTCCCATGTTGTTGATGACAACAAGGTCGGAGCTGTCCCCAAACAACTCCGAGAGCTTCACCGGCCCGTTCGCGCCTTGGAATTCAAAGTCCTCCAACTCCAGCGGAGGCAACGATCGCTTTAGCTCGGCAAGCTTCTGCTTTTGCGCGGAAATCTCGTTTTCGAGGTCTTCGATCTGCTTCTGTATAGTCATGGGCCAATCTTACCGTGGCTCGCCCATCCTTAGAGCAGGTGTGCCACCGGCGTCAGCAACGGTGGCACTATCGGGTTAGTGAACAAGTCTTACTTCTTGCGGCGGCGGAGGGCACCGAGAGCACCAGCCCCGAGGGCAAGCAAGGATGCAGGCTCAGGAACCGCTTCCGTCTTCACGATATCGCCGCTCACGCGGACTCGGTAAGGCTCGTTGTCGCCGTCCATGATCGCGCCGACTATGGCGAAGTCAACCGTTCCGGTGTAGACCCCGCCCCAAGTGGCGACGCCATCAGCATCCACCGAAGTCGCCGTGGCTGAGAAGTCCGGACCCACGCCAGCCCAGACCGTCGAAGGGCTAAACCAAGGGAACGAGTAGGTCGTAGCCCCGGTCCAAAAGTCCACCGTGACGGTCAGGTTCTTCACCGAGTACCCATCCGCAATAGTGAATCCACCGTAGACAGCCGAAGCTCTGGTACCCATCGGCGAGTAGGCCAGGTCTCCACCAAAGCTACCGACCCCATCGGCCAACTGACCGCGAGACCCAACAATCGTTGGTCCCTTAGGATCGCTCGAAACGGGGTTGCCATAGGGACCAACGTAGAGTCCTTTCGGTCCATCCTGTTGGATCCCGTGGGCGAAGCCATCGGTATCGCTATTGTAGTCTCGACCATAGAGCACGCCTGGAGTTGCCAAGGCGCTATCGGATCGACCAAGGAAGTTCACCGATCCATCGTTGTAATAGGTATCGGGTGTGAATCCGTCACTGCCATCCCAAGATACGGTGAAGCCGGCGTGAGCCGAGGCAGCAACAACAGCGAGCGAGGCTACAAGTAGTGTGCGGTTCATCAGGGAGTAGCAACATCGCCAGAGGGTCCTGAGTTCCTCGTTTCGTGCCGAACAAGGGTCGAAACAGCCCGCCAAGAGTGATTCCTCGCAGATTTACCAGATCACGCTCAATGATGCGTTTCGCAATTCCACGGCACACTGCTTCCCTTCGACTTCGCTAACCTTTAGGAACTGCAACCTATGGCTGGGCCCTGCCGTACTTGTCATGTGATACGCCCCGCTGCCTCCATCTTTCTCGCCCTATCCCTGGTGGCTGGTGCTTTCGCCCAGAGCCAAAGCATCGTAGAAGCCCTCCGGGCGCCCGCTAAGACGATAACCGCCGCTCAGATTCCGAACAACTACGTGGCCGTTTCGATCGACAGTGAGGCTGGTCAGAATTCCACGCTTGCGCTCTACGGGCTGGCGGGCCTCGGCGGTGGAGGCCTTCCGAACGCTCGTCGAGCCTCGGTGCTGTTCGGCCTTGCCGACGCCATCCTAGTGGATGCCGAAGAGTTTGCAGAACTCCTCAACGGCCAAATCCCTCGCCTGCGTGGCTACAAGGTGGATACCGGCCAGATGACAATTGAAGCCATGGTGTCGGCTATGAGCAATCAGGGCAACCTCAACATAACCTCGCCGAAGATGCCCCAGATCGCATTCACGGAGACCTGGATTGAGGCTTCACGCATCCGCCAATGGACGCCCCGGCCAAGCCTAACCCCAACAGCGATCCTGAAGGCCCTTAATGAGCCAGACCCAGCCCAGCAAATCGGCGACCGCACCGAGGCCCTCAGCCGGGCCAAGCAAGTGGCGACTGGCATGATCATGTACGCGAGTGACTATGACGAAAAGTTCCCCGCCGGCGACTCCACAGCGGCAATTCGCAAGGTCGTGCTGCCCTATATCAAGAATGAGCAGGTCTGGCCAATGAGCAACCCCACGACCGGCCGCTTCCTCGCCAACACTTCCCTCTCCGGCGCAAGTCTCTATGAGTTGGACAACGCCTACAGCCTGCCCATCGCCTGGGACGAATTCCCTTGGCCGGATGGCGGGCGCATTGTCGCCTTCGGCGACGGCCACGCAAAGTTTGTTTCGAGCGAGGAATGGACCCGAGTTTGGCGCGACGAATTGGCCAGAAGGGAGAAGCAAAAGGCGAAGGCACCAAGCAAAGCAAAGGTGAGTCCTAAGGCAGGTTTAGCTCCTACTCTTCACCCTTCCAAGACTAAGGCCAAATGAAAAGAGCCTAGTCGCAAACACGACTAGGCCTGAAACTGGTTCGACGCTGGACCAGATTGATCCGACGCATACGTCGTTGCTACCGCCATCATGGCGGGAAGCACAAAGCTCAGTTTCATAGAAATCAAAATGTCTCGAGAGCAGCCGATTAAGGACGGCCTCGAAACTAACGAAGATTGTTATACCACGCGCAAGAAATGGCAACAAGTCCCCCCTCTGCACCAAGGCACTGGTCTGAGGGTTCTCAGCGAATCGATTCGGAAGATTTTCCTAACCCAGATTTAGAACTTTGAACTCAATGCATCCCTAAAAGGGAGGCTCCGAAGAGAAAATCCCTGTATTTTTACTAGTTTTCAAGATTTCTTGTCTAAGAGCCAACCAAACATGCACGCTCAGGTTCAAAGTCGTTCGCCTCAGTTTGATTAAGAGATCGGCCCTTCCGATCATTTTTGTAGGTAGATTCAAACCATTCATCGCGCAGAAGCGACGGACAAGTTTAGGGATGAGGACGCAGAGAGAAGTGCGGGCAACGGGGCGCGAGCTGCAAGTCTTGGAACTGGCGGCCGAAGGCAACACCGATAAGCAGATCGCTCTCGTCCTGGACATCAGCAAGGACACGGTGGCGAGCTATTGGCGTCGGATTCTGATGAAATACAACGCCGCCAGCCGCACCGAAGTCGTCGCCCGCCACGCCCAGCAGATGTTCATGGCGAAAGCCGAGGAAGAGCGGGCCGAAGAAACGAAGGAAGAGGACGAGCAGCTCCTCGCCGAAATTTCCAGCCGAACGCTGGCCCAGGCCAATGAACTTGCCCAGCGCAACCTGCTGCAAGCCATCACCGAAGTATCACTTGAGTTCATCAGTGGCCGAACAGGCTTTCGCGAAGTATTTGAGCGCTGCCTGGAAGAAATCTTGGGCCTGACTCAGTCAGAGTACGGCTTCCTTGCGGAAGTACTGTTTGACGAAAACGAAGCGCCGTACCTGAAGACCCACGCCATCACCAACATCGCCTGGAACAAGCAGACGATGGACCTCTACGAGACCAACTACGACAAGGGCCTGGAGTTTCGCAACCTTGAGACGTTGTTCGGTCGAGTTCTGACCACGGGCAACGTCTTGATCGCGAATGAGCCGACGGAAGACCCTCGACGAGGTGGACTTCCACCCGGGCACCCGGCCATGACCGCGTTTCTGGGCATCCCGGTCTACAGTGGCGGTGACCTGGTGGGAATGCTTGGGCTAGCCAACCGTCCTGGTGGCTACGACGAGACCCTTCTCGAGTATCTGCGGCCCATCGTGGCGACCTGCGCGAACTTCATTATTGGCTTGCGAGCCGAGCAAGAGCGACGGGCGATTGAGGCAAGGTTAGCCGAATCGGTCACCCTGATCAAGCTTCTCACCGACGCAGTCCAAACGGCCGTGCTGTTCGAAGATAGCCACCGCACTCTGAAGTACGTCAACCGCGCCTTCCTCCAAATCTTTGGTGCTGCCGGCAACCCCGAGGACTTCGTCGGGATGGACTGTGCCGTCGTGGCTGAGATGTCGCGCAGCCTCTTCGCCGACTCCGATGCCTTCATGGCCCTGGTGGACGAACGACTGAAGGACAGGAAGACCGTTCTCGGCGACATGGTTCGCTTGGCGAATGGCGAGCTCTATGAGCGCGACTTCATCGTGGTCGAGAAAGATGGCACCCACATCGGCTACCTCTGGAAGTATCGCAAGGTCTCGGCCTGGCGAATGGAGCACGAGACCCTTAGCGGTGTGCTCGATTCTTCGTTGGATGCCGTCGTCGTGCTCGATTCCCAGGGCCTCGTCGAGTATTGGAACTCACGTGCCGTCGATATCTTCGGCTACTCCGAGATTGAAGCGATGGGGAACTCCCTCGGTCAGCTCATTGTGCCCGCAGAGCTTCGGGAGGCGCACGAAGCTGGCCTCGCCCGGTTCCGCGAGACGCGCCAGAGCAAGATCATGGACCAAGTGATTCAGATCTACGGCCAGACCAAATCTGGCGAACGTGTGGACGTCTCCCTCATCGTGTCGTGCATCGATTCCGGCCCCGAGCCCCGCTTCAGCGCGTTCATTCGCAAAGTAGAACCCACGTAGTAATACGTGGTGCTTATAGGGCCGTCGTTTCCGAGGCCTTGCAATCGCGGGCTTTCGAATTCGGGTAACCCATGCCATTCTCTTCCCAGGGCAGACGAAGAGCTGCTGAAAAAGTACAGAGACGCAAAGCAAAAGCTTCGGACGGACTTCCCCTCTGGTAGTCCGTCCATTTTTTCGCCAAGAATAATTGGGGCCTGGAGCACCGAGCAGGAATACGTGGTGCATTTCGGGGCCATCGAATGAAGGCCATGATAGAGTGGCCTTTTCTTTCAACGCTCCGCTGTGACAATCTCTCTCTCCGGGCAGGCGAAGATCTGCTGTCTAGAATCGGAACACAAAGCAAACTTTGGACGAATCGCTGCTCTTTGGTGATTCGTCTTTTCTTGCACACCCCATTGAGTAGTATCGGAGAAGTTGAATCTATACCACGCACATATACGTGGTGTTTTTCGGTACCATGTAATTGAGGCCCTTCTTCAACGTCTTTCCGCCGATCACAAGCGAGCTGCATACTCTGGATCACGCAGCAGCCGGAGAGCTGAGCGCATAGATACGAAAGAAGCAAAGCTCGGACGGGTCCACTACTCAATCTTGGATTCGTCCATTTTTTTTCAGTCTTTGATTAAACCCGAGTTAAGAAAGCTCTAAGTGAAAGGTTTTGTAAACATCTAGTGGTATAGTCTTCCTGCTCTGGCCTTCATCAGTGAAAAGCGCATGCACATAGCTTCTTCCAGCATTGTGGCCACCGGCAGAGAACTCCAGCTCCTTGAGCTAGCATCGCTCGGATATACGGACAAACGCATTTCAGCCGATCTACAAATCTCGCGCGCAACCGTTGCGGGCTATTGGCGGCGGATCATGCTCCGAAATGGGGCAGCGAGCCGAACCGAACTCGTTGCTCGATACGCGATGGGGAAGCGTGAGATCGAGCTGAGCGAGTCCCACCTCCAGGATGAGATGGCGACGCGGTCGCTTGCTGAATCGACTGACCGCGAGCAGAACAACCTCCTCCAATCGATTAAGGAGGTTGCAAACCTCTTTGCGCGTGGCCGCACGAATTTCCGCCAAGTGTTCCAGCGTTGCCTCGAAGAGCTGATCGGACTCACTTCTTCCGAATATGGCTTTATCGCCGAGGTGTTGACGGACCCAGGTGGGAACCCATACCTCAAGACGCATGCGCTCACCGATATCTCGTGGGACGTGCCCACGCAGGAATTGTATGACCAAAACTTCGTAAGAGGGTTCGAGTTTCGCAACCTCGAAAACTTGTTTGGTGCTGTCGTTACCTCACAGCAAGTGGTGATTGCCAACGATGTCGTAAACGACCCGCGAAGGGGCGGGATACCTCGTGGACATCCTTCACTCAGCAGCTTCTTGGGCCTCCCGGTGATGGCGGGCATCGACCTTGTTGGAGTGATCGGCCTTGCCAACCGGCCCCAAGGGTACGGCAAGCAGCTCGTCGACTTCCTATCACCCTTGGTGGCGACGGTCAGTAGTGTCATAGTCGGGCTGCGCGCCGAGGCAGACCGACTGAATGCATTTTCCCAGCTTGAAGAAGCCATTTCACTGCTCCACCCATGGGATCAGCGGCCCATGGCAGCTGTGGTTCTGTTGAATGCTGACCTCAACGTGCGGTATCTGAACGACGCCTTCGCCAACCAGTTCCTGTCTGGGCACCCACAGAGTGACTTCATTGGATACCCTTGCCAAAAGCTTGCTGAGCACTTGCAGTCTCTCTTTGCCGGAAGCTTCACACTTCTGAATTCAGAAACGGGGGTATCTGCTCAAGGAGACAGGTTTGTCATGCTGGACGGAAGGGTGGCTGAGCGGCAGGTCCTTACTTCGAACCGAGAAGGCACCGTCATCACCCTCCGGGTTCACCACCCCGAGCAAGAGTAGCCCTTGTCACCGAAAAGTGGTAGCTGGTCCCGGGGCCAACAAAGTGTTGCCTTGCCGCGGGGCCCTAGCATTGCCTACAGTAATGGGTCTCCTTCTTTGTCCAGGAAGAAATTAGCGGCATGATTACTGAAGAATCCCAAACCGAATCTGAGCAGCGTCCAATTCGACTCACGAAGCGTGAGTGCCAGGTCCTACGCCTTGTGGCAATGGGGGCGACCAGCCAAGAAGTTGGCGACTCCCTTTGCGTATCGCGAAGGACGGTAGACTTTCACCTTGCGAATGTTTTCAGCAAGTTGCAGGTCGGCAACCGCCTACAAGCTTTGCGAGAAGCTGCCCGCAACGGCTTGATCCCGTTCGAGCCCGAAACCAGTTTCACTCGCTGGAACTAGGGCCCGGACTTTTGTGCGAGCTGGCTCGATCCAGCTCGCTTATCCCCAGCCCATGTGTTAACGTTCGCCCCGAGGCTTGCTTCAACGCCTGCATTGACCAAGTAATTGTACGTGGCCTATCTATGCCGCTCGAATTCGGGCACTTGTGAATTCAAAAGATTGTTTCCATACTTAGACCAATCAACGGACAGTCATGAATTCTTCGCTTGCATCGATTATCGCCTCAGGACCCGAAGTTCAAATTCTTGAACTGGCCGCATTAGGCCATACCGATAAGCGAATTTCGGTCGAGTTGGGGATCAGCCCGTTGGCGCTAGTTGGCCATTGGCGTGAGATTCTGCTCCGCAACCAACGGGCAAGCCGAACGCAGGTCGTGGCCCGATTTGCCATGGATAAGCGTCTGAGCGAAGGCAAAGCCCCTCGGCTCCAGGACGAAATCCAAAGTCGGTCGTTGGCAACGGCAAACGAGTTGGCGCAACGAAACCTTTTGGAAGCCATCACGAACGCGTCGCTCGGCTTTGTCAGCGGCAGGGCAAATCTTCGCCAGGTCTTTTCGCGATGCCTCAGCGAGTTTGTCGGCCTCACGGCGTCGGAGTATGGCTTTCTCGGGGAGATCCTTGCCAGCGACGATGGGGCTCCGTACCTGAAGCTTCATGTCGTGACGAGTATCTCGGGAAGTATTCCTTCGCGCGAGTTCTTTGATCGCAACGCGCCGACCGGCTACGAATTCCACAACCTCAAAACCCTGTTTGGTGGCGTCATCACCACTCACAAGCCGGTGATCGCAAACGAAGCCCTAACGGATCCGCGCCGGGCGGGCATCCCTCCCGGGCATCCGCCCCTGGATTGTTTCCTCGGTCTCCCCGTGTTGGCCGGCCAAGAGCTTATCGGCATGGTCGGGCTCGCCAATCGACCCGAGGGGTACAACGACGAAATTGTCCAATACCTGATGCCCCTGGTGGCCACCGTTGCCAGCTTCATCGTCGGCCTACGAGCCGATGCGGAGCGTCTGAGCGCCCTGCGTGATTTGGAAGAGGCGGCTTCATTCTTCAAGAAGCTGAGTGACCAGGTTCCCGAACCTGTGCTCTGAGCTGCCGAGCCCGCTGCGACTGCCTTGCCCACCTTTAGTGATCGCCAAAGCGCGCAGCATCCTGGTGTTTTTACTGGCCTCGCGAGGTCCACCGACACGCGAATCAATCGCATCGGTCCAATATTCGCTTACCTTCGTATGATTACGAGGTCAATATGAATAGCCCAAGACTAGGTTCGCCTCGATTGCTACCCTAACCGCAATCTTTACATGTAGTGGCATTGAAAATGACGTCTAGTACAATTGTCAGGATTTCTGCGAATCTGAATCCAGGAATTTCCTCTCAAGGAAGCTCCTGGGGGAGACAATGAAATATAACCACTTCAGCCGAGCAATCGGACTCATGGCCGCAGTCGCCGTCCATGCATCTCTTTTGGCCCAGAGCCAGACAACCTTGACCAGCTTCGAGGACAGCACGGACCTCTCCAAACTGACCACGTCCAATGCGACCGTCACGATCGTGACAGACGTAAAGACGGACGGAGCAAAGTCGCTACGAGTGAAATTCAAGCCGAGCACGACATGGTCGTACGTGCAATACAAGCCCACGACTCCCTGGAACCTAACCGCGACTTCGGGGGTCTCGTTCGAGGCCGTGAACCCAATCTACGCCACCACTTCGATCAACATCGTCCTCTACGATGCCAATGGCAACACCTTCACGGCTCGATACACGACGGGCACGAATGGAGTCGCGCGGCTGTTCGTTCCACTTGAAACTGAATCGCCGACGAACTACGACTTGGTCGCGCTGTTGCCTCCGACTTCGATCTACCAATATCGCTGGAACACATCGGCCAAAGCGGGCACCTTCGACGTTACCAGGGTCGCATACATTCGCTGGTTTCTCAAAGCTCCTACCGCTGATACGGTCATGTATTTCGACAATTTGAAAGCTATTGGAGCGCAAACCAACGTGGATCGCCTATCGCAGGTTGCTGACCAATTTGGACAGTTTTCTAAAGCAAATTTTGCCGGAAAGCTCATGAGTACATCCGACTATGCCAGTCGCATTGCGGTCGAAAACGCAGACCTGGCCGCGAATCCCAAGCCGGCAAACCGAGACTCCTATGGTGGCAACCTCATGGGGCCCGCTCTCACCGCGACCGGATTCTTCCGCACGCAAAAACTCAACGGCAAGTGGTGGCTCGTGACTCCGAAGGGCTATCTTTTCTGGGGAGTCGGACTGACGACGTTCTCTTGGGATTCGCGCACTCCGATTACCGGTCGCGAATATATGTTCCAGTGGTTGCCAACTTCGACCGACCCGCTCTACCAGTTCCGCGGCCCGATGCAAACCATCACTCCAGCGAACCGACAGAGCGAAACTTTTAACTTTCACAATGCGAACCTATACCGAAAATACGGAGTTAGCTGGTCCCAAAATTGGCACCAGACCAGCAAGCAGCGGATTGACTCGTGGGCTGTGAATCTGTCTGGCGCTGGTTCCGGCTCTGGCATCCGGTCGTATATGCCTTGGATCAACCGGATCAATGTCGACGGAAACTACCACACGATCAATGCAGGATCGTATACATACGAGCCTCTTCCCGACCCATACGACCCACTGTTCGCGCAGGCGGTAGCAGCGTCGGCTTCGGCCAATCTCACAGCCTCGATCAATGACAAGAACCTGATCGGCACGCTGGTTGAGTTGGAACCCAGTTGGACTGGTCTCGGTGACGAAGGAGGACGCTACGACCTGGCAAAGGCCGTGTTCACCCAAGATTCGGCTACATCGCCCGCCAAGGAGGCGATGGTTCTATTCCTCCAGAATCGATATCCTTCGATCGGAGCGCTGAACAGTGCTTGGGGAACAAAGTACGCGTCTTTCATCGTGCTTGCGGGCCCTGCGCCCCTGCCCAGCACACTCAATGCGCAGGTCAAGGCGGACTTTGCCAACTACACCTATCAATATGCAAGGCGATACTTCGAGATCTGCCGCGACGCGGTGAAGTTGGTTGACCCAAACCACCTTTACCTGGGTTGCCAGCTCAACCGAAAGACAATCGACGTGATGCAAGCATGTGCTGATGTGGCCGACATGGTCTGCCCAACTTACTACCAGTACCAGATGGCAAGCGATGACCTGGCCTCGTTCGCTCAGCTTGACCGGCCCATCATGATCCCAGAATATTCCTTTGCTTCGACTGAGCGTGGATCCTGGGGTGGCCTGTGCCCCGTCAACACGGAAGCAGATCGTGTGACAGCATTTCAGACTCTGACGTCGGGCTTGCTTCAGGTGCCACAGATCGTTGGAGCTTGCTTCTTCCGCTACTACGATCAGCCGGTCACCGGCATGGTCTACGGTGAGAATGCCTGCTACGGCTTGGTCGACATCACGGACACACCCAGCCCCGTGATGGTTCCGGCTCTCCGCGCTTTCGGCCGAAACATCTACACGCTTCGATCGTACTGACCCTAATGCGCGTGGCCAGGATTGCTGGCCCGATTGGCCCCCCGAGGAAGACCTTGGGGGGCCCTTTTTGCATGTCCATGAGCGAGCCGGTTAGAAGCCTGGGTCAGAACGGTTCTTTGGCTCAGGACATAGTATCAAGCCTTCCCTTCATATTTGAACCTGCCTATTCGCTTGTGAGAATCGTTTCACAAAACTTAATGAGCGCATAATTCATTAATACTAATCACATTACATCCACATTTTCGGTTGGCGCCTGGGGTCCCCACACCGGGCCAATGAGGGCAAACAATGGAACTCCCTGCGTCCTTCTTGCGTCTTGCATCTCGCCTCCCGCGTCCAACTGCGTCCCGCGTCCTCGCGTCATGCGTCCATATCCTGCGCTACAATAAAACCAACGGAGCCAAGGAAGGCTCGCTTGGCATGGCCGACCCGTACGAAATCGAACACGACTGGGAGGAACCCGATGCGCTTCATGCCCTTCTGCAGAAGATTCGGGATCAGCGAAGTGACGCGAATCTTCGCAAGATTCGGTACGCCTACTTCATCGCCGAGCAGGCCCATTCGGGCCAGATGCGCAAATCCGGCGAGCCGTACATCCACCATCCGCTCGCAGTTGCCGAAATCCTCGTGGACCTGCGGATGGATGACGACAGCCTATGCGCGGCGCTCCTGCACGACGTCCTCGAAGACTGCCCGGACGTAAAGCCCGAGACAATCAAGGGCATCTTCGGCGATGACGTCCTAACCTTGGTCGACTCGGTCACCAAGCTGAAGCTCCGCCCGCAAGAGTCGCAAACCGCCCGCCAGCGGGCCAAAGCCGAGACCGCCCGTCAAGCCGAAACCCTGCGAAAGATGCTCCTCGCGATGGCGCGAGACTTCCGCGTCATGGTCATCAAACTGGCCGACCGCCTGCACAACATGCGGACGCTAGACTCCATGGCGCCTGAAAAGCGCACCCGAATTGCCTCGGAAACCCTCGATATCTACGCGCCATTGGCGGCTCGACTGGGTATCTGGCAGATCAAGTGGCAGCTTGAAGACCTTGCCTTCCGGCATCTGCATCCCGAGGAGTTCCAAAGAGTCACAGACCTGGTCTCCAAGTCACGCGACATCCGCGAGACCGAAATTGAAGCGGCGATCATTGCCCTCAAAGAGCGGTTTGACGAAGAGGGTATCAAGTACGCCGACATCCGTGGCCGCCCGAAGCATCTCTTTTCTATCTTCAACAAGATGGTGCAGCAGAAGGTCAAGTTCGAAGAAATTTACGACCTTCTCGCCCTTCGTATTCTCGTCCACACCAAGACGGACTGCTACGTGGCCCTCGGCATCGTCCACGAGATCTGGGTGCCGATGATGGCGCTCTTCTTCGACTACATTGCCCAGCCCAAGGCGAACGGATACCGCTCGATCCATACCAAGGTAGTAGGCCCAAGCGGTCATCCCCTAGAAATCCAAATCAGGACCGTCGAGATGCACCAAGTCGCCGAGTTCGGTGTGGCCGCCCATTGGACCTATAAGGAAGGCAAGGCCGGGCTAAGTGAGACCATGAAGCTGAAGACCCTGCGCGAGCAGCTCTTCGACTGGTCTTCCGACGCCAGGACGTCCAGTGACTTCCTTAGGTCGGTCTCAACCGATCTCTTTTCGGAACAGACCTTTGTCTTTACTCCTAAGGGAGACGTGATTGACCTCCCCAAGGATTCGACGGCGGTCGATTTTGCCTTCCGCGTCCATACTCAACTGGGCATGACGCTCGTGGGTGCCCGCGTAAACAGTTCGATTGTGCCGCTGAGCCGGATTCTGAAGAATGGCGACGTGGTCCAGCTTCTCACCCGGTCCAACGCCCAGCCGAGCCTCGATTGGCTTCAATTCGTCAAGTCAGCCCACACCCGAAGCAAGCTCAAGGCGCACTTCCGCAAACAGACCCGTGAGATCGACGCCCAACGAGGGCGCGAGGCGCTAGACAAAGAACTGAAGTTCTTGGGCCTGGACCCTCGCGGCTACCTTGGCGACGATAAGCTTCAGGCTGTCGCCGAGAAAATGGATGGTGTCGACGGGGCCCAAGACGTCCTTGCCCGTGTTGGCTCGGGGCTCATTTCGGTCCAGCATATGGTCCAGCGATTGCGCGGACTCACGGCTAAGCCCAATACCCCACCGCCACCACAAGTCACAAAGACTCAGGAAGGTCGCCTAACCCTCTCTTCTAGTGGACTTCATGGCCTCGTGATGGGCCGGGCCAAGTGCTGCAACCCCATCCCCGGCGATGAGGTCGTCGGCTACGTAACTCGGGGAAGGGGCATCATGGTACACCGCAAAGTTTGCCCCAACGCAACCCACCTGGTAGAGACCGAACCCGAGCGACTGATGAACATTGGCTGGGAAGTAGATGGCAACGTCTACGGCGTGCCACTGCGCCTGCTCGCCCAAGACCGCCAAGGGCTTCTGATGGACATCTTCACCACCATCAGCGATGCAAAGACCAACGTCGCTGGGGCCAAGACCAAGACCCTAGCCAATCACACCGCCGAGATGTCGATCGCCATCGAAGTCCGCGATACTGAGCACCTCAGCCAAATCATGGCGAGAATCTCGAACTTCTCCGACGTCATTTCCATCGAGCGCAAGTTCGGCAAGTCGGCGACAAAGTAACTACTTCGCCAGTCGAGCGTGCTTCTTCTCGGCGAAGAAGAACACTGCGACCAAGCAGCCTATTCCCGCCAAAACGGATCCGACCAACAAGACCGAGTTATTGCTCGGCGGGGTCTCGGCCAAGGCCGCGACAGGACTGTCGGTCCGCGCCGCCGTCGAACTTCCACTCGCAGATGGACCAACCACCACGGTGTCGGAGTCAATTCTAATCACGCCCGTAGGCGGCTGGGCGCCAAGACTCGGGCCCGTCCGGGCGAAGCTCCCCTCACCCTTCTTCTGTGTGGTCTCAAACTGGATGCTCCGATCAACGATCGGAGCAGGGCTCAGCGTGCTCAGAGAGCTCATCACAAGAAAGCAAACAACGATCCTCTTCATTTCAACAAACAACAAGTTAGTGCGCGCAAACCCACACCATTCTACGCTGTGGAACACACCAAACTTCAACCAAATCACGACGAAACCGAAGAAAGGAACATTGGCCCTCTGTCCTACCCTTCAAATACTTCGTCGAAAGCTACGGCGCAAAAAGGTGGGCTGGGGTTCCCAAAATTGTCCATTTCACCAAAGCCAGCGGCCGAATCAGCTCCGGCGCAAGTTCCACGCGACATTCACAAGGTCAACCCGCGGCTCCGATGCCAGCTTGGCCAAAGGCACCCAGGCACACAGATCAGTTGTTCCCGCCACCTCGTGGGTCATGACCCCACCGGTGATCGTGCCGAGATAGACGATTCGCAAGGCGTGCAGCATGGAATCGGGATGCCGAAACAACTTGCTGTCCACCGTCAGCAGCGATTGGATGCTGACATCCAACCCCGTCTCCTCGCGACACTCGCGAATGGCGGCAGCCATGGGGTCCTCGCCATAATCGATGCCTCCACCAGGGAGGGTCCACTTCCCCACCGAGTCGGGAATCGCACTCGAAAGGCGGCACAAAAGGACCGAATCGGCCTGCTCAACCCAACAATAGGCTGCCACACGCGTGATTTGGGTGACTTTACTCAATACCTGTACTTTACCAACCTTGCGGGCTGCGGGGCGGCACCTCGCCGCCAACCTGGGGCAGATGGTAAGCGAAGTGCGCCGTCAGCAAAGTCATGACCTGCCTTGAGCTAAGGGCCCCAAGCATCGGATGCAGCATCCAAGGCTTGTCCGGGTCGGTCACGGGTTCCATCGCCGACTCCAAGTCGGTTCGAACGGAGTCCCAATCGCTCTTGACCGCCGTCCAAGGCGTCGAGCCGGGCTCCATCTCGCGGATCGTGGGCGCCTTGAACCGCTTCCGCGAGCCCCAGATAATCACCCGGATGAGGGGGTTACGGCTGGTTTTCTTGCCCGCCAGGCTATCAGCAGACGATGCCGCCACATAGTCCCGATACATGCGCTCCACGATCAAGATGTGCTCGCCAATCTGCACCGGAGTCCAGGTGTGGTCCTTCGCGGGCTTCCCTTGATCTTGCTCGCTGAGCTGGTCAACGGCGGCGACAAAGCGCCGCTTGCCTTCGCGGGCTTCTTCCCAAAGGGCTCGGAGGTCATCGTGCATAACGCTATTTTGACGGATTCCAAAGCCGGGGCAAGGTAGAATCTGGGAGGTCTATGACCCACCAGACCGTTTTCGTCGTCGATTTTGGCGGCCAGTACACCCAGCTCATTGTCCGCCGCATTCGCGAGTTCGGGGTGTATTCCGAGATGATCCCTTGGACCAAGGCCGAAGAGGTCTTGCGCGAGCGACGCCCCGATGCGGTGGTGCTCTCCGGTGGCCCGCGCTCCGTCCTTGAGCCCGGCGCGCCGACCCTCGATTTCTCCGTCCTCGAAGGCGTCCCCACCCTGGGAATCTGCTACGGCCAGCAGCTCATGGCCAAGCGCCTGGGTGGCGTGGTCGAGACCTCGAACCACAAGGAATACGGCCAGCGCACCCTGCTGCCCGAGCCGGGCGAATCGCTCATCTCCGAGATGCACGACCACCAGATTTGGATGAGCCACGGCGACCAAGTGCTGGAGGTCCCCACCGGTTTTCGGGTCACCTCGCACACCGATAGCTGCCCCGTGGCCTCGATGGAAAACCTCGCCACTCGCCACTTTGGCGTCCAGTTCCACCCCGAAGTCAGCCACACCCCGGACGGCAAGACCATCCTCCGCAAGTTCCTCTTCGACCACGCCAAGCTCCGGGCCGACTGGACCAGCGAGAGCTTCATTGAGGAGCAGATTTCCTCGATTCGGGCGACGGTCGGGCCGGATGCCAAGGTGCTGTGCGCCGTCAGCGGCGGCGTCGATAGCTCCGTCATGGCCGCGCTTCTGATCCGGGCGATTGGCGAGCGGGCGGTCTGCGTCTTTGTCGATCACGGCCTTATGCGCAAGGGCGAAGCCGAGCAGGTCATCTCCACCTTCATTCACCACTTCAAGGGCAACCTGAAGGCGTTCTACTCGCGCGACCAGTTCTTCGCCGCCCTCAAAGGCGTGACCGACCCCGAAGCCAAGCGCAAGATCATCGGCGAGAACTTCGTCCGGGTCTTCACCGACCATGCCGACGAGCTCAACGATTGCCGCTTCCTCGCCCAGGGGACGCTGTATCCCGACGTCATCGAAAGCGGCTCGCCCACGGCGGCCAAGATCAAGACCCACCACAACGTCGGCGGCCTGCCCGATTGGATGAAGTTCGAACTCATCGAGCCCCTCCGGTGGCTCTTCAAGGACGAAGTCCGCGCCGTCGGGCGCAAGCTCGGCCTGCCCGACGACATGGTGGACCGCGAACCCTTCCCCGGACCCGGCCTCGGCGTGCGCGTCCTCGGCGAAGTGACGCCCGAACGCGTGGTGATGGTGCAAGAAGCCGACTGGATCTTCCGATCCGAACTGCGCGCGCGCGGACTCCACACCGGCATCTGGCAGTCCTATGCGGCCCTGCTCGACGTCCGCAGCGTCGGCGTCATGGGCGACGAACGGACCTACGAACAGCCAATCGTGTTGCGAGCGGTCTCCAGCGAAGACGCCATGACCGCCCGCGCCGTCGATATCCCCTTCGCCGTCCTGGAGCACGTAGCCACCCGGATCGTGAACGAAGTCGACGGCGTGAACCGCGTGTTCTACGACCTGACCAGCAAGCCCCCGGCGACGATTGAGCTGGAGTGACTTAATCTTTGACTTAAAAATCGTGCGCTCCGGGGGGTGCAGAATTCGTTAAGTGTAGTTTTCGTTGCTTCGGCACAGGAGATGCACTCTACGGACGTTGATGCAGCGGGCGTCAACCTTGATCGTGGAGGTTGGACCTGGTGTGACGGCCCTTGAGGCATTCGGTTCGGGACATGGACTTCGTAGGTTTTGAGTCCAGCGCCCCGAGGCGACCCTTTCCTCGCGGTCCAATGTTAAGCAAATGACAGCGAGGACTAGGATTCAGGCGGGGCGGACGGAGTAATGGCGGCTTCGCATTCGCGGAGGGTGGCGCGGGCGTAGTCGAGATTTTTGGAGCCGAGTTGGGTGAAGAGTTCGACGGCACGTTGGGCGAACCTCAAGGCTTCCTCGAGGGATTTGTTCTGCTGAAGTAAGGCCTCAGCAATTCGATGGCAATTGCTCGCCACGAGTTCGATCCGCCCGACGCCTTCGGACAAGGTGAGGGCTTTGCGGGCGAGGGTTTCGGCTTCGGGCCACTTTTCCTGGTCGAGCTTCAGGTTAGCCAGGTTTCCGGTATAGATCGCGACGCCTTCGGGGTCGCTGACCGCGCGGGCGATGCGGAGGGCTTCGATGTAGTTGCACTCGGCGGCGTCAAAGTCGCCCATCTGGCGCTCGACTTCGGCGATATCGCTGAGGCCGCTCGCGACATCTTTTCTTTGCGCGGACAGGCTTCGCCAGAGTTCCAGCGACTCCCGATAGGCCGAAAGAGCGGCGGGATAGTTCTTCTTTAGCTCATGACCAACCCCGCGTAAGCGGATGGCGGCCGCGCGCTCTCTCGCACCAGCTTTGGCAGCGGTCCAGTGTGAATCCGCACGATTGGCACCGGCGAGGACGGCGTCGGCCTCGCCACGTAAATACGCCACCCAAGACGCTTGATATGCCCTCCATCCGGCCCTATGTAGGTCACCGGAGGTCACCGCCTTCGCCTCAGCTTGTTCGCAGAGGGAAAGCCACTCGTCCCATCGGCCCGTGAACTCGAGGAACCGGTCGAGGGCATCGCAGACGGTTCGGAGGCGGTCGTTGGGTCCGGCGATGAGGTGAGGCAGGGCGGGGGCGACGGTGGGCCAGGCGGCGTCGAGGACGGAGAATCGATCGTGCTTCTGATAGCCGTTCTCGACGATCAGGGCGTAGGCGCGGTTGGCGAGACGGTCGCCAGTTTCGGCGATGGCCTCGGGGCGCCTTCGACGGAGGAAGTCGGCGACCAAGGCCACGAGGGTAAACCGACGGTCTTCGAGGTCGGGTTGGACGAGAGCGCGCATGGCGAGGTCGCCCTCGGCGGCGGCAGGGTTGATGCCCGCGAGCTCGGCGATGAACTTGGTTTCGACGGGAATGGTGAAGTGGGTGAGGGCGGCGAGGACCTTGGTTTCGCTTTCTGTGAAGGTTTCGAGCAGGTCGCCGAAGACGTATTCCAGGGGGTCATTGCCGGGGGGAGCAGCATGGAGAAAGGCCACCGACTCAACGATCTTGCGCTTGCGTCCAAGCTGCATCTGGCCCACGATCCAGCGCATAAGTAGCGGATTACCGCCGGTTTCTCGGTGAAGCGTCTGCCAATCGGCTTCGGGTGCCCGTCGGAGCAGTTCATTGCTTTCGGCGAGGTCGGCGAGCAGGGCTTGGGCGGCGGGCCACTCCAGGCGGTCGAGGCG
>JBMOJD010000035.1:0-31044 GCA_049317025.1 Fimbriimonas sp. | reverse complement strand
GTAAACCAATAAAGGTCATTCTTCCAAACTTCCCAGGTGTGCGCGCCGCTGTCCACATGCCAGATATGCGAAACGGACTCTTGAGTTAGCCGCAGGTGCAGGTTCTTGCTGATCGGGAAGAGGCCATCCTTGTCGCCGCACGAGACCCAGAGGACTTTCAGCTTTTTCAGCTCGGCGGGCGCGGCCACGAGTTTGGCCGGGTTGAAGGTGTTGGGCGCCGACGAAAACCCACCGACATAGGCGAAAGTCTCCGGGTGCGCGAGGCCGAAATTCAGCGACTGGCCGCCGCCCATCGAAAGGCCCGCAAGCGCGCGATGCTCGCGATCCGCAACCACCGGATACGTCGCCTCAATGAAGGGAATGATGCTGCCAAAGAGGTCCTTGTCGAATTCGCCAAACGCTGGGGCCGTCTTGAAGACGTCGCCTTCGGCCCGATCATTCGCCTGAGCGCGACCGTTCGGCATCACCACGATCATCGGCTTGATCTTCTTGTCCGCGATCAAGTTGTCGAGGATCTTCTCCACCGCCCCCGCATCCAGCCACTCGCGCTCCGTCCCGCCGATGCCGTGGAGCAGATAGAGCACCGGGTACTTGGCCTGCTTCGAGAAATCCGGCGGCGTGTAGATCACCAGCTTGCGCCGAGTACCGACCGACTTCGAGTCGTACTCCACCGTCTCAATCTTCCCATGGGCAATCCCCTCTCGTGGAAGATCGAAACCCGCGGGCGCGGTCGGGAATGCCGCCTTGTCGTCACCTCCGGTCGCTTGGGCGAAGGCTCCGAGAATGGCGACAGAGAGAAGGAGATGAATCATGTCTCGACCTTACCACTCATGCGGGCTTGGTAGGCTGGAGCAACCATGAAGGACTATCACTTTTGGGCGTTCCTCTCCGCCTTGTTCGCGGGCGTCACGGCGGTCCTGGCCAAGAAGGGCGTTTAGGAGGTCCCGCCGAACCTGGCCGTGGCCATTCGGGTGGTCGTCGTCGTGGTCTTCGCCACCGCCATTGCCATCAGCACAAAGCAGACCAACCTCGCCGCCGTCGACCGCCGCGCCTGGGCCTTCCTGATCCTCTCCGGGATCGGCACCGGGCTCTCGTGGCTATGCTACTTTCGCGCACTTTCCATGGGCCCGGTTTCAGCCGTCGCCCCCATTGATAAGCTCAGCTTCGTCCTCGCCATGGTCCTCAGGTTCGTGATCCTAAAGGAAAAAGTCACGACGAATCTCCTCATCGGCGCGGGCCTAATCGTCAGTGGTGTACTCTTCACACTTAAGACTTAGGACTAATCATGCCCGAACTCCCCGGCTGGACTGCTCGCTTAATTGAACATGTCGATATCAAGCATGTAGTCTACTCCAAAGGTGATGGACCAGGGGTTCTTCTCATGCATGAGCTCCCGGGCATGACGCCCGCATGTGTCCGTCTCGGCGAGAAACTCGTGGAAGCTGGATTTCATGTTTGGATGCCATTGCTATTCGGCAAGCCCAACACCATAAAGTTCGCCGGGACCTTCACAAGTCGGTGCATTTATCGCGAGATACACCTCTTCCGAACCAACTCTAGTCACCCCCTAACCCAGTGGCTTCGCGAGCTGACCAACCAACTCAACGCCCAGCAAGGCGGCAACGGAGTCGGTGTCATCGGCATGTGCCTCACTGGCAACTTCGCCATCACCCTCATCGCAGAGAAGACAGTTCATGCCGCCGTGACGTGCCAGCCCTCGATCCCGGCATTCAGTGCATGCGCGCTTTCCATGACGAGCGACGAACTGGTCGCGGCCAAAGAGAGCCTCAAGCCGCTGGTCGGTCTTCGATTCGACACTGATAGACTTTGCCCCAAGGCCAGATTCGACCGCCTCGAAGACGCATTCGGCGCAAACTTCCTCCGCCACGACCTCCCCGGCAACGGCCACGGCGTCCTCACCGGCGACTTCGTGGACCGAGAAGGCCACCCCACGCGCAAGAGTCTCGACTTTGTCATCGACTACCTCCATCAACGTCTTGAGGGGTATCCTGCGCCAAAGTGAGGCTTCGGCATCTGCTCCTCATATGGCTGCTGGTTCTGCCCCAGATCCACTGGTGCCCTCCATCTTTCCGGCTCCTCGATGGCAGCCCTTGCTTCACATGCCCCAGCCTAACCCAAATTGAGGCCGCCCAAGACGAGCATCAGAATCTCGCCTCCGGCGAGCACGGCGACTGCCACGACTGCTGCACGCTCCAGGCCTGCGAGAAGGAAACCAAGGCCCAGCCCAACCTGATCCAGGCTTCGCTGCTCTTCATCGACATCCCCCCGACCATCCGCATCGCGATCATTCGCCCGCCCGAGGTCGAAACGTCGATTCCAACCTTCAAAGCCGGATGCCCCCCCACCGGCCCCCCGGATGAATCCGCATCCCGTGCGCCTCCTTTCTCCCAACTGGTCTAGTCACCCGCCGGGCCGCTCTGCGGCTTTGGCCCCGACCATAGTTGGATCAAAAGAAAGTGAAAGCACCCATTGCCTATTCATGTCTCTTGCTCGTTGCCCAAGCAGCGGGCCAATCTTTGACCCTGCCCGATGCCCTTGCCCAGGCTCGGAAGAACCGCCCAATCGTCCGCGCCGCGAACCTAGGAGTTGAAGAAGCCCGTCTCACCGCCCGAGCCCTTGGCACCCACCCTGGCCTGACCCTTGGCGTCGGGAGGTCCAGTCGCGAGGGCATCGGCGCAACCGATCAGGACCTTTTCGTCGCCCTGCCCATCGACTACGCCGGACGCACCGGCGCAGCCCGTAAGATCGGCCGGGCCCAGGTCGAGATCGCCGAAGCCGACGCCCGTGAAGCCCTGCTGGAACTCCAAACCGAGGTGATGGGTGCCTACTTCGAGGCCCTCGCCTCCGCCCGCCTAAGCCAAGTTGCCCAAGACCTCAAGTCGGTCGCCGAGTCACTCTACAAAGCGACCAACCGCCGGTTCGAAGAAGGCAAGATTCCCGAGGTCCAACTGACCCGAATCGGGATCGAGTTGGAACGCGCCAAGCAGGTCGCCCAAGCGCGTGAATCCCGACACCGAAACGACCTCCAGAAGCTGGCGGGCATTATCGGGGCGACCACAGCGCCCGAAAAGATCGACCTGGCCACAAACCTCGCTATCCCCGATGTAAACCCGGCGACCCGTCCCGACATCGCCCGCCTCGAGGCCAAAGTCCGGGTCGCCGACTCCGAAATCGAGTTGGCCCGCCGCGCGAGCCTCCCCGAAGCTGAGATCATCGGACTCCGAACCCCGTGGCAAGATTCCGCCGTCTTCTATGGCGCAAGGCTACAGCTAACCTGGAACGGCCTCGACTTTGGCCGAGCCTCGAACGAGCGCAAGGCATCCGCCAAGCATGCCGAGGCGGCCAAGCTGGCCCTCCTCGACGCCCGAAGAAAGGTCGAAGTCGAACTCACTAGCGTCAACGCGGAGATCGAGGCCGCCCGCCAGCGCGTCGAATCCTACGAAGCCATCCGCCGCACGACCACATCCCTGGTCGAGAAGTCTCAGCGGGGCTACAACGAGGGATTCAGCGGCTTCCTCGACGTGCTCGACTCAATTCGCGCCCTGCGCGAAATCGAGCAAGAGCTTGCCGAAGCTCAGCTCGAACTCAACATCGCCCTGACGACCAAGTATCGCGTCGTGGGCAAGCTCTTGGAGGTGACGAAATGAAGCCCTTGATCATCGCTATTGCCCTTTTCGCCGTTGGATGCAGTTCTGAACCGAAGCATGTGGAAGGCGACGGCCACGACCACAGCCATGATCACAGCAACGAGGTGTCGAAAGACGCCGACCACGTCGAGGGTGAGATCAAGCTGGATGCCGAGCAGATCAAGCTGGCCGGAATCGAAGTCCAGCCGGTCACCAAACGGCAGATCCAGCCTAGTCTCGACTTTCCCGGAGTCGTGAACCCGACGAATGTCGGTCGGGCCGTCGTCACTCCCCCGGTCGCGGGCCGCATCGTGTCCATCGCGGTCACCCTCGGCGAAAAGGTCCGCCAGGGGCAAGTTCTGGCCGTGCTCGAATCGCCCGAGCTCGCCGAATCCTGGTCCAACATCGCCTCCGCCGAGCGAAATCTAGAAACCGCGAAGGCAACGGCTCGAGAATCTGCCGCCGAAGTGAACCTCGCCATCTCGAAGCTCGCGAATGCGAAGTCGAACCTGGCTCGTCAGCAGGAGCTCGTAAAGCTGGGCGCCTTCGGCCAGGCCCCGCTCCAAGCGGCCCAAAGCGATCTCAACGACGCCCAAAGCGAGCTTTTGAGCATTCAGCGCGAACAGGCGAGCCACGCCGAAGTCGTGCGTCGACTCGAGAATCTCTTTCGCGATGGCATCGTTTCCAAGTCCGAACTGGAGGTGGCCAGGCTGGAGCTGCAACAAGACCAGATCCGGCTCACCCGAGCCGAGGCACGGATTGCCAATGCGAAAATCACCTACGAGCGAGAAAAGGAGGTCTCTTCGCGCGGTCTGATAAACGCTAAGGAACTCCAAACCGCCCAAGCCGAAGTCAGCTCGGCTCAGCTCGAACTCGAACGAGCGAGAATCCGATTCCGGTCGGCCCAGTCCACCGCCGAGAACACGAAGCGGGAGGTCGAGAACGCCCGGTCGGTCTATCAATCAATCAGCGCAAGTGGAAACGCCTCGGTTGGCCGGGTCACTCTAACCGCGCCCATCTCGGGCACCCTCACGCACCTGGACGTCACCAAAGGCCAGGCCGTCGACCGAACCCAGGTCTTGATGGAGGTCGAGAATCTCACCGCCGTTTGGGTCTCTGCCCAGGTCCCTGAGCAAGAGGCATTCAAGGTTCAAAAAGGCGCCCCCGTTCGGGTAACCGTGGCCGGTATCAAGGGGCGAGAGTTCCCCGGGGTGGTTCAGGTCGTGGGTAGCCGAGTCGATCCCAAAACGCGCACCCTCCCGGTCCAATGCTTGGTCACCGGCGCGGCCGACGCGCTGAAGCCCGAGATGTTCGCCACCGTTCACCTCGAGTTCGGGGCGGGATCGAGCGTCGTCGCGGTCCCAAGCTCAGCTCTCCTCCGCGAGGAAGGCAAGACCTTCGTCTTCGTCCAGCATGATGGTGCGTTTCACCAAACTGAGGTGAAACTTGGCCGGCAAAGCCAGGGCTTCATCGAGGTCTCGTCCGGGCTCGCCCAGGGCGATCTTGTGGTCACCAAGGGGGCGTTCGTCCTCTCCAGCGAGCACAAGAAGGACGAGCTCAAGGGGCACGAGCACTGATGCTGGAACGGTTGCTCCACTTCAGCCTTCACCAAAGGTTCTTCGTCATTCTCGCCACGATGCTCGTGGTGGGCTTCGGTCTCTTCTCGTGGCAGCATCTCAACCTCGACGCCGTGCCCGACATCACCACCAACCAAGTAGTCGTCAACACGGAAACCGGCGGCATGGGGCCGGAGGAAGTCGAGAAGCTCGTCACGTTCCCCATCGAGACGGCAATGGGTGGCCTGCCCGGCGTCCTCCAAGTCCGCAGCCTCAGCCAGTTCGGCCTCTCGCAAGTGACCGTCACTTTTCGAGACAACGTGGACACCTACTTCGCCCGCCAGCTCGTGAGCGAACGCCTCAACAACGTCCGCGAGCAGCTCCCGGGCGGAATCGATGCGCCCCAAATGGGCCCGGTCTCGACCGGACTCGGCGACATCTACATGTACGTCGTTGAGTCGGAATCACGCTCGCCCATGGAGCTGCGAAGCCTGCAAGACTGGTTCATCGCGCCCCAATTGCGGACCGTTCCCGGTGTTGCCGAGGTCAATGCCGCCGATGGCAGCGTGAAGCAGTACCAAGTGGTGCTAAACCCGCGCGCCCTCCTTGCCCGGGGCGTGGCCGTCGATGAGGTGGTCGAAGCCCTCCAGAAGAACAACCAAAACGCCGGTGGCGGCGTCTTGGAACAAAACGGCGAGCGAGTGCTCATTCGTTCGGTCGGCATGGCCACAACGATCAGCGACATCGAACGCATCACCGTGAAAGTAGAGGGCAGTATCCCGGTGCTTATCCGTGATGTTGCCGAGGTAAAGCTCGGCATCCCGACCTTAACGGGTATCTCGACCAAGGATGGCAAAGAGGCCATGCTCGGGATCGTGATGATGCTGAAGGGTGCAAATGGTCGCGATGTCGCCCGCGCCGTCGACGCCCGCATCCAAGAAATCAAGGCTCAGCTTCCGAAGGACGTCACCCTGACCACTACCTACGATCGGTCGCACTTGGTTGATGAGGTGCTGCACACCGTGGGCAAGAGCTTGCTCGAAGGCGCGGCCCTGGTAATCATCATCCTCGTCCTGTTGCTCGGCAATGTGCGTGGAGCGATTATCGTGGCTATCGCGATACCCCTCTCGATGCTCAGTGCCGTCATCGGCATGAATCGCTTCGGGATCTCCGGCAATCTAATGAGCCTAGGTGCCATCGACTTCGGCCTCATTGTCGATGGAGCCGTCGTCATGATTGAAAACGCCGTGCGGCGCGTTTCCGAAGCCAGGGAGCACAAGGGAACGACGCTCACGCGCGAGCAAGTAAGACACTACGTTTGGGAGGCTGCCCGCGAAGTCGCCAAGCCAACCGCCTTCGCCGTCACCATCATCACCGTCGTCTACCTGCCGATCCTTGCGCTCGAAGGGACCGAGGGCAAGATGTTCCAGCCGATGGCCTATACGGTCGTGTTCGCCCTCATCGGAGCTTTGATCCTCACGATGACGCTTGTGCCCACTCTGGCAAGCCTGTTCCTCTCCGGCGACACCCGCGAGGGCCGGAACGTCCCCATGGCGTTCTTCAGTCGGCTCTACGCCCCGGCGCTTCAGTTCGCACTTCGCGCCCGTGCCTTCGTGGCTCTTGGAGCGGTTGCCGTGGTCGCGGTTGCCGTCTTCGCGTTCACCAAGCTTGGGTCCGAGTTTGTGCCCCAGCTGGACGAAGGATCGATCGTGATCCAGCCCGTTCGTGTGCGGACGGTAGACGCCGAGCAGACGGTCCGCCTGGTCACCGCCTACGAGAAGAAGGTGCTCGAGGTGCCCGAGGTTGCCACTGTCTTCTCCCGAAGCGGAACCCCCGAGGTCGCCACCGACCCCATGCCCCTGAGCCTCACCGACAGCTTCATCATGCTGAAGCCGCGCGACAAGTGGCGGCCTGGACTGACGAAGGAAGGGATCATCGAGGAACTGGAAGCCAAGGTTGCCGAGGTGCCCGGCCAGGGCTACAACTTCTCGCAACCGATCCAGATGCGCTTCGCCGAGCTTGTCTCGGGGGTCAAGGCCGATATCGGCATCAAGGTCTTCGGTGAGGACCTCGTCGAGCTTAAGTCGAAGGCCGATGAGATCGCCGCCGTCATGCGGACGATCCCCGGGGCCCAGGATGTCGAGGTCGAGCAGGTGGACGAGGTCCCCGTGCTCCAAATTGATGTTGATCGAGACGCGATTTCGCGGCTTGGGATCAACGTAAGCGACATCCAAGAGGTCGTGGCCACCGCCCTCGGTGGTGAGCCCGTCGGCCAGATCATGGAGGGCGATAAGCGCTTCGCCCTCACCGTCACCATGCCCCAAGAGCTGCGGAACGACGTGGACGCGATCCGGAACATGCTCATCGAGATTCCCTCCGGGGGTGGCGTGCCGCTTAGTTCGGTCGCCAAAATCGAGAACATCCCCGCGCCCGCCCAGATCTCCCGCGAGATGGGCAAGCGGCGCGTTGTGGTCCAACTCAACGTCCGCGGCACTGACCTCGGCACCTTCGTCGCCAAGGCCCAAGCCGCCGTCCGCGAGAAGGTGAAGCTTCAAGAAGGCTACTACCTGACCTGGGGCGGCCAGTTCGAAAACCTCCAACAGGCCACCCAGCGACTGACCCTCATGGTCCCCGTCGCCCTCGCCCTGATCTTCTTGCTCCTGTTTTCGACCTTCGGGTCGCTCAAACAGGCGGCGCTGATCTTCACCGGGGTGCCATTGGCCGTGACCGGTGGAGTCTTGGCCCTGGTGGCGCGGGGATTGCCCTTCAGCATCACCGCCGGGGTCGGCTTCATCGCGCTCTCCGGTGTCGCGGTGATGAATGGAGTCGTGATGGTCTCCGCGATCAACCGCCTCCGCGCCGCGGGCCAAAGTGTTCGGGAAGCCGTACACAACGGCGCAACCGAACGCCTCCGCCCGGTCCTTATGACCGCCCTCGTCGCCGCCCTCGGCTTCGTGCCAATGGCCCTCAACACCGGCATCGGAGCCGAAGTCCAACGCCCCCTCGCCACCGTCGTGATAGGCGGTATCTTCTCCGCCACCCCTCTTACCCTGGTCGTCCTTCCCGCCCTCTACTTGATGCTGGAAAAGGACAAGGAGGTAGCCGAAGGCTAAATCGGGGGTCGCCCTGCCGTCTCCGGCATTGCGGCCTCAACGTGCATTGTGCGTCGGCACGAACCATCCGACGACTACGGAGTTGTTGTGTTCTCCTACCCAATGCTCAAAGCGTAGTAGGCGCGGGATGGTTCTTGCCCGCGTCGTTTAGGATTCCCACCGGCGGATGGGGTTGCAATGTTTGGCCGTTCGGAAGAAGAGAAAGGGTGATGCGCCTCAAGACCACGGAGTGGTCCGAAACCCAAAAGCCCTGGGTAACCACCCAGGGTGGCCCGCGGCAGTAGTAGGCGCGGGTGGTTCTTGCCCGCGCGTTGGTAGGATTCCAAACGCCGTATGGGGTTGGACAATCGCCCCTCGACTTCCAAACCTACAGACTCCGCAGCGAGACACATGCCGGTTGACATCGCGGACCACAACGTCCAATCGTCGGCACGAACCATCCGACGGCTACGAGTTGTTGTGTTCTTCTACCCAACGCTCATAGCGTAGTAGGCGCGGGATGGTTCTTGCCCGCGTCGGTAGGATCCCAACCTGTAAGCTTCAAACCGTCTTGCGGCGGCTTGATGATTGAACCACGGAGTGATTCCAAACCCAAAAGCCCTGGGTAATCACCCAGGGAACCAAGCTGCAAGATTCCCAACCCCGGAGGGGTTGCAGATTCGCATCCATTGCAATCTTCAACCCCATCCGGGGTTGAGTTCCTTGGCATAGATCCAATCCAGGGGTGTTTACCCCTGGCTGCTGGGTGTAGAACGGCTCCGCCGTTCGAACTTCCATCGACCATCATAGGCAAACTGACTCGGGAGATTCTTGAAGGAGCGGGAAACCAAAGAGGCACCAAACCCAGACCTCTTAGGACCGGTAGGGTCAACAGCGATCGCAAACTTCAAACCGTTTTGCAGGGCCGATGCTTGAACCACGGAGTGGTTCCAAACCCAAAGCCCTGGGTAATCAGCCAGGGAACCAAGCTGCAAGATTCCCAACCCCGGATGGGGTTGCACAATCGCCCCTCGACTCCGAAACCTACAGACTCCGCAGCGACAGCTCCGCCGGTTGACATCGCGGACCGCATCGTCCAAACAAGGGATTCCACAAGATCGAGACTGCAAAAACCGACTTGATTAATCTTCACCCCCCCGGAGCGCACAAAAATCAAGTGAAAAATCAAGTGCGCACAGATGCGGGATGGCCCACTTGAGAGCAACAAGGGAAGGGACTTTGGACACATGGCGCCCCGGACAGGAATCGAACCTGCGACCCACTGCTTAGAAGGCAGTTGCTCTATCCGCTGAGCTACCAGGGCGCGCCTAGGGGGATTGTACCAAGCCACGTGCGACGTCCCAGCGCCCCATGCCAAAACGGCGGGGTACAACCAGGATGCACGGACGTTGTCCTAACCGACGACGCGAGCATCGGAGAAAGAGATGAAAGTGAAGGGAATTGCAATGGTTGGAGCCGGGTTCATTGGACCGGTCCATGTCGAGGCGCTGAAGCGGCTGAACTTGCCGGTGGTTGGAATTTTGGGCGTGAACGAAGCCGAATCCACCCGGGCGGCGGCGAATCTGGGCTTGCCCCGGGCCTACACGAGCTTCGAGGAAGTCCTCGCCGACCCTGATGTCACTGTCGTCCACCTCGCAACCCCGAACCGCCTCCACTACCCGATGGCAAAGCAGGCCCTCGAAGCCGGCAAGCACGTGCTCTGCGAGAAGCCCCTTGCCATGGACTCGAAGGAATCGAGCGAACTCGTTGAGCTAGCCGCCAAGCTCGGCCTGGTCGCCGCCGTCAACTACAACATCCGCTACTATCCGATCAACCTCCACGCCCGCAAGCTGCGCGAGAACGGCCAACTCGGCGACGTCTACCACGTGACCGGAAGCTACGCACAGGACTGGCTGTTCCAACAGACCGACTACAACTGGCGCGTCCTTGCTGCCGAAGGTGGCGAGCTCCGAGCCGTTTCCGATATCGGCACCCACTGGCTCGACCTGATCCACGCCGTCACGGGCCTTGAAGTCGAGGCCGTCTGCGCCGACCTCAAGGTGGTCTTCCCGACCCGCCTGCGCCCCCTCGGCGAAGTCGAGACCTACAGTGGCAAGCTCGCCACCGAAATGAAGACCGAGCCGGTGGAGATCACCACCGAAGACTTCGGCAACATCATGATCAAGTTCAAGGGCGGCGCCCGTGGTTCGCTCTGGGTCTCCCAGGTCACCGCAGGCCGCAAGAACAACCTGCGCTATGAGATTGCTGGCTCGAACGAAGCCATCGCCTGGGAAAGCGAGAAGCCCAACGAACTCTGGATCGGACACCGAAACGAGCCCAACCAGAGCCTCCTGCGCGACCCTGCGCTGCTAGACGGTGCCGTGCGTCCCTACATCTCGTTCCCCGGCGGCCACAACGAAGGCTTCCCCGACAGCTTCAAGCAGTGCTTCCGGTCGTTCTACAACTACATCGAAGCGGGCGATTACAGCGCCCCCGCGACCTATCCCACCTTCGCCGACGGCCACCGCGAGATCGTCCTCTGCGAAGCGATTCTGCAAAGCCACCGCGAGCAGCGCTGGATCACCCTGTAAGGTTGCCCACAAGAGTGTCGCGGCTAAGCCGCGACACTTCAAGCTCACGAAGTGAATGAGTTGCGCCGACCTGATAGATTCTCAGAGGAGCAGGTGCGAACCTTGCAAATGCTTCATGAGACCTTCGCTCGCTTGGCGGGCTCGTCCCTTTCGGCCTACCTACGGGCTCCCGTAAGCATTGATCTCATCTCTTTGGAGCAGGTCCTCTGCGATGAGCATCTCCGAAGCATCAACAACTCAGTCTTTACGATCGTGTCACTCCCGCCGTTGTCTGGTCAGGCGGTATTAACACTTGAGCTTAGGCTTGTCACGACCATTGTCGATCTCATGCTGGGCGGTCCGGGCAAGGCAGTTTCCCGTTCGGTTCTTACGGATATTGAAAGGCCACTTCTTCGGCAGACCATCGAACTGATGCTGAGGGCTCTCAAGGCAGCATGGGAAGGTGTGGTCATCGTCAACCCGAGCATAGACGCCATCGAAACGTCGGCCGACTTGGTTCAGATCGCTTCCCCTGGCGACATTGTCGTGACGCTCCTCTTTGACGTACAAGCAGGCACCCAGAGGCATGCAATGAGTCTATGCATCCCCTATCTGATGTTGAAACCCTTCACCACAAAGCTAAGCGTGCATGGGTCGTCCACGAGCAGCAGCCGTCGGCCAAAATTTGGAATTGGCACCGCTGAAGCATCAAATCCATTTGTAGGCTCTGGAGAACAATCAGTCCCAATCGTCCTCATGGACATTCCACTCGAAGTCAGTGTGGAACTAGGTCGAACGAAGATGCTGGTCAGAGAGGTACTGGACCTTAGTGCCGGTTCTATCATTGAGATCGATAGAGCTGCCGTCGAGCCCGTAGATGTCCTTGTCAATGGCAGGCTCTTCGCCCGCGGTGAAGTTGTGGTGATCGAAGACAATTTCGGAGTGCGTCTGACCGAAACTCTGACACCGAAGGACTGGGGCTTTGAGGGGTGAAGCGCTGCGCGTCGGTCCCGCCCAGCCCACCGAAATTAGAGGCAGATTCGGCGTTTAGCCTCGACATTCGGATTGGAGGGCTTCGAAGATTCTCGACTTCAGATCGCTCGGCACATCGAGGCGCTCCATCTTTGACCGGACACAACGCAAGAACGAGGCTTCGAAATCGAAGCACTCCGCGCAATGCGCACAGGCCTCCAGGTGAGCCTGGACGGCGGCCATTTCGGCCTCCGTCAGTTCCCGATCGAGGAAGTCATCGAGCAGGTCAAAAGCTTGCTGGCAGTCGAATGTGAACTCAGACAAGGTTCTCCTCCTTTGCGCTCGATTCGGTCACAGTGGGTACAAGGCCCCTTGCCTCGGCTAAGTTCCAAAGTTCCTTCTGAAGCATCTTTCGGCCTCGGTGAATGCGTGATCGCACGGTGCCAATCGGCACATCCATGGTGCGAGCGATCTCGTCGTAAGGCATATCATCCAGGAAGTAAAGACTGATCGTGGTTCGAAAATCGTCGGGAAGGTGGTCAATGGCGAGCTGCACCGCTTCGGCGTCCAGCCGGTCCATCAGCAGAGTGGCCGGGTCGGTGGAGGTCTCGTAGAGTCCGCTCTCCTTGGTCTTCTGGTAGAGGAAAACATCCTCGACGTCCTCGATCTGCACCGATTGTCCGGCGCGGGCCTTCTTGGGCCGCTCCTTCAAGAACCGGTTCGTCATGATCCGCAGGAACCAAGCGCGGAAATTGCTCTCGGGCGAGAAGGTTTCGAACCGTCGGAACGCCTGGATCGTGGCGTCCTGCACCAAATCCATCGCTTCATCCCGCGTGCCCGTCATCCGATACGCCATACGATAGGCGGTATCCAGCACCGGATGAAGCAGGGTCTCGAAGTCGGGCGTGTCGTGCATCGGCATCACTTGTAGGGGTCGTGGGCCATTTTGCTCGCGCGCTCGACGCGGGCAATCATCTCCAGGGCCTCGCGCGCAGCAGCTTGCTCGGCTTCCTTCTTCGAGCGCCCATCGCCCTCCCCCATGACTTCGGAATCAAACAAAACCTCCACCACAAACCGCTTGTCGTGGGCGTAGCCAATCTCGCGCGCGACGCGATATTGCGGGGCCTTGCGCCACCGCTGCTGGCCAATCTCCTGCAGCTTCGACTTGAAGTCGTCGGGACTGACGTCGCCACCACTGATCCGCATCAGCGGCTCGTGCAACTGCTCCAAGACGAACCAGCGCGCGACCTCCAAGCCACTCTCCAAGTAGACGGCACCGATGACAGCTTCGAAGACATCTGCCAGGATCGAGGCCCGCTGGCGGCCTCCGGTTGCCTCTTCGCTCGGGCTCAATTCGAGAAACTTCTCGAATCCCAGCCGCTGGGCGACCACCGCGAGTGGAGCCTCCTGGACGACGCTGGATTTAGCTTTCGAGAGCATCCCCTGGTCCCAATCAGGGTGGTGCTCATAGAGGTAGTGAGCAATGATGAGGCCAAGCACGGAGTCACCAAAGAACTCCAAGCGCTCGTAGCTGTCCTGAATGAGAGGCACGGCAGACCGATGACGCATGGCGAGCCGGAACAACTCGATATTGCGAAGCGGAACTGCCTTGGGAATCATGCGCGCAGTTGTTGCAGCGCGTTTCCGATTCGTTCGACCCCGCGTTCGATGTTCTCGCGGCTGGCGGCGTAGCTGAGACGCAGGTGGCCGGGACCCTCAAAGACGGAGCCTGGAACCGTGGCAACACGTGCCTCCTCCAGGAGATAGGTTGCGAGATCGCTATCCGAAGCAAACCGGTCGCCCAAGTAGGACTGGACATTGGGGAAGGCGTAGAACGCTCCCAGCGGCAACGGCATCTGGACACCCGGGATAGCATTCAGAAGACCCGAAATCAGGTCGCGACGGGCTTCGAACTCCGACCGCATGGCTTCGATGCTCTCTGGCCCCATCCGGAAGGCCACAGCCGCACCCTTCTGGGCGAACGAAGTCGGGTTGCTCGTCACTTGGTCCTGAAGATTCGACATCGCCTTGGCGATGGGCAACGGCGCGGCGGCGAAGCCGATTCGCCATCCGGTCATCGCGTAAGTCTTTGAGCAACCGCCGATGGTGATGGTCTGCTCGTAGACTTCCTTGCCCAGGCCCGCAATCGAAGGGGCTTCGACGCCATAAACCAGACGCTCGTAAATTTCGTCGGCGATGATCCAGAATCCGTGCCGGAGAGCAAGGGTGCCGATCTCCTTCAGGGTCTGGCGGGGTAGTACGGCACCGGTCGGGTTGCTCGGACTATTCACCAGAATCGCTCGGGTCTTTGGCGTGATCGCTTCGCGCAGTTGGTCAAGGGTCGGAACGAAGCCCGTTTCGGCAGTGGTGTAGATGACCACAGGCGTGCCGCCCGCAAGACGAATCTGGTCGGCGTAGGTCATCCAGTACGGGGCAATCAGGATCACTTCGTCGCCGGGATCGATCAACACTTGGAACGCGTTGTAGACCGAGTGTTTGGCCCCGCAACTGATGATAATTTGGTCGGGCGTGTAGGTCAGGCCGTTCTCACGAATCAGTTTCTCGGTCACGGCTTTCTTCAGGTCGGGAATGCCCGCGCTCGGCGTGTACTTCGTGAAACCCGCCTCCAGCGCCTCGATAGCGGCACGATTGATTGGCTCGGGGGTGTTGAAATCGGGCTCACCCGCGCCAAACGAAATCACATCAATGCCTTCGGCTTTGAGGGCATTGGCTTTGGCCGTGATGCCAAGGGTGGGCGATGGCTTGAGCAGGGAGGCGCGAGCGGAAAGACGCAGAAGATCCACTATCACGAGTATACACATGGTATCACTCTCGCGTGGCTGTGCAACCTGTCGGGACTCGCTCGCGCCCGACCATGTTGTGGTTGGCCGTCCTTGTCGCGGTTGCCTTCCTCGCCCACCTCGGCATGGGGAGCACGGCTTGGTATAGCCCTCTACAGGTTTTTCGCGAACTCCTGCACGGCCCTACGGATGACGGCTCGAGCGCGAATGTGGTTGTGTGGGTCATTCGCCTGCCCCGAGCGGTGGTCTGCGTTTTGGTCGGCACCCTACTTGGGCTCGTAGGGTCGGCGTTCCAAGCTCTCTTCCGTAATCCGCTGGCCGACCCCTATATCGTTGGGGTTTCCTCCGGTGCCGCCATCGGTGGGGCCCTGTGCATCGTTCTCGGGGTCAGTGGGGCTTGGGTGGGGCTTGCTACGATGGGGGCGGGTACGGTCACGGGCCTGCTTGCGCTTGGCCTGGTCTGGTGGCTGGCTCAACGAGGTGGGCGGGTGGATGTCAGTTCGCTACTCCTTGCCGGTGTTGTCGTCGGGTCAATGCTCTCGGCCATTCTCAGCATGATTTTGCTCGCGGGCGGCCGGGACAGTGGCGTGGTTCTGCGCTGGCTGTTGGGGAGCACCACGCCTGCTTTCTGGCCGACCAATGGGCTTCTCTTGGTGGTTCTGGTCGTCGGTGGTTCGTTGCTCTTTGGATCGTCGCGATCCCTCAACGCCTTTGCCCTTGGCGAGAGTGTGGCCCTGACCTTGGGGGTCGATACCGCGAAACTTATTCGCCGCGTCCTCGTCATCGGGACCTTGATGACGGCAGCAGCGGTAGGGGCCGTGGGGATTCTCGGCTTCCTCGGCCTGGTCGCTCCCCATGTTGCTCGCAGGCTGGTAGGAGTCGATTGGCGCGATTCCCTGCCCGCCTCGGGCCTTGTGGGGGCTCTCTTACTGCTAGTGGCGGATGCGGTCGCCCAGCGAGGGATTCAGGGCGTTGAGCTTCCCGTCGGGATCGTGACAGCGCTCCTTGGAGCGCCGTCCCTTCTGATCCTGATGCGGCGCGCAGCCTAATTCAACTGGGAAATCGCGGCACGAAGTTGCTCTTCCGAGACCGGTCGGTTGCCGTCGCGGTCCAAAATGCGAACGATGGGCAGATGTTTGTTGAATCCGCCCGTTGCCGAGTCGAGGTCGGCGGCGATGTCCAGCATGAGCAGGCCCTCTTTCAGAACTTCGTCGAGAGTCATGTTCTCGAATCCACCCTTCTCACGACCGATGTATTCAAAGACTCCGCGAATGCGCTCGGAACCCGAGCCCGCGCAGGCATAGGATCCGGTCTCAAACCGTGCCCCAGCCACATCAAAGAAGAAGACCCTGAATTCGTCTTTCTTCTTGTCGTAGGCGGAAAGGATCGGGATGAAGACACCGACACCTTGCATGGCATTGGGGATATTGCCCGCCAAAGTGCGAGTGATCTCGGCAAGCTTGCCTTCCAGCGAAAGCTCGTGCAGCACCACGCGGCGGTAGTACTTGAACGCGTGCTTCAGATACCGGCAAACCTCGATCGACTTGGCAAAGGCACCCGAAATCGAGATCACCGTCGCATCGTCAAGGGCGACGATCTTTTCCGCCTGATCAAACATGATCAGGTTTCCGGCGGTGGCCCGTCGGTCGGCGAGGTTCAGAACTCCATCCTTGTAACGGATCGCGAGCACGGTCGTACCGTGGGTTTCGGTGGCCAGCGAAGTCGCGCCCGACAGCGGCCAAACCAACTCGGAGAAATCGCGAGCGGCCGTGTTCACTGGCCCGATCGTTGGCGGTACTTCTTCGCCTGGTCCGGGTCCACTTTCTTCATGCGTCGCATCAGTTCGTTGCCGCCTTCGGGGCGCTGCACATCCGGTCGGCTCGGGGCGTTTTCGTCGCCGAGCTTTCTCGTGGGTTCGGGGCTGGTGGGTTTGGTTAGTCGGTCGCTCATCAGATCGCTCGCAATTGCTGTATGAAGGTTCCTACGTTGGGCGCATCTTCCAGTTCCCTGGGGTAGGCCCGGTCCGGCTTCAGGGCGACGTCCTCGGTGCGGCCATCGTCCATCCGAAAGCTGAGATTACTCCAGGTTGCGGCAACAAGGTGAGCACGAAATCGCCGAACCGCGATGGATCGCGCTCGGGCTCGGGTGTCCTCGAAGACATCATCTGCGTAGCGCTCCAGGCTCGTCCACGATGGATTCGCATCGATCATGTCCATCTCTTCGAGGGCGGCGTGAAGGCCGTCTTCGGGGTCCACGTTGTGATACTCCAGGTCGTAGGAGGCGAGAGCGGGGTGACGCCAGTCCCAGCCTTCCTCGGACATCACCTGCTCCAGCATGGCGCGCTTGGCCGCCCAATCCACCGACCGGGCAAAGCGAGCAGGGTCCGAACGGAGTTGTGTGAGCAGCCCGCGGCTCGTTTGGATTGTCCAAACCGCATCCTCATCAAGCTCAACCGTCGCCTCGGCGGAGGCAAAGTAACCCTCCAAGAGCTCGGGCAAAGTCGTCCAGCTTCCGCCCTCAAGGTCCACCCGAAAGGTCATGCTCTCGTCACGGCTCGCCGATTGGAAGGCACGAACAGGGTCCTTCAGACGCCACACGGGCGGGCGGTTGGTATCGGCGATGGCGAGGGCAATCTTGACCAGCCCGACCTTGAGGGCGGTCGAGATCGCCATCATGTTCGCGTCGCCACTGATCACGTGCATCCGGATCCACTCTCGGGGGTCTCCGTGCGGCTCATCGCGAGTGTTGAAAATCGGGCGACGGTAGAGCGTCTCTGCATTGGCCGGTTCGACGAAGAAATCGGCTCGCTGGCTGATTTGGTAGGTCGCGTGGGCACCAAGCTCGGCCCCGACCTTGCCGGCACCAGTGAGTATTTGGCGGGCGACGAGCATGGGCGTCACCGCCGCGAAGAGCCGCTCGTAACCGATCTCGCGAGGAACGAGGTAGCTCTCGTGAGTCCCATACGATGCCCCGTGGCCGTCGGTGTTGTTCTTGTAGACCTTGATCGCCCGGTCTTCGCGAGCTTCCATCGTTTTGGCCGCGCGAAGGACGACTTGCTCCCCGTACTGGTCGTGGCGCGCGAGTTCATGGATCGACCAAGCTTCGGGGGTCGAATACTCCGGATGGCCGTGGTCGTTGTAGAAGCGGGCGCCGTTCGCGAGAATCCGGTCAGACCGGATGTCGGTGTCCTTAGGGAGGGTCTTGCCCGCGTCAAATTTCGCGTCTTCGGGGTCGAAGGCAAGCCGGTCGAGGCGGAACCCACGCAGGTCGGCGCGGGGCGATTCAAAACGGTAGTCCCAACCAACAAAACACTCGTCCGGGGTTCCCCGGACGAGTGTCATGGCGTCTTCTATCTGATCCTCGGCACCGCGACCTTCAACGAAAAGTCCGTATTCGGTCTCGATGCCCGCGAGGATGGGTCGCATCAGCGTCGGAAGACAATGAAGCGACCGGTAGTGCTGAATCCTGTCGGAACTGCACCATTGAACGTGTAGGATCCTTCTCGAACTCGGTTCGGCAGGTCAACCGCAGCCCCGTTCTTGTCCTTGAACTCCGTGATCGTTCCAGTAAGCTCACCAGTCGTGCTTGCACCGACAATGTTGCCGATGGGATACAAGCGGAAGTTGCCGTTGTTGAGATCGGCTTCTCCGAAGTAGAAGTTGGTGATCACGCCAGCCGTTCGAACGATGGCGATCATGTCCTGGCGACCATTTTCCGCGCTGTTGGGGAACGTGATAACTTCAAAGTTGCCCAGGTTCGCGATCAGGTCGGTGGCTTCTCGCCAGGTTCCCTGAAGCGAAGTGATTCGGCTGAGTCCAGCGAGGTCGCTGGGGTTCGACTGAATCAAGGTGTAGGTGCCGGGGGTTGCCTGGCCTCCAATGACCGTTGGGCCCTTGAATCGGCCTTCAACCGGGGTGAACTGGTCGAGGGTCAGGGCATTGTAAACGCCTTGGCTACCCGACTCGGAGATGGCATAGCCATCACCGCTGAAGAGCACGCTACCAGCCGCCGTTCCACCAAGGAGCGTGGGACGAAGTTCGGGGGCCATGTTCGAAATGTCAAACCGAACGTAGTCGCTCAGGAATCCAAGCAGGCGTGGATCATCGACAGGCAGGTTGATCGCGTTGAACTGGTCCTTGTCGAACGACATCACGTCGCCAGCATCGGGATCGTCGCTCGGATCGTTGTACAAGTACAACATTGCGTCGTCCAAGAAGACCGGGACGGTCGTGGTTCGACCAGTGAAAGCCGTGATGCGCGAAGGAATCGTGGCCGGGATCGGAGCAAACCGCGAGGGGAAGCCAGCGGGCACGCCCGACGCGAAGTCGTAGGAGGTTGTGCTACCGCCGCCATTGTCCTGCTCCACGCGAAGGATGTCCAGCGTGTAGTTGTTGAACGTTCGCGAAGGAGCCGTTCCGAGAGGGACGTTTACCGGCATGAGCTGGAACTCGTATCCCTTCAGAAGTAGCTTGCGCGTGCTGCTGAGGCGATCCTCGGCCGTACCGATGTTGTCGGTAAGGCTAAATCGACGCATCACCGCATAGGTATCGCCAACAGCTCGCCCCTGGCCGGTCGAAAATCCAATCTGTACCAATCCGGGAGTGTCGGGCAGGTTCACGCTGGCAACGGATCGTCCCGTTCCAGTTCCACCGCCGCCACCGCCTACAGTACCGCCGCCACCGCTACCGCCACAGCCAACAAAGGCCAATGCCGATACGGTCGCGAAAACCCAAGTCCACCTCTTCAATCCGTCACCTCTAATCATTGGGCGAAAATTCCTCTAAGACGTTGCGAGTCAGTATAGCAAGTTTGCCGAACTCTAGCACGACGGATTTTCGCCCAAAAAAGGTCGTGCTTTCCAAAACAATCTCAAACTACCCCTCAGAACCTAGCACATGTGGGCTTCTGGAGCCGCAACCAGCACGGTCATGGCCCGATCCATCACGTTCACCCAGCCCCGAGGGTCGTCCAATACTTTCAGCCCACCCGATCTTTCGATCAAGGCAGTGAGGACCGCTTTCTGATCCTCGTGCAAGTTTACGTCAAACAGCCGCAAAAGAGATTCCCCAATCGCTTCCGAACTCGCGGGCAACGATTTCTTAATGTAATCGAGCGCGGTTTGGGCGCCCGCCCCCGCCGCGTTGTCGCCATACATCATAGCCCCACGGAACCGCATGCGCTCCACCATCGCCGCGGGCGACGCCCAACTCTCGCCCCAATCCCAGCCCGAAACGTCGGGCGGATAGAGGAGACTCATGCCCGACATCTCCATTCGGTATTGGATCCCCCAGAGGTTGTCGGGAATTTTCTGGTTGATTCTCGTTTCCGGGGTTGCCTTTGGGTCGCGAAGCGCCATCAGGGCATCGCCAACGCCCTGCTGGCGGCAAATCGGGATCACGAAATCGACCGGGCTCTTCACAATCGCGCGCTCGGCCTTCTCGCTCCAGAACTCTGGCTGCTTTGCCATCGCGTAAAGCACGGCCTTGATGTCGCCCTTCGATTTCAGGAAGACCTTGGCGATCCGGTCCACAAGCTGGGGAGCCGGATCGGGATAGACGAGCAGCTCCCACATCTTCCGGCTGATGTTCTTGGCTGTGATCGGGTGCTCCGCCAGCATCTGGAGGAGCTCATAGCCATCGATGTCGCCCTTCTTGCCCAAGATCGTCTTTTCGGTGGGGTCGCGCATTGCCTCCAAGTAGGCAAACGCGGCAAAGGGTCGTTCGTATTTCAGCGACTCCCTCAGCTTCACATCGTTATTGCCAGGAAATTCGTAATAGAGGTGAACGTAACTCCAGCCCGTGAGAGCCCGAGAGGCCTCCTGAATATCCTTTTCGGTGTAGTTCCCGATGCCTAGGGTGAATAGCTCCATGACCTCGCGAGCGAAGTTCTCGTTCGGGTGGCCGCGATAGGCTCTCTGAAGATCGAGATAGCGCATCAGCGCGGGGGTCGTGCTGACCGCCTTCAGCAGGTCGCCGAACTTGCCGGTGGCATGCTGCCGCAGGGTCTGAAGGTAGTACAGCATGATCGGGCCGTCTTCCACCTTCCCTTCGCTGACGGCAAAATGGTTGTGCCAGAAGACTGTCATCTTCTCTTGTAAGGGCCGCTTGGTGGCAAGCAAGCGAAACACCCACCACTGCCGAAAGTTATACGCACCCGGGTCGGCCTCGGATTTGTCACGCCAGCAGAACTCAAACGGGTGCACAGGGAACTGCTCGTCCACTTGCTCGTACTCGATCAAGTGCTTCAGCGAGCCTTCGATTCCGAGCTTCATGCCCAGCTCGATTTCTGCCGGGCTGGCCCCCAGGCCGTAGCGCCTAAAGAGGTGCCGTATCTTTTCTTCTTGGGTCTTCATCGATCCACCTTCGTCTCATTGTAAGGCGTCCGGGACCGAGTTCGGTTACTTTTTTCTAGGCGTTCGCATATCGCCTTTCCAGTTCCGGCCAGGTTCCATGCGTGATCGCTTCGCGAATCTCACGCATTAGCCGAGCGTAAAAATGGAGGTTATGGAGCGAAGCCAACCGGGCCCCGAGCGGCTCGGTTGCTTTGAAGAGATGCCGCAGATAGGCGGGCGAATATCGCTCTAGACCCGGGAAGACGCTCTCCGGGTCAATGGGAGTCTTCTGCTCGGCAAACTGGGCTCCCATCGCATTCACGCGGCCTTGCAGAGTGTAGAGGCAGTGGTGCCGGGCCATCCGCGTCGGCAGGACGCAGTCGAACATATCGACGCCATGCCGCACGGCGTGAAGAATGTCGCGAGGATGGCCCACCCCCATCAGGTAACGCGCCTTGTCGGCGGGAAGCAAAGGAGCCGTGTGCGCCACAACCGGGTACTGCATCTCGGTCGGCTCCCCCACGCAGACCCCACCGATGGCGACGCCAGCAAACGGAAGCGAGCCAATGAATGCCGCCGATTCAGCGCGCAGGTCCTCGTGGACTCCGCCCTGGACAATGCCGAACAGGGACTGACCCTCGCGGGCGGCAGAAAGGTTGCGGGGAGCCCAGGCGTGCGTGCGTTGCATGGCCTTGGCCGCCTCGTCGCGGGTGCAGGGATAGGGCGGGCATTCGTCCAGCACCATGCTGATGTCCACCCCAAGCTGACCCTGAATCTGGATGGCACGCTCGGGTGTGAGTCGGTGCTTCGACCCGTCGAGGTGCGATTTGAACGTCACCCCGTCGTCGTCGATATCGCGCATGTCGCTAAGGCTCATCACCTGGTAGCCGCCCGAGTCGGTGAGAATGCCGCCCCGCCAGCCCATGAAGTCGTGCAGCCCCCCAAAGCGTTCGACGACGTCGGCAGTGGGTCGCAGGCTCAGGTGGTAGGTGTTCGAAAGGATCAGCTCAAACCCGATCGCCTCTAGGTCCTCACTTCCGACGGTTTTGACCGTGCCCTGGGTGCCCACAGGCATGAACGCGGGCAGTTCGACCGTGCCGTGCGGGGTATGGAGCCGACCACGCCGCGCCTGCGTGTGTGGACAGACGGCCAAAAGCTCATAGCGAACCGAAGTTGGATTCATTTCTTCGCGCTTTCCAGCAGGCGGCGCATGGCGTCGAGCGTCTGGTCGCTCACATGGTGCTCGATGCCCTCGGTATCGGCTTCGGCGATCTCGTCCGGAACGCCGAGCGCGACGAGAAAGTCATGGACGAGGATGTGGCGCTCGCGGGAGGCCTGCGCTAGCGCCAGCCCCTTCGGCGTTAGGAAAATGCTTCGGTAGGGCTGGGAAGATACGAAGCCTTCGCGGATGAGCCGCTGAACTGTCTTGGACACCGTGACGTGCGAGACCCCCAACCGCTGAGCCAACTCCACCGCCCGTGCCTCACCCGACTCCTGCAGGAGCGCGTCGATAAGCTCGACGTAATCCTCGGCCGTTTCCCGGCTATGGTCGTCGCGCGTGCGCTGGAATCGGAGGTGGCTATCAAGCGCCATCGCACCATTATGGTGCGCCGAAATCGCGTGGTGGCGGGCTTGGGTACCTTTCTGGCGTGAAGACGGTGCGTCCGCCAGCGAGTTTCTTCTGGGCATGGCTCCTCGGGAGCCTTCCGCTGCTTGGCTGGTGGACCTACGGGCTATTCGACCTTGATGAGGGCTTCTACGGCGCCATCACGGCGGAAATGAACCGACGCGGCGAGTGGATCACCCCGTTCTACAACGGAAATCCCTGGTTCGAAAAGCCAGTTCTCCTCTATTGGATTAGCAAACCATTCTTGGCCCTGTTCGGCGACATGGTGGGTCCGCGCTTAGGCAGTGTGGTCGTCTCGGTCGCCCTCATCGGCTTTGTAGGCTGGTTCACTCGTCGTCGGTCGGGGGATGTTGCGGCCGCAATTGCCATGGTCGTGCAGGGCACCTTGCTCCTCAGCGCGATCCTGGGCCGGATGATGATGACGGACACGCTCCTGTCGGCCTCGCTCGCCGTGTGCTTTCTCACACTGTACGAGTCTCTGGTGGGGGACAAACGATGGCGGCTGGTTTCCGCCTTCTTCCTCGGGCTATCGGTGCTAGCGAAGGGTCCAGTAGGATGCCTGCTTTTTGTACCGATTCTCGCCGCGACCTACTTCATGACGCCGAAGTTACGTGAGGCTTACCGGGGCTATTGGGGTCTAGGAACGCTGATCTTTCTCGTCACTATCAGCACTTGGTATGTGCCCGCGTATTTGGTTAATCGCGACGTGTTCGTCCAGAAGTTTCTGATCGAACAGAACCTCAATCGCTTTACGGGCGGCGATACCGCGCATACTCTCGGCGGCATCGTGGGATGGGTGTTCTATGTCCCCATCCTTCTGGTCGGCTCGATACCTTGGACGATTTCGATGTTTCGCTCCGCGCGAGGCGCGTCGCAGGATCCTTTGAAGCAGTATCTGTGGATCTGGTCGGTCACTATATTCGTTTTCTTTACCGTTAGTAAGGCGAAGTTGCCCCACTACATCCTTCCTGCCTTCCCCGCTCTTGCAATTCTGGTTGGGGGTGAGTTGGCCGAACGATGGAAGGGCATTCGCTGGCCATCTTTGGTAGCTGCCTCGCTTGGAGTTTGGGCCTTTGTCCAGGGTGGCTTTACGCTCTACTACCAAGGGGGAATGATCGGAACTTATCGCCTCGAAGGTCCCCACGCCGAGTTGCACGACATCATTCGTGGCCTAAGTGAACGGGAGTTGCCGCTCACGATGTATCAGATGACAAGGCGATCAAAGGAACTTGGAACGGGTGGATTGAAGATTCAAGAAACCAGCCACCCTTCCGCTTCGCTCTACTGGCCATCAAAGGTCGTGGAAACTGAGTCTGTGGATGAAATCCCGCCGAACTCCTGGATCATCACTCGGGTTGGCCGTTCCTTCGGAGCATTCGGCACCCAACGCCGAGTCGAACAAGTCCGAAGTGGCCGCTACTTCATTCTTCTACGCAGCCGACCGAATCCCTAAATGACCAAGAGGCCGGGACATGTGTGAAGCCATGCCCGGCACTCGAGGGGAGGGTAGGGAGGATATAAGTCAGTTCGCCGGGTTCGGGTAGAGGTCCGTATTGGATGGCACGTAGGCAGGATTGAAGGTCTTGAGAACCGTGTTGCTGCCGAGGGCAAGGAAGGGTCCGAGAGCCGATACCACTTGGCTGATAGTGGTCAAGCCGTAGGTGCGCTCGTAGACGTTGTTGTTGGGAGGATCAACGGGTTCTGGACTGCCACTTAGGCCAGTAATTGTCGTCAGCCCGAGATCATCACCGATCAAACGGGCAAGGGTTCGATGGTCGCTTTCGATACCCATGATCTTGGCGGCAAGAACTCGCAGGTCAGGCGTCGAAAGGTCCTTAACTCCCACCAAGTAGGCAGCAATGAAGGCATCCTCAAGCGTCGTCAGCGTGTTAATCGTGACCCCGATGTTGCTGAACATATTCGTCGGGAAGTAGTAGTTCAGCTGAGCATCCGCGCCACCAGTAGCGTTGCGCAGAAGGTCGTAGTGGAACTTCTCTTCGTCGCGCGCCGCCCGGATGTAGCCTTGGTTGGCCGCACTCAGGGTCGCGAAGAAGGGCGCATCGTTGATGATGCCCGTGTACATGGTGACGGCGAGGGCTTCGGCGATCTTGGCGGCGCCAAGAATCGATTGATCGAGAGCCGTGGCGTAGTTGGTGTCGGTTCCGCTACCACCGCAGCCGAGGAGAAGTTGAGAGCCGAGCACGCCGAGGGCGGTTCCACCGGCAAGTTGGAGAAGGCTACGACGAGAAGAAATGGTTTCGGTTAGCTTCATGATGGGACTCCGTTTTCCGTGAGTCCATGATCGCTCCGCCCTCTGAATGCAGCGTGAACCGGAGATAGCATTTGGATGAAACTAGGCGCTGACGATCATCGGCACGTGGTTCCAATCCGTCATCGCAATCGTAGCCCCGTCCCAAGCAACCAGCTCGAGGCGTCCATCGTGGTGCTCCACCACCGCCGTGCCGTGCTCGACAAAGTCGCCGCAGTTCACATAGAGAATCTCACCGTGCGAGCGCATGGCGGGCGAGTGGATGTGACCACAAATGACCCCGTCGTAACCCAGGCTGATCGCATGGGCCACAAGCTGCTCCTCGTAGTTGGTCTTCTTCTTGATGACCCGCTTGGTGAACTTCTTGAACCCGGTGGCGAAGTCAAATCGGCGGCCAATGATCGGCTCCCACAGGTCGGCCATCCGCTTGTTGAGCAGCGTCAACTCCTCATAGAGCAAGGCGGTGCCGTAGGCAAGCCAGCGGTGTTCGCTGGTGAATGGGTCAAACTTGTCGCCATGCACGACCAAGATTCGGCGACCGTCCAGGGTCGTATGGATGAACGATCGGTCGGTGTGGAAGGTCCCAAGCGAGACCCCGTTCATAAAGTGGCCGAAATCGTCGTGGTTGCCGGGCGTAAAGTAGACCTCGACCCCAAGCTGGGCCTGGGAAAACAATTGGCGCAGAACCTGAGTGTGGTCGTCATTCCAGGCTTGGTTGCCCGCCACGACCCAGCCGTCCACGATATCGCCCACCAAGTACAACTGATCGGTCTCGAAAGAATCGAGAAAAGTCCGGATCTTCTCCGTCTTCGAGCCATATGCGCCCAGGTGGAGATCCGAGATGAATACCGACCGATAGCGTGCCTTCTCTGCCAAACCTCCTCTATTGTCCCTAAATTTGGGGGTCTTGGGGCGAAATCGATAAAATTTTAACGCGATTGGGCCTTATGCGTCGATATCGCCGAACGAAACCCGCCTGCGCGACGTATCAGTCATCCTGCGATGAAGGCGATTGTTGGAGTCGGCCTGTAAGCCGGATTCTGTGTTTGTGTGACGATTTATCTGATGCGGCCAACCCGGAGAGTCGGCGGGCCGCGTCATCCTCTCCCTATTAGGCCTTGCTTCCAGCGGGGTTTGCCCCCGAAACGCCTTGCGACGCCTCGGAGTGAGCTCTTACCTCACCTTTTCACCCTTACCCCGACGAATCGAGGCGGTTTCGTTTCTGTGGCACTTTCCGTCGAGTCGCCTCGCCCCAGCTTGAGGCTTGCGCCTCTCACTGGGCACTGTGCCCTGTGAAGTCCGGACTTTCCTCCCATGCCCGAAGGCAAAGGCCGTCACCCGGCCAACTCCAAGCCTCCATTATGCGAGTTTTTGGAACCTGGAAGCCGATTCCCATGTAACAATCTAGGAAGGGGAGGGCCATGCCACCGACAAGTTCACCAGAGATTTCGATCGAAGCCGCGAGCCAGCTTGCGTTGTTCCTCCGCAAAAACCCAGATGAAGCTCGGCGGCCTGCCGATGAACTCGCAGCGGAATACGGGCTGACCTCGGCCTTTGTCCAAACCCTCCTCGATTCATTTGATCCGGGCCAGGCTCCTGTGCCAACGGGGCCCAAGCTGACCTTGGCCCCGCTTTGGGGCGCTTGGCAACGCATTCGACGGTTTTTTGGTGGGTTGACCAGAGAGCCAATCCGGTTTGTCGCCTTCACCGGGGCTGTCCCCGTGTCGATGATGATCGTCTTCGGGACCATGAGTGCGGCGGGCTACCGCTGGAATTACATGGGCTATAGCGTTAGCCAGACCCTGATGCTCATCGCTTCAACCGTCGCCATGTGCCTCCACCTTGGCTGCTATTTCCAAAAAGGCATGGTTCGCTATGCCCTCCAGGGGGGCCTGTGCTTGTGGGTGGGATTTGCCGTACCTTCGATGATCGTGAACTGGCTCGCGCTTGCAAACCAAGGCGCTCCCGATAGCAGTCGATGGCTACAGATGGTCTTGGTCATGGCCGGGACCTTCATTTTCGCCCTCGCCTATGCGTGCGTGGGTTCCTTTGCCGCTGTCTTCGGCGGCTATTGGCAGATCAAGAAAAAAGAACGCATCCGAGAAGCTCTGACTCGGCAGGAGAAGCTGGAGCGGTACCTAATCCTCAAGTCCAAGCTGGATTCGAGCAACACGGTCACAGAAGAGACCACTTGGTTGGATCGCTTTCCTTTCCTGGGAGCGCTACACAAGTACGCGTTCCTGCTTGGCCCCGTGCTTGCGCTTGTCCTTGCCGTTGCCAGCCACCTTCTCACTTCGGTGGTCCCCCCGGTCGGGACGACATCTGGCGAGAGCCAGATCACCGGCATGCAAGCGCTGATGCTTGTTTTGAACACCATCCTCGCCGTGGCGAGCCTGCTAAGTTTTGTTTTTGCCGGATTCTTTGCCCGGCGCGCCTGGCGTGGTGTGCTCGTGTCGGCATCGATGATCGCCGTCAAGCTGCTATTTCAGTATTTCGTTCCTAATGCGGCAAGCGATGCGCTTCTCGGTGCCGCCAAAACGCAGCTCACGATCATTTCATCCGCCACTTTGATGCTGATCACGCTCGTCAGTGCCCTCGGTGCCACCGTGCAGAGGCGCTTCGCTCGCGAACGAATGTTGCAACGCAATGACCGCAACACCTTGCTCGCCGAGATGCTCCAACTGCATGTCGAGCTAGTTTCCGAGGACCTGCACGTCTGCGTCATGGTCGTCGATGCGGCCAAATCCAGCGAAATGAAGGCGACCAGCGACCCCCTTGTGGTCGAATACACCTTCCGGCTCTACCAAGAATGGATCGAGGAACTCTCCGAGAAACATGGTGGCCGCGTCCACTCGACCGCAGGCGATGGCGCGGTGGTCGCGTTCGATACCTGCGAAGAGGCCCTCCGCGCCGCACGTCACATCCAACGCGATGTCGAGCGGTTCAACCGCGAGAAGAACAAGCTAAGCAAGCCGTTTCGCCTTCGCATCGGACTCCACACGGGCATCATCAAGGCCGACCTCGACGAAGTGCAGTTCACCGAAGTCATCGATATCGCCGCCCACGTCGAGGCGACCTCGCAGGTCGGCGGCATCGCCGTGACCCAGAAAGTCGCCGAGAGTCTCGCTCAAGAGGTATTCATCCCCCTCGCCACCGAGGTCGATGGCTACCGCGTGCTGCTGGTGAAAAACCCAACCGAATGAGGCCGTTCGACGTCGTGGATCTCGGCCGGATGGGTTACGAATCCTGCCGCGACCTCCAGGCCGACCTCCTGGAGAAGGTCGCCGACGGGACAGCCCCCGACACATTGCTTTTGGTCGAGCATGACCCCGTCCTGACCCTGGGAGCGAATTTTCACGCGGAAAACTTGCTCTATCCCCAGGAGTCATACGCCGAGCGCGGAACCGATGTTTTTCGGACCGAACGTGGGGGCGACGTCACCTACCACGGCCCCGGCCAACTTGTGATCTATCCCGTCTTCGACGTCGCCCAACGGGGCCGCGACCTCCATGTCTGGCTCCGCTCTCTCGAAGAGGTCACCATGCAAGCCGTCGCCTCATTTGGTCTGCAGCCAAGACGGTTCCCGCCCCACACTGGGGTCTGGATCGAAGACCGCAAAGTCGCCGCCATCGGTATCCGCGTGCGCCGCTGGGTCTCGATGCACGGCATCGCCCTCAATTGCGACCTTGACCTCGCCCCGTTCGAGTCCATCGTGCCGTGCGGAATCCAGGGCTACGGGGTGACCTCGCTCACGCTGGAAACCGGGCGTCCGGTCTCGGTAGAGGAGGCCAAGAGCGAGGTCATTCGGGCGTTCTCGGCGAATCCTTAATGCCAGACGGCTTTGGTCTTCCGCAGCCACTCGCGACGCGAAGCCAGGCCGGTCAAACCACCGTTGATCGCGCGCGTCACGCGATTCAGGTCATCGTTGTCGGCGAAAGCGTTGCAACCACTGGCTGACCACTCGGCGGCGGCGATTCGAAGCGAGTACCTCGGATCGAGTGCGAGCGAGGAGTCACCGACCAAATCAATCCCAAGCTTCTCACCGTACTTCTTGTACGCCTCGCGGCCCGTGAGTTGCATGAAACCGTGGCCGATGAAGTTAAAGCCGTCGTCGGTACCAACGCGATTGCCCATCCTGCCGTTGTAAACCTTGTTGGCCAGTGCCTTAGGGTTATGGGCAAAGAGAGCCGCATCCGCCAGAGTCTTGAATCGACTCGGCCACACGACCATCATTCGCTCCGCCGAGTAATTCATGTTCTCCGTGAAGATCGTGAAACCACCCGTTTCATGCAGAATCTGCGCCATGAAATGCGCGAGCCGCAGTGGCGTGTGGTTGATCGCGAATCCATTGAGCACTTCATCCGCACTCTTGAGGGCTTCGAGATAGGAGGTGCGGACGTTGGGGGCAAGCGACTTAATCTGGTCGACGGTGACTTTCATTTCTGCACTCTACCTTTGTCTTCCCGATACGCTCCGACCGCCACCGGTTCCTCGACTTCCGTGATCTCCATCGAGTGCTGTTCGACCGATAACTGCAAGAATGGTCGCTTTTTATTCACCTTGGCCGTCACCCAGCCCTCGGCGATCATGCCTTCGATGGCCTCCAAGGCACTGATAAGCGCGCTCTGGCTGGCGGCCTTCTGCTCCATCAGAAAGTTCCGAATCAGCCCCATCACCCGGCTCGCATCCGATTCGTTTTGCAAAGCGGCAAAGACAATTCGATACATCCCGACCAAAGGAAGTAGCTTCGCCCCCCGGGTGTAACCCTTGATGCGATCAATCTTGCCCTCGAAGCAGTACGGCACTTCCGTCTTCATCGCGCCCGCCAGGTTCAGTCGAAACTCGTTGTACTTGCCAACCTGCCAAGTAGCTTCCTTACCCGTCAGTTTCTGCATCAAAATCTTCGCCGGGGCCAGCGCGTAAGTCCCAACCACCGGCAGGGCGAGGTTATCCGAAGCAAAGCCACCGGCGGCCAACCAACGGAAGCCCTCATCCGGATCCAAGGTCAAGCCCGCATCGGCGGCTATGGCCGAAGTGAACTCCTTGAGCTCGGTGAAGTGGACATTGTTGCTGTACCAAAAGTCGGCAAAGCGGATGTGCTGCCGAACCCGTCGCAAAGTGATCTCTTCGTACCAAGCTTTCAGCCAAGCCTCGTCGTGCTCGCCCGCATGCTTCGCAAGAATCAGGTGGGCCAGTTCGCGGGCGCCCACGTGCGCCAAAGTCATGCCCGCCGCCAATATCGGATCGGCAAATCCCGCCGATTCGCCGACCAGATACCAGTTGTCTCCCGTGATCCGCGCCGCCGTGAACGACCAATCCTTGGTGCTCGCCAGGTTGCCTTCCCGACGCGCGTTCGGCAAGAGCCCGCGAACAAAGGGCTCTTCCTGCAGGGCGGAAACATAGAAATCCTCCGCCTTCTGCCCCGAATCGCGAAAGTGATCGACATGCGTGACCGCGCCAATGCTGGTGCGGGTCTCACTGATCGGCAAGAACCAGATCCAGCCGTATCCAATCGAGAAAATGCGCGCCCGAATCCCGCCCTTGTTCACCGTCTTCGACCACTCGGTGTTCTCCCAGTAATCCCAGATCGCGATGTTCTTCAGTTGGGTGGGTTCGTCCACCTCCACGCCCATCTGCCGACGCAGGAAGCCCACATGCCCAGAGGCATCCACATAGGTCGTTCCCCGCACCACCTGGCCATCGGCCAGAGTCAGACCAAGGATCGTGTCGCCGTCTCGTTCAACCGCGACAACCTTGGTGCCCTCCCGTACTTCCGCCCCGAGTTCCCGTGCGTGGTCGAGCAGAATCTTGTCGTAGAGAGCCCGCTCGACATGAAAGGTTGTGCGTAGCCGCTGCCCCTCCAGCTTCCCCGGCCTCGCCTGCTCTTCGTACTGCTCGCCGACCAAGAAGTCGAACTTCCAAAGATCATCGCTGCTGCCCCACCGGTACATCGCCCCCGTCTTCACCGGAAAGCCCGCCGCCTCGACCTTCTCCCAAACGCCCATCTCGGCCAAAACCTGGGTCACGGGCGGAAGCTGACTCTCGCCCACGTGCGCCCGGGGAAAGACTTCTCGCTCCAACACAAGCACGCGAAGGTCGGGGCCATATTTCTTCAGCAGCGAAGCGCAGGTCGATCCCGCCGGACCGCCCCCCACGATGATGACGTCATAGTCCATGCC